>DATBBY010000001.1:0-6387 GCA_036270765.1 Candidatus Acidiferrum sp.
CCACATACCAACCGTAACGGGTGGCGAAATCGCCGCCGCCCTGGCCTTGAATCTGCACGCCACTGGTGGTCTGCCCGGGATTGTTGCCGTACCCGGTGGGCATATTCGGGCTGCCGCCTTTGCCGTAGTTTACGGCGTTATTTGGAGTAGGGCGGAGGTCCTCAAAAACTTTTGAGGGATGCACGACGGGTTTCTTTCGCGGCTCATCCTTGAAGTCCTTGTCGGGATGGACGATGGGGACGGGGACGGGCTTGGGAGGCGTCTGGTCCTTAAACTTAGGAATAGCCAGCGCGTCCTGAGGAACTTCAGGAATGTCTGGCGGTTTCGGTTCTTCTTTATAAAGGCCCTTGGTGGGATCGATGGCGTGGCTGTCGCTAGTCACGTCGGGCTTCAGCATTGGGATGCCACCGCTAGGGACAAGATTAACTTTGACATCGGCACCGAGGTTGCCGCCGACGCTGGCCCACTGGTTGCCGCGGTATTGGTACCAAGCGGAGAGGCCGATGGCGAGTGCTAGCGCGCCGTGCAGAAAAGCGGAGTACACCAGGAATTTTCGTAGGGTGACTTCGTCCGTGTTGGCGAGAGCGACATTCATCTCTTTTGTCTTTTATCTCGGGCGCTCATTTATCTGGTTTTTGGACGATCGGTGATGGGTTCGGTGACGATACTGATGTTGTTGATGCCGGAGACGCGGAGGGCGTCGACAACGGAGGCGAAGACGCCAAAGGGCACGGTTTCATCGCAGCGCAGAAAAACGGCGTCTTGCTGATCTTTTAGCTTGGCTTTTACTTTGTCGCCGAGTTCATGAACGTTGACAGGCGTGTTGCCTACATAGACGAGTTGCTGCTTGTCTACGGAGACCACGACGCGCTGCTCTGGACTCTCTTTAACGGTGTGCGTTTTTGGCACATTAAGTTCGATGCCGGACTGAAGTATGGGGGCTGTAATCATGAAAATGATGAGGAGCACCAACACGACGTCCACGAAGGGGACCATGTTGATCTCGGAGAGCGAGGATTGGGTGCCTTTTTGAATGGATGCCATGTTCGTCCAGGTTACTTGAGACCAGCGTTAGGGCAGGCCTCGCTCGAAAATCAGCTGAAAGTTTTTTCGATTTGCGCGGCGACTTCCAATGTAAAGGTGTCGAGGCGCTGCGCAAGGTTGCGAATATTTGCCAAGAATTGATTATAAAAGATTACGGCTGGGATGGCAGTGACCAAACCCGCCGCGGTGGTAAACAGCGCTTCGGAAATGCCTGGCGCGACGGCGCGTAGACTGGCAGAACCGGCGGCGCCGAGGCCGGAGAAAGCGTCGATGATGCCCCAGACGGTGCCGAAAAGGCCGATAAAGGGAGAGACGGAACCGGTGGTGGCGAGCCAGGACATACCTTTTTCGGCGCGGCGAACTTCTTCGGCGGCAGCCAATTGCATATTTACGGTGACGGCCGAGAGACTTTTTAGTCTGCCGCCGGAACTGGGATTCGCGGAGTTGGGCGAGACCTGGCTTTGCAGTTCACGATAACCAAAGGCGTACACGGTGGCGTATGGGGAACCAGCTTGCGCCAAGGCTTGGGGATTGGCGATTCCGTGAGTGGCGCGGAAGATGCGGAGAAACTGGTCGCCTTCGCGTTTGACGCGACCGAAGAAACCCAGTTTCTGGAAAATCATGGCCCACGAGACGATGGAGAAGATTAGTAGAAGCGCGAGAACTCCACGGGCGACCCAACCGGTTTGTTCGAGAATGCTACCGATGTCGGTCAAAAAGAACGCAGCGAACAGAAAAATGGTTTACCCCTCAGTGGAAGCGAATTTTTAGTGACTCAAGAACCGTAGCATACGCATACATGGGAAGCAACGAAACGTAACACTAATGGTTACGAGCGTTTCGTGAGCGGAAATGGGCGAATCGAGCTATGGTAAACTGCGAATTCAGATGGATAAGGCCTTCGATATCGGCGTAGAGTCGTTAAGCAGGAGCGGCGGCGCCGAGAACGGCGGGCTCGTACTCAATCCCTCAGCTCACACTGGCCACACTGTTCATTCCAATAAATTTCATGCTCGCGGCAGGATTACTGTTGCTGACGGCGTGGTGTCTGGTGATGCGACTGCGCCGGGTAGAAGTTTTGGCGATACGGCGAATGGGGGAACGTTTTTTCTGGAGACGTTTGGGTGCCAGATGAACGACCACGATTCGGAGAAAGTGGCGGGGCTGCTGTTGTCGCGCGGGTACCGGCAGGTGGAGACGCCGGAAGCAGCGCGGATGATTTTGTATAACACGTGCAGCATTCGAGAGAAGGCGGCGCAGAAAGTGTTTTCGCGGCTGGGAGAATATCGAGAGCGCGGCGCGGACAAAATTATCGGGGTGCTGGGATGTGTGGCGCAGCAAGAAGGGCAGGATATTTTTAAGCGGGCGCCGTGGGTGAGTCTGGTGTGCGGCTCAGCGAGCTACCGGAAATTGCCGGAGATGCTGGCGGAGTTGGAAGCGGGGAACAAGCGGGTTACTGGGCTGGATAACGATACGGATGAAACGTTTGAGACGGAGATTACGCGGCGGGACAATCCTTGGCGCGCGCATCTGACGATTATCGAAGGTTGCGACAAGGCTTGCGCGTATTGCGTGGTGCCGCACACGCGGGGGCCGGAGCGCAGCCGGGGCAGTGAATCGATCTTGCGGGAAGTGCGGCAGCTGGCGGAGCTGGGATATTCCGAAGTGCAATTGTTGGGGCAGACGGTGAATTCGTATGTGGATCCGACTGCGCGAGGGATGAAATTTTCGGAATTGTTGCTGGAAGTGGCGCAGGTGGCAGGGATTCGCAGGGTAAGATTTACGACTTCACATCCACGGGATTTTTGCGCGGACATTGTGGAGGCGATTGATCGCGAGCCGAAGCTTTGCGATCACATTCACTTGCCGGTGCAGTCGGGCTCGACGAAGGTTTTGCGGGCGATGGCGCGGACGTATACGCGCGAGGAATATCTGGAGAAGATTGCGCTGATCCGCGGGGCTAAGCGGCCGATCAGTATTACCACGGATATTATTGTGGGATTTCCGGGTGAGACGGATGCGGATTTTGAAGAGACGTTGAGCATGCTGGATGAGGCGCAGTATGACGGGGTGTTTGGATTTAAATATTCGCCGCGGCCGAATACGCCTTCTTTGGCGTTGAATGATCCGATTTCAGAGGAGATCAAGGGGCGGCGGTTGGCAATGATTCAGGAAAAGCAGCGGGTGATTCAGACGGCGCGGAATTTGGCGATGCTGGGGCAGGAGTTGGATGTTTTTGTGAGTAACAAATCGCGGCGGGAGAATCAGTGGTCAGGGCATACTACTTCGAATCGAGTGATAAGTTTCTCTTCACAAGAGCGGGAGCTTTTGGGAAGCTACGTGCGCGTGAAGGTGACGGATAGTGGGACGGGGAGTCTGGTGGGGATCCATGTGCTTGAGGATGTCAGTGCGGATGGATCGAAGAGAGATTCCTCCGCTGGGTAAGCCGACTCCTTCGCAGGAGCGAAGGAGAAGAAAAAGCGCCGGCTTACTTCGGTCCTGCCCGCGGCAGGCAGGCGGAATGACTGGTCGTGGCTCGCTGGCGAAAGTTGAGTGGCGGCTTAGTTCAGTCGGGATGACTGGTTTAAAGTTAGAGATTAGAGGGTTGAGGTTGGATAAAAGCGGAGAAGGACCCACCCTTGCGAAAAACGCAAGGGTAGGCCACCCAAAGGCTTTTTTGCGAGACTGCTGATCGGGGGTCCAACGTGGAAGTGGAAATGAAGATTCGTGGGCTGATGATGGATCCCGTGACGAACATGCCGATAGTGGTGTTGAAGGATGTGGGCGGGCAGGCGATTTTGCCGATCTGGGTGGGCGTGTATGAGGCGAATGCGATTGCGCTGGAAATTGAGAAAGTCCAGACGCCACGGCCGATGACCCACGATTTGTTGAAGAATGTTTTGCTGGGGCTGGAAGTGCGGGTGCAGAAGATTATTGTGAGCGAATTGAAAGACGATACGTTTTATGCGCTGATTTGCGTGGAGCGTGATGGGGAGATGATGACCATTGATTCGCGTCCTAGCGATGCGCTGGCGCTGGCGTTGCGGATGGATTGCCCAATATTTGTGAATGAGCAGGTGTTGAAGAATTCGAAGGTTTCCAGCGCGATTAGTGAGCGGACTACGAATGAGCAGTTGCGGTCGTGGCTGGAAGGATTGTCGGATGATGATTTGGGTAGATACAAGATGTAGGTAGTTGGTGTGAAGATTTGGGCTGACTTCAAATAAGAGACGGAAAACTCAAGACCCAGGTTCAGACTCAAATGCGAACCTGGGGCCCCAGCTTCAAATTCTTCCTCAGTAGAAACTTTTTTTATTTTGTGTTTCACGCTATTGAGAAAAAACTTCTTCGAGCGTGAAAGAACGAAAAACCCAAGACTCAAACCAAGACCCAGGTTCAGACTCAAATGCGAACCTGGGGCACCCGGAAGTAATCTTCAAAACTGAGAACCAAAAAATAATTTAGACACTGGCGGCGGAGACGTGTGTGGCGGCAGAAGTGTGCTCGACGAGGTGGCGGGTCATGCGGCGCCAGGTGACGAGGAGGACTACGCCGATTAGGATTAGGGCGAGGCTCAGGCCGGCCCAGAGGCCGAAGGCGCCCCAATTGAGAACAACGCAGAGCCAGTAGCCTAGCGGGAGGCCGATGATCCAGTAGGCGATTAAGTGGCAGAGCATGGGGGTGCGGGTGTCGCCGGCTCCGCGGAGTGCGCCGGTGGCCACGGTTTGAATGCCGTCGAAGAGTTGGAAGGCGGCTCCCGCGGCGAGAAGAAATGTGGTGGCGCGAATGACGTCGGTCGCGGGCGTGTACATGCGGGCGATGGGGTGCGGAAAAATCAGCAACGCGGCGCTGGCGCAGGTCATGAAGGCGGCTCCCAGAAAAATTGCGGTGTTGCCTGCGTCGCCCGCGGCGCGGGGATCTCTGCGGCCGATGGCCTGGCCGACGCGGACTGCGGCGGCGGAAGAAATTCCCAGCGGGACCATGTAGGTGAAGGCGACGGTGTTGAGCGCGATTTGGTGGCTGGCAAGAGGAACTGGGCCGAGGCGCGCGATCAATGCGGTGACGAGGGCGAAGACGCCGCTCTCGAGAGTGAATTGCAGCGCGGCGGGGTAACCGAGAGTGAGCAGGCGGCGAATGCGCGGGAGATCGATGTCGACCGGAGTTTTCAGCAGGTCGGTGCGATGGCGCGCGTCGTACCACAAGAGATAGATGATGAGCACGGCGGCCATGTACAAGCGCGCGAGTGCGGTGGACCATCCGGAGCCGACGGCGCCCAAGGCAGGCGCGCCCCATTTACCGTAGATGAGCACCCAGTTGCCGACGGCGTTGACGATGTTGGCGGTGATGAGCGCGAAGGCCACGATGCGAACCATGTTCATGGCCTGGAGGCAACGGCGCACTGCGAAGTAGAGCAGCAAGGGGAAGAGGCCAACCGCGAGAACGTTAGTGTAAGGAATTGCGAGTGCGAGAATCGCGGGGTCGATTTGCATGCTGCGAAGCAGATTGGGCAACACCCATACGGGTGCGGCGAGGATGGGAGTGAGTGCAACGCTGAGATAAATACTGTTGATGAGAGAGCGATGGCAATCTTCGCGCTGACCGGCGCCGAACGCTTGAGAGACCATCGTGTCGAGGCCCATGAGCAGTCCTGCGCCGAACAGAGCTAGGACAATGAAGATGTTGGAGCCGAGGCTGACCGCGCCCATGGCGGTGGCGCTGTCGGGGAGGTGGCCGACCATTACCGTGTCCACGATGGCCATACTCATCCAGCCGAGCTCGGCGAGTACCAGCGGCAGGGCGAGTCGCACCGTGGGCGGAAGTTCTCTGCGGAGAGTTTTTAGACGAATCATGGGATGGTGTGCGATGAAGTTTAAGCGGAGGAGAGGGAAGAGGCAAACGCGAGTGAATTTCTAAGGCAATTTTCGATTTCAGGGGATTTCGACGACGGCGGCTTGGGCGGAGAGACGCTGAGATTCCGAATCGCGGACGACCATCCTTACCAGGTAGGGGCCGGGATCGAGGAGAAAAGAGAATGTTGTCGCGGTTTGGATTCCGGCATCATCATCAGACCAATGCACGGCGATTTTTCTATTGATGGCACCCATGTATTTGCCATTGCGATCAAAGATGGCGGCGACAATTCTCAGCTCGTTGATGTTTTTTCCGTCGCTTTGGTGATGGGGCAAAGCGTCGAGATCGACCAGCGTCAAGACATTCAATTTGGCCGTGGGCTTGTCGCCGCGGACGGTTTGCGTCTGAATCTGGATAGGCAAGTCATGAATTTCGGCTTGCGAATAAAGCGCGTCGTCTAATTCGGTGGTCTCGACTTGCTTGGAATCGGCG
>DATBBY010000002.1:0-5646 GCA_036270765.1 Candidatus Acidiferrum sp.
CAGTCCGGCTTCCAAGAAAGGCAGCGGTTCAATTTGTTCCGTGGGCATAGATTTTAGTTTTCCTACCTGTTCCGGTGGCGTGGCCAATAAGTGCGTGATGCGTTCGACGCCTTTGGAAGATTCGACGAGACCGTATCGCGCGCTGCCCTTGTATGTGAAACGGCAATATTTCATCTATTTCCTTCCCCTCATGAATACGAAAGTTGGCACGAAAAGTTTCTGGAGATCACGCGCTTTGATACAGCTTGGTCATCACGAATTCACGGTGGCCCAACGCTTCGGCGCAGGTCAGACGGCCGTTGCAAGTTCTAATCATGATGTCGATCAGGCGATCGCCGGCTTCGTCGAGCGACATTTCGCGGCGCAGTATGCCGGAGACATCGAGGTCAATGTGCTCGCTCATAGTGCGGGCGGTCTTGGGATTGGCGGTTAGTTTAATGACCGGCTCGATGGGGTTGCCGATGACGTTTCCTTGTCCGGTGGGGAAGAGGTGCACAACAAATCCCGCGGCTGCCTGCAGTGTGACGCACTCAGCAGCGGCAGAGGAAGTATCCATGTAATACAGGCCGGGACCCTTAGCAGGGGATTCGGCGGGTTTCAGCACGTCGATAAATTTTGTTTTGCGACCGATTTTCTGCAAGTTGCCAAAGGCTTTTTCTTCGATGGTAGTTAAACCGCCGGCGATATTTCCCTTGGTGGGTTGAGATTCGGAAAGGTCGCTAGTTTTGTGGCGGTCGATCACTTCTTGATAAGCGTTAAACACTTGCATGAAGCGTCCTTTCACTTCGGGAGTGGCGGCGCGGCTGGCGCACACGATTTCCGCTCCGGTTAATTCGGAAGTTTCGCCAAAACAAGTCGTGGCACCGAGGGGATCGAGTTTGTCGATGAGATTGCCGACCGTGGGACAGGATGCGAGGCCTGAGGTGGTGTCGCTTTCACCGCACTTGGTCGAAACGAAAAGTTCCTTGATGGAGCAGGATTCGCGTTGCTTTTCGGAGGCCCATTGTACAAATTCCTGCGCTTTGCGCGAAGCGGCGGCGATGGTGTTGATATCGCCGTGGCCTTCTATTGAGAAGCCGGCTACCGGCTTGCCAGTCCTGGCAATTCCTTCTACGACGCGGCCGGTCCAGCTCGGTTCGATGCCGATGACGACGCAGGCTGCGACATTCGGATTGCTGCCGGTGCCGATCAGCGTACGGAAATGCAGCTCCAAGTCTTCGCCGAACTGCAAACGTCCGTAGGCGTGCGGAATAGCGAGGGTTCCCTTGATGTTATTCGCGACGGCTTCAGAGCTGGCGTTAGACAAATCGTCGAGTGGGAGAATGACGACATGATTGCGTATCCCAACACGACCGTTCTCGCGCCGATATCCGAAAAACGAGTGCTGCGCCACGTTTACCACCTCTTGGTTTTCAGATTGTGTACGTGAACATGGCGGCCCTGGCGGACATCGGCGACGATGCGGCCAACATCATGTCCGTATTTCAGTACGGTGTCGCCAACTTTGAGATCGCGGAGGGCGATCTTGTGACCGAGCGGCACGGCCTCGAGGGACTTGAAGCGGATGGTTTCGTCGGTTTCCATGATCCAGCCGGTGACTTCTTTTCCAGGCTGGACGTCTTCAACAACCACGACGCCAACACTGTCAGCTTTGTCGTGCACGATAAAATCAGTAGGCATTAAGTTCTTTCCCCCGAGACGATGCGCTACCAAGTTAGTGTGGTGCGCTCATTGACCGACGTCTTTTCTCATTAATAATCGCATGACTTCTGCGGCGGCTTTGGTAACTTCGTCGCGCAAAAGATTCTCGGCCAACGAAGAGTCGCCTTTAGTGATGGCCGCAAGCATCGCTCGCAGTCCGCGAATGCTTTCTTTCCAACGCTTTTCAGAGCGTCGCGGATGTCCCAGCCCTAGCGCGCGCCATCGCCAGATGCGCACGTGCAACGTGCCAACCATGGACGACAGTGTCTCGCTGCCTGCGCCCTGAAACAGAACCTCGTAGAAGCGATTTTTCGCTTCAAGAATAGTGGTCGGATCGCCATTTTCGTAGGATTGTGCCGTGGCCTTCATTGCTTGCTCGAGAAGTTTTTTCTGCGCGGGGCTGGCATTTTCAGTGAAAAGACGGGCGGCCAAGCCCTCGAGCACCGCGCGAATGGAATACAGATCTTTCGCTTCCGCGAGCGTTAATTCGCGAACGACCGGGCCTTTATTCGGGATGTTGGCGACCAGGCCCTCCGATTCCATTTGGCGAAGAGCTTCACGAATCACCGTGCGGGAGACCCCCATCATGGCGATCAGTTCGCGTTCGATTAAACGGGAGCCCGGGGCGAGGCGCCCGGCAATGATGGATTGGCGCAATTCGTCAAGGACTTGGCGGCGCAGAGGGGCGGCAGAGCGCTCTATAAAGGATAGGGGTGCGATTGAGGGTAAATGGCTTGACTGTTGCATCATCCCGTAATACGGTACTATCAGATTTGGGAGTTTGCAAGAAATTGTTCAGTTTTTCAGAGGAAGCAATTTTTTCGAAAGGGCGGCGATGAGTGACAGGCTGGTAAAAGCAGGCATTGTGGGCTTGGGGCGCTGGGCCAAGGTGCTCACCAAGGCCTCCAAGAAATCAAAATTGCTCAAGATTGTCGCGGGATACAGCCGTTCGGAAGAGAAACGGACGGCTTTTCAGCAGGAGCTTGGGGTTCCAGCGGCGGCCAGTATGCAAGCGATACTCGCCGATCCAGAGATTCAAGGGGTGATTCTTACTGTGCCGAACGAGCAGCACCTGCCGATGGCGCGCGAGGTGGCAAAAAGCGGGAAGCATGTGTACACCGAGAAGCCCATCGCCAGTACGCTGGAAGACGGATTGGAAATCGCGGCACTGCAACAAAAATACGGCATCACTGTCACGGTAGGCCACAGCGCCCGGCTAATGGCTGGAATTCGGAAGATTGGCGAGGCCATTGCGGCCGGGGAATTGGGACGAGTGGCGTTTATTGAAGCAAACTTTTCAAACGAACGCGCGTTGGAGCTGACTCCCAAGACGTGGCGCTGGTACAAAGATAAAGCGCCCGGCGGGCCGCTGTCGCAACTCGCGATTCACCAATTCGATGTGATGCAATATTTGGGCGGAGAAGTCGTTTCCGCCAGTTCCATTGCCTCGAAACTATCACCGGTGGGCGCCGAAGTGGACGATCAATCGATGACGCTGCTGAAATTTTCAGATGGAAAAATCGGATACGTGGGTTCGTGCTGGACTTCACCGGGGATTTTTGCGGTGCGCGTTTTCGGGTCCAAAGGATTGATGCATTATGAGATTGATTTTGGCACCTGGGACACGCCGGACAAATTGCACGAGAGCTCCACACTTTATATTCAGCGGGGAAAAAACGGGTATGGCAACCGTGAAGAGCTGAAAGTTCCACCGAGCGATATGTTTCGCACGGAGCTGGAGCTGTTTGCCGAAAGCTGCAAGACCGGTAAACCCAACGAACTAACCGCGGAAAATGGAAACGCTGCGGTGGCCATCGTGAATGCGGCGCTGCGCTCCATCGAACGCAAGGGGCAAGAGGTGGCGATTTCCGAAGCGATGGAATCGGCGCGCAAGGCAAACGCAAATAAGGCGCAACATGTTGCCTAGCCGCTATTTCGTGGAATTGACGCAACCAGAAATTGCCGAACAATTTAAAAAAAATCAACTGGTGATTTTGCCGGCCGGCAGTGTGGAGCAGCATGGGCCGCATCTTCCAACAGGCACGGATATATTTGCGGCCAACGTGATCGC
The DNA here is from genome assembly GCA_036270765.1 of Candidatus Acidiferrum sp. Taxonomy (GTDB): domain Bacteria; phylum Acidobacteriota; class Terriglobia; order Acidiferrales; family UBA7541; genus Acidiferrum. Next base: position 3,773 of record DATBBY010000002.1, read on the forward strand.
TCATGCGGTGGCGGAGCGAATGGATGGATTGGTTTTGCCGGGCGGGCCGCTGGGTGTTACGCCGCTGCACATGCCTTTCGAAGGGACAATTACATTGACGGCCGAGACGTTCATGCGGGTGGTCACAGAGACGGCCGCGTCAACGGCGCAGCATGGCGCCAAGTACCTGCTTATTCTGAATTGGCATGAACTGAATATTCCGGCGTTGGGGGTGGCTGCTGAAACACTGCATCGTGATTTTGGGATGACGGTACTAACAGTGCAGGCGTGCTTCGTGGCGGAAGAATTGTTCGGGAAAGAATGCAACGGGCTCACGCACGGCGGAGAAATTGAAACGCTGGCAGTGATGGCGCACCGGCCGGAATTGGTACATCTGGAGCGCATCGATAATTCATCCGACCACGCGCACGGAAAAAAGATTGATGGATTGCGGCGCACCCGAAGTTATCAGCCGGTGCTCTCGGACGTGCGTTCCATAGCGCCCACCGGCTGGTACGGCAGCCCGCAACACGCGACGCTGGATAAGAGTGCGCGGATGTTGCAAGTCGTGGCCGATTCGATCGCCAAAGAAGCTAAAGAAGTTTTTCGACAACTGGACATACTTCAAGGCGGCATTGCGGAAATAAAGAATTCGAAAAGGATTCAGTAATGGCGCGCGTTTTTACTCAGCGTACGGCGAAGTTGCTGGGCTTGCCGGGCCGCACGGCGCTGGAGATTGTTTCTGGGGATGGCGGCGTTTCTGGAATCACTCTGCGTAGGGTGGAGATTCCTGTTGATGCGACTGGCGATTTGCCGAGAAGCCGCCACATGCACAACGATTTTGAAGAATGTATGTACGTCCTGGCCGGCGAGGGGATGACCGAGGCGGACAGTGGAAATTATGCGGTCAAGGCTGGGGATGCGATCGTGATTCCTTCCGGCGAAAAACACGCTACGCGAAATACGGGGTCCGAGCCGTTGGTCCTTTTGTGTTTTTTTCCTGTTGGCGATATCCGGCAGGGAACCGCTGAACCAGGCGTATCGCCGAAGGACGTTGCCTAGCGATGAGCGTGGATGTCCTTTGCCTGCGCCCGCAAATTGATTTTGAGCGCGCCAATGCGTTGCCGGCTGCCCAATTGACGGTCGCTTATCACGCACCTAACGATGCAGAAGTGATTCCGCTGATGAAGGAAGCGCGCGCGCTGCTGATCCCCGCTGTTGGACCGAAACTCATCTCTGAAATTTTCCAACATACCACCGTGAAACTCGTGCAGGTGACCGGCTCAGGACTCGACCGTTTGGACTTGCCGTTGCTCAAAAGCATGGGCATCGCGGTGGCCAACGTGCCGGGCGGGAGCAACAAGGCGATCGCGGAGTATGTGGTTAGCACGGCTTCTGTATTGCTGCGGCGATTTGCGTGGGCCGATGTGGAAATTCGCGCCGGCAATTATCAGGCTGTTCGGGCGCGGATGGTAAGCGACAATCTCTCCGGCCTGGACGGATTGTTGGTGGGCGTGATCGGCCTCGGAACAATTGGCCTGGCGGTGGCGCAGACTTTTTATCAAGTAGGCTGCTGGATTTGTTATTACGATCCCGCGCCGAGTCATGGTGCTTCGGCTCGGGCAATCGGCGCGGAATCTCTATCGTTGGACGAGCTACTGAAGTCGGCGGATGTGGTGACACTTCATGTGCCACTGTCATCGGCGACGCGCGGGCTCATTGGTTCTAATGAACTCAAAAAAATGAAACCGGGAGCGATCCTAATTCAGGCTTCACGCGGCGGCGTCGTCGATGAAGCAGCTTTGGCGGAAGCGCTGAGTTCCGGACATTTGGGGAGCGCGGCCGTCGATGTGTACGAAACGGAGCCTCCCTCACTGGATAATCCGCTGCTTTCG
>DATBBY010000003.1:0-3725 GCA_036270765.1 Candidatus Acidiferrum sp.
ACGCGTCCGCCGTTGTCGCGCGAGCAGGTGCAAGCCAACTCAAAAACCTATCTCGAACAAGTTTTCAAAATTCTCGATCCCGCGAAAACCGAGATTCGCTACAACAGCGAATGGCTCGATAAACTTACGAGCTACGACATCATCAAGCTGGCCGCGAAATATCGCGTGGCCCGCATGCTGGAGCGCGAGGATTTTCATAACCGTCTGGTTGATCAGCAGCCGATCTCTGTTCACGAATTTCTCTATCCATTGCTGGTTGCTTACGATTCGGTGGTCTTGGAAGCTGACGTGGAGCTGGGAGCCACCGAGCAAAAATTTAATTTGCTGATGGGCCGCGAAATCCAGCGCGAATACGGCCAGGAATCGCAAGTCTGCATGACCATGCCGATCCTGGTCGGACTCGATGGCGCGCGCAAAATGTCCAAGAGCCTCGGCAACTACGTGGGCATTACCGAAACGCCGCAGGAAATGTTCGGCAAAATGATGTCCATCCCGGACGAGCTGATGTGGAGTTACTACGAGCTCATCACCGATCGCAGCGAAAAAGAAATCTCCGAATTAAAGAGTGAAGTTGCAAGCGGCAAGCTTCATCCCATGGACGTAAAAATGAAACTCGCTGAAGAGGTGGTTTCCGTCTTTCAAGGCGCCGAAGCCGGCCGCAAAGCCGCGGAAAATTTCCAACGCGTCTTCCGCGACCGGCAAACACCAGTGGAAATGAATGAGATACGGCTCAAGCGCCATCCCGACGGATCTGTGAAGACGCAAACCCAAGACATCGCATTGCAAGCATCTCCAAAGTGGCCCCAGTTGCTGAAACATCTCTCGCAGGCCGAATCCGTTTCTGAGGCCGCAAGGACCATGGAACAGGGCGGTCTGGAAGTGGACGGTATCGTTTTCCGGGACCCCAGAGCCAAACTCGATACCAGCTTTGACCGAACGTATGAGGTGCGATTCGGCAAAAAGAGATTTTTCCGCCTGATTGTCGAATAATACTTTGTTAAGTTTCGTCATTCCGAGCAAAGCGAGGAAGCTCTCTTCGCTTCGTCGATCGCGCAAGACGCATCCGCGAGCACACCAACTTTATTCGCCTCCGCCAATCTCGTCAAAATACGCCGCGCACTCCACCAGTTTCGCCCCGCTGCCATCGTGCACCGCGTACCTCGCGCGTTTGCCAGGGTCATACCCGTTCCGCCATAACGACGCGCTGCCGTGCATACCATCTTTATTCAGCGCGTAAAAATAAATATGAAATGTGCCGAGCTTTTTTTTGTCGTTGTTGTAGTTCCTGGCCACGCGACGCATAGCTTCCAGGCAGGCATCGGTCGGCGACAATCCTTTGCGCATCATTTCCACAATCGTATGCCCACCGGAAATCTTGATGTTCTCTTCGCCTTTGCCGGTTGAGCCTGCGCCGCCGACGTCGCCATCCACGTAAAGCCCCGCTCCAATAATCGGTGAATCCCCTACACGCCCAGGAATTTTCCACGACAATCCGGACGTCGTCGTCGTGCCGGAAATTTCTCCTTTTTCATTCACCGCCAGGCAATTGATCGTTCCCGTCGGCGGATTGGCGATCACTTCGATCGCGCGAGCCATGAGTGCCTCATCGTGTTCGCAAATGTCCGCCAGCCGTTCGCGAAATTCCGGCGAATCCAATGCGCCGCGCCTTCCTGCCGATGCCGCCTTCCCGTTCCACTCCGGACTGTCAATTCCCGGCCGCCAGTTAAATGAAGTCGAGGCCTTCCACGCCAGCCAGATTTTGCGCGAGTGTTCGGTCAACAAATTTATTTCTTCAAATCCTTCGGCCGCCGCAAACCGGCGTGCACCATCGCCAACGATCATGGTGTGATTGGTGCGTTCCATCACTGTTTTGGCCAGCCGCGACACGTTCTTGATTCGCCGCACGCTGGCCACCGATCCGGCGCGATGGGTTGGCCCGTGCATCACGCTGGCGTCGAGCTCCACTTCCCCTTCTTCATTTGGCAATCCGCCGTAGCCGACCGAATCGTCATTTGGATCGTCCTCGACAACCGTTACCGCGGCGACCGCCGCATCCAGCGTGTCGCCTCCGCTCCGCAAAATATCCATGCCCTTCTGCAACGCGTGCACCCCATTCGCGCTGGAAATCATGATGGGCCGCGTGCCTTTGGTCGCTGCGGTCTGCAAGATGGAAGAGCCCGCCTCCGGTTTTAGCGCTCCGAATACATCCGTTGTGCCTGCTGCTGCCGTTCCTGCCAGCGATGTCAGAAAAAATCTGCGACGTGACCAAAGACTCATAGTTCCCCCTCGAAAAAGAAATCGCGTGCAAATAAGTGCGAGGCCGCAACTATACAAGCGCATGGAACCGGAGGAAAGGGGAAGCCGAACGCAGTTCTTGTAGAGGCGGGCCTTCAGGCCCGCGTTTTGCGCGACGGGATTCGTTTTTGGGAGGGCGCGACTTCCCTCATGCCGCAATCTCGCAATTGAAGCGCGGCTTTAGCCGCGCAGCTTCGCCTTCGTGCGTTTTCTCGCAAACTCTTTCAACTCTCGCAGTCTGCGACCCTTCTTGCTTCACCGCCGATTCCAAGTCGGCAGCGACCTCCGTCCGTTCAGGGATTGCGCAGCCCATTTGCCAAGATAGACGCTTAGGGCCACCCCGTGTCCGGAAAATCCACCCAGCACCACGGCATTTTTGCTCTCCGGGTGCACCCGAAAAGTGGGCATAAAATCTTTCGTGGTGAGAATCGGACCGCCCCAGCGATGTGTGATGCGTGCGTTCTTCATCGCGGGATGCAACAAGCGCACGCGCTTTTCCAGCGAATCTAGTCGCGCTGCGGGTTGGCCATGCCGCACATTGAAGCGCTCGAGGCCGCCCCACAATTTCTCCACCCCAGCCTCGACCGATTTCGCCCGCACCGCGTCTTCACGCAAAACTTTTCCGAATGCAGGCACCAGCCCGCTGCCAAATATCATTCCGCGATTTTTCAGCATGCGCCCCCACAGGTACGGAAAATCCACCGAATAAAACGGCCGGCCTGAATCCATTCCCAACGCCGTGACTTGTTTTTTTGTAAGCGGCGCAGTGGCAACAGCAAACGTCAAGCGCGGTTCCGACAATTCTTTCCGCGAGTAGATTTTCCCAGCCAATTCGCGGGACGCGGCATTCGTCGCCAGCAGCACTTTATGGGCGGTAACAATTTTTCTCTCAACCCCGTGGGCGAGCTTTCGTTCGACGTGCAGCCGCACCGGATCAGAAAACTCCATACGCACCACTCCGGCCCCTTCGACAACCTGCGCGCCAGCTCTTGTGGCAGCGCGAGCCAGCCCAGAAACGACTTTTCCCGGATTCACAGTTCCCCCAGGAAAGGTACCGACGGCGCGGACCCTTCCCGAATCTTCCCAGTCGATTGGCGAATTTTTCAGCGGATGAACTTTTTTGCCTTCCATCGACGTTTCATGGCGCGCAACTTCCCACACTCCTGGCAATTCCAACTCAGCGTCAACGCGCAAGTCGCGCAAAATTTCCCGGTAGCCGCGCAGCACATCTCCCAATCCCGGCAAATCGCCCGAAGCCGTCTGTGCCAGAGCCATTCCTCCCGTCCGCCCGCTGGCTCCGTTGCCGACACGCTCCGCCTCCAGCAGCAAAACAGTTTTCTTCGGAGCCAACTTGGCCAGCCACGCTGCTGCCGAAAGCCCGGTGAAGCCCCCGCCCACAACGGCAAAGTCCACATGGTCAGGCAGCGCCG
>DATBBY010000004.1:0-48205 GCA_036270765.1 Candidatus Acidiferrum sp.
AAAAGGTCAGAAATCCCAAGGAGAGTAACTTTGCAGATTGCCGCTCGCCGGTTAGACCAGGTCACAATCTTCGACATTACAGGACACATTGATCTCGCCAACTCCCCAGAGTTGCGAAAGGTATTGCTAAAGGAACTGAAAGAAACCAAGACGCCACGGGTAATTCTGAATTTAACGGGCGTGCGCTATATCGACAGCTCGGGTGTGGCTTCGCTCGTAGAAGGATTGAAGGCCGCACGCGACCAAGGTCTACGTTTTATTTTGTATGGCTTGAGCCCCTCGGCGAGGGAAGTGTTGCAACTGTCCCGATTGATTAAAATATTTGAAGTATTTGATAACGAACAACAGGCTTTGGCTTAGATTCAGCGGACAGTGGGACGTAAGATCGAGGGCTCTTGGCGTTCGTCGCTCAAATCGGTTCAGGGGTCATAGGTGGCCTTGAATATCTGGGCTCACTAGCGGATTTGGGCGGTAAAGCCGCTTATTACACTTTTGTCGCTCCCTTCCAGGGAAAACCTATTCGTATGCAGCGGGCCATTTCGCAGGCCCTTGACGTGGGAGTCCGCGCATTACCTATCCTTTCACTAATCACATTTTTCATCGGATTGATTCTGGCGCTGCAAAGCGCCTACGAATTGCGAAAATTCGGAGCGATAAGTTTCGTAGCCAGCGCGGTAGCGATTTCAATGACGCGGGAGTTGGGTCCTTTGATTACCGCCATCGTGGTTATCGGACGGTCGGGATCAGCGTTTGCGGCGGAAATCGGTACGATGAAAGTTACCGAAGAAATCGACGCGCTGGAAACCATGGCGGTCAATCCCATCCATTTTTTGGTGACGCCGAAGTTTCTGGCCATGATCGTCATGCTGCCCTGCCTGACCATTTGGGCGAACTTCATGGGGGTGTTGGGCGGCTCCTTGTTTGGCGTAGCCCAGGCGGATTTCACTTTTCTTCGTTATATCCAGGCCTCTGTTGATGCACTTTTCCTGCGTGACATTATCAGCGGTCTGGTGAAGAGTGTGATGTTTGGCGTGACCATAACCGCGGTGGGCTGTCACGAAGGACTGGCCACTGGGGCTGGTCCGGAACAAGTGGGGCGTTCCACGACCAGAGCGGTAGTCATGTCAATTTTTTTAGTCGTCGTGGTGGATTTAATATTTACCGCGCTGTTCTTTTTTGTGAGTGAGCGTTAGTCGGAAATTCTTTCATGATCGAAGAATTAGAAGACGACGGTTCGCCGGAAGTAATGATTTCGCTGCGAGACCTACGAGTAAGCTATGGGGAGCGCGAAATATTGCATGGGGTGAGTTTCGACGTGATGCGCGGCGAGACGATGGTGATTCTGGGCGGCTCCGGGTCGGGGAAGAGCACGCTACTACGAACACTGGTGGGACTGGAAAAGCCGAGTTCCGGGGAAGTGATTCTGCGGGGAAAAAATATCGCCACCGCCTCTGACGAAGACATGGACGAGATTCGCAAGAAGCTGGGAATGTCATTTCAAGGGAGCGCGCTATTTGGGTCCATGACGGTCGGTGAGAATGTGGCGCTGCCGTTGCGCGAGCACACCAAGCTGGAAGATTCGACGATAGAGATCATGCTGCGGTTGAAATTAGAACAGGTAGGGTTGGCAGGGTTCGAAGATTACAAGCCTTCTGAGCTGAGCGGAGGGATGAAGAAGCGCGCAGCGGTGGCGCGAGCTTTGGCGATGGATCCGGAGATTTTATTTTTCGACGAGCCGTCGGCGGGGCTCGATCCGATCATAGCGGCGGGCATCGATCAACTAATTCTGGAATTGAAGCGGGCATTCAAGATGACTATTATCGTGGTCACTCACGAGCTGGCCAGCGCCTTTCTGATTGCGGACCGCATGGTACTGATCGACAAAGGAAATGTTGAGGCTATCGGGACCGTGGATGAAATGCGGAACAGCACGCAACCGCGATTGCGACAGTTTCTGGATCGTGTGCCGGAACCGGAAGTAGCGCGGGAAATGGATTATTTGCAGATGTTGACCAAGCAGTCGGGCCATAGCCGGGGTGCCACGGCCAAGAGGAGTGAGTAATGGAGACGAGACGGGAACAAGCACTAGTGGGGTTATTTGTAATTGTCGCGACGGCGGTTTTGGTTGCGACGGTGTTTGGCATCAGCGGCGCTTTCGGGCGAACGGCGAAATCTTTTCACGCGTACTTTCCCTTCGCTGGAGGACTGGAGGTGGGCTCGACGGTGCGCTACGCGGGCGGGCCGAAAGTCGGACGTATAGAGAAGTTGCTCATCAATCCGCAAGACCCGGCGAACATAGAAATCACGCTGGCGGTGCAGACCGATTTACCGGTCAAGACCGATAGCCATGTCAGGATCATGAGCATGAGTCCGCTGGGTGATAACCATCTGGAGATCGTGCCGGGAAGTCCGCAGGCGTCGTTGGCAAAGGATGGCGCGACACTGCCGGCGGACCGGTATCTGGATTTGAACGCCATCACGGAACGGATCAATGATCTGGCTCCCGAGGCGCAACAGCTTTTGCATACCTTGAATGATCGCGCGACAGAATTGAAAGTGACCATTGCGCGGGTAAACGATCTCTTGAACGATGACAATCGGTCGAATCTATCGGGGACCTTGGCGCAAGCCCATCAGATGCTGGCGGAAAATCGTTCGGCGATAAAAGCTACGATTGGGCATATTAATGCGAGCAGCGAGAAGTTGGGGCCGTTGCTTGAAGATTTGCGCAAGACCTCGGCGGAAGCCAACAAGACTTTGGATCACGTGGACGGCTTGATTGGAGAGAATCGGGCGGACGTTCGCCAGGCGGTGCTGGAACTGAGGAAGTCGTTGACGAATGTTACCGATTTGACCGGGCGAATTGATCAGACGCTGGACGTGAACTCCGAGAATATCGATGAGATGCTAGGAAACTTCCGGGACGCAAGCGAAAACCTGAAGGAGTTCACAAAGACGATCAGGAGCAAGCCGTACACTTTGCTGCGTACGAGCAGTCCTCGCGAGCACAGAACGGGTGAGCGGGAATGAAGACCAGAACTTTGGGTTCGAATGGCGGGCGCGCAAAAGGGAACCGTCGAAATATTTTTCATTGGAACAAAATAAAAATGGTGTGTTGTGTGTTGGCACTGACGCTTGGAGGAGTGGCGGCCGGATGCGGAGGGGCGCATCCGATGCAATATTATCAATTGACGGTGCCGACGGCAAAACCGCACGCTGAGGCGAACGTGTCGGGCGTTTCTCTGGCGCTGGGTCCGCTGGTTGCGTCGCATCTCTATCGGGAAGATCGCATCGTTTATAGCGCCGGGGGGCAGCGAATGGGCACGTACGAATATCAGCGTTGGGCTCAACCACCAGCGGAGATGATTGAGGAAGTGTTGCTGAGAGAACTGCGGGCTTCGGGCCGTTACCGCGATGTTTCTTTGCAGCGCAGCAGCAGCCGCGCGGACTATGTCCTACACGGTAGATTGTACGATTTCAAAGAGGTTGCCGGCGAGCCTCTTCAGGCGCGAGTAACAGCGGAATTTGACTTGAGAGATGTGAAGTCCGGCGCGACAGTGTGGTCGCATTATTACAACCACGATGAAGCAGTGGGCGGCAAAGATGTGCCGGCGATGGTTGCGGCGTTGGACCGTAACGCTCAAAGATGCGTTGAGGAGATCAAGGCGGGCCTTGATCAATACTTCTCAAGCCAGCCTGCGAGCAAGTAGCCAAAACGTAAGTTGCCGCTGCACAGAGCAAGAATCACGAACCAACGACTTTCAAACAGCAAACTACGCAGTCAGGCGTGAGGCGCTGCAGGTTGCGCGCCGGAGATTGCTTTGGTTTGGGTGCGGCCGGGCACGATGCCTTTTACAATTACGTACAGCACAGGAATGAAAATCAGGTTAAGCGTTGTAGCGGCCAACATGCCGCCGAACACGGTAGTGCCTACCGAGATGCGGCCGGCCTTTCCGGCACCCTGAGCTAGCACCAGCGGAAGGACGCCCAAGATAAACGCCAACGAGGTCATCAGAATTGGGCGAAGACGTATGCGCGCGGCCTCGACGGCGGCGTCTACTATGGACATTCCCTGAGCGCGCAATTGCTCGGCAAATTCGACAATCAGAATCGCGTTTTTGCTGGCGAGACCGATCAGCATTACGAGGCCGATCTGGCAATAGACATCATTCTGCAAACCACGCAGGGCCTGCAAGCCGATTGCGCCCAGCAGCGCGACCGGGACAGCTAGCAGTACGATGAATGGGAGCACGAAACTTTCGTATTGCGCGGCCAGCGTGAGATAGACGACCACCAGACCAAGCCCGAATAAAATTGTGGCTTTGCCGCCCGATTGCAGTTCTTCCAGAGACAGGCCGCTCCATTCGAAAGTCATGCCATTGGGCAGGCTTTTTTTGGCCAGCGCTTCCATATCGGCGATGCCATCGCCAGAACTGCGGCCCGGTGCGGCGGAACCATCAATTTCAGCGGACCTGAACAGATTGTAGTGGCTAATGACCTGAGGATTCGCAGTTTGCTCGACGGTGACAAGGTCATCGAGGGGAATCGTCTTTCCAGTGTCGGAACGCACGTAATACTGGTCGATCGCTTTCGCGTTGGAGCGGAAACGGCCGTCGGCTTGAATGTACACGCGGTAAGAGCGATTGTTGAAATCGAAGTCGTTTATATAGACCGAGCCCATATACACCTGAAGTGCGTCGGTGATTTGACTGAGCGGAACTTGAAGGCTTTTGGCTTTTTCGCGATTGAGACGAACGAGGTATTGGGGGTCGTTGGCGGTAAAACTGGTGAATAGGCCGGCCAATGTTTTGCTGCTGTTGCCTTCTCCGACCAGTTTATTAGCGGCATCAGCGATACCCTGGAGAGAATTACGGCCGAGATCTTCGAGCTCAAATTGAAAGCCACCAAACTGTCCCAAACCTTGCACCGCGGGCGGATTGAATGGAATTACCAACGCTCCGGGAACCCCAAACAATTGGGGGCGAAGACGCTCAATAATGCCGGCAGAAGAGTGCTCGTCCCCTTTGCGTTCCTGGAAGGGCTTGAGGCTGGCGAAAAGGATGCCACGATTCGGAGCGCTGCCTGAGAAGCTGAAACCGGTGATGGAAAACACGCTGTCGATTTCGTGAACACCGGCGAGCACTTTTTCTACCTGTGTGCAGATACTTTTCGTGTAGTCCAGCGAAGCGCCTTGCGGTGACTGCACGATCACGATGATGTAGCCCTGATCGTCCTCAGGAATAAATCCACGGGGAACTTTCTGGTAGATCCAGTAGGTGACACCGAGAAGCGCGAAGAATACCAGGACGGCGGCGAAACGCCAGCCAATGACGCCGCGCACTGTTTTGCGGTAAGCGTTGGTCCCAGATTCGACAATGCGATTGAAGGCTCGAAAGATACGGCCCTGCGCGCGCTCGCGGTGATGACCGAGCAAGATTGCGGAAAGCGCGGGGGTAAGAGTAAGCGCGTTGAAAGCGGAGATGGCTACGGAAAACGCGATGGTAAGCGCGAACTGGCGGAACAGGATGCCGGTGGTGCCGGGAAACAATGCGACGGGCACAAATACGGCCACAAGAACCAAGGAAGTGGCGATTACCGCGCCGGCCACTTCTTTCATGGCTACCGAAGCGGCATTGTGGGGCTCGGTTATGCCCTCGACGATATGACGCTCGACGTTTTCGATAACTACGATGGCGTCGTCGACGACCAAGCCGGTCGCGAGAGTGATGCCGAATAAAGTCAAGGTATTGATAGAGAATCCGAGGAGCTTGACGAAAATAAATGTGCCGACAAGCGAAACGGGGATGGTGACAGCGGGAATGAGAGTGCTACGCCAATCCTGAAGAAATATGTATATGACGAAGATGACCAACAGAATGGCTTGAAGCAGGGTGATGAGTACGTCCTTGATGGATTCGCCGATAACCGTGGTGGTGTCGAAAGCGACGGCGTATTTAACGCCCGGAGGAAAAGTCTTAGAGAGCCGCAGTAACTCCTCTTTCGCGAGTCTGTCGACGTCGAGCGCGTTCGCGCCTGGCAGTTGGGTTACGCCGATGCCCACGGCTTCGTGGCCGTCATAGGTCAGGACAGAGCTATAGTCTTCGGCCCCTAGCTCGGCGCGGCCTATGTCTTTCAAGCGCACCAGAGTGCCGTTTGCGCCGGTCTTGAGAATAATATTTTCAAATTCGGATGGTTCGGTGAGGCGGCCAATAGCGCGGACGCTGATCTGATAGGCCTGTCCCAGGGGTAACGGAGCTTGACCAACCTGACCCGCGGCGACTTGAACGTTTTGCTCTTGCAGCGCAGCAAGCACGTTGGTTGCGGACAATCCGCGCTGGGCCATACGTCCGGGATCGAGCCACAAGCGCATGGCGTATTTGCGTTCTCCAAAAATAAATACGTCGCCGACACCGGGGACGCGCTTGACGGCGTCTCTTACGTAAATATCGAGGTAATTGCTGAGAAACAAGCTGTCGTAGGCGCCGTCCGGGGAATACATACCGGCGCCGAAGACGAAGCCGCCGAGCTGTTTGGTGATGATGACGCCGGTATTTTTTACAGTGTTTGGCAAGCGGCCGAGGGCCTGGTTGACGCGGTTCTGGACGTCGACGGAGGCCAGGTCAACGTTACGGGTCACATCAAAGGTTACGGTGATTTGGCTGGTGCCGTCGTTGCCGCTGGTGGAGGTGATGTACTTCATGCCCTCCACACCGTTGATAGCTTGTTCGAGAGGGATGGTAACGGCGGATTCGACGGTCTGCGCGTTTGCTCCGATGTAGCCGCTGGAGACTACCACTTGCGGCGGTGCGAGTTCTGGAAACTCGGCTACTGGAAGGGAAGGAATGGAAATCGCGCCGCCAAGAATAATCATTAAGGCGCAAACGGTGGCGAATACGGGCCGGTTGATAAAGAAATCAACAAACAAACGCGGGATCCGCCTTCCGTGAGGTGTGATTCATTATAGGCATGGTCTCAGCGGGCCTGGTGTCCAGCATCTTTTTTGGTGTTGTCAGGAGCGGGTGAGGCGCTAGCATTCTGAATTTGTTCCGCGACGGGCATACCGTCCTGCAAAAATTGGGTACCGGAAACGATGAGATGGTCACCGACCTTTAAGCCGTCCAGGACAACGTAATCGTTGCCAACGGTATCGCCGATGGTCAGGCCTTTTTGACGCGCAAAAGTACCGGCACTCTCTTTCACGGCCACGAACACAAAGAAACGTCCGTTGATTCGAGTTACCGATAAAACTGGAACGACGGGACCTTGGTGATTGCTCCAGACAACTTGGGCACGCATTTGCTGGGAAACGCGCAATTGCTTTTTTGGATTTTCGATGGAGGCTTTGGCCAGGATAGTTTGCGTATCGTTGTCGACCTCGGGAGAAACGAAAGTGATGCGCGCGTCACTGACGGGTTTGCCGGATTCGTCCAGCAAATGAACCGGAAGGCCAACGCGAATATCTTTGCCGCGCTCCGCCGGGACGTAAATGTAGGCTTCTAGCGTGCCGGGTTCGTCGACGGTGGTCAGTAGCGTGGTGACCGCGACCCGGTCACCTTCGCGCACTGGAATGTCGCCAATAATTCCAGACATGGGAGCGGACACCCGATAGTAGTGCAGCTCGACCTGCTGCTGATTCACCTGCTCGCCTAGGGACTTGAGCTGCGCGACGGCGGCGTCATAAGCGGTCTGAGCGTTGTCAAATTCCTGCTTGCTGACAACGCCGGCTTCGAACAGCCTTCGTTCGCGCTCAAGCTGCGTCCGGGCATAGCGAAGATTGGCTTCCTGCGCTGCATGGCTGGCCACCTGGCTCCCTAGGGTGGCTTGCTGCTTCAGGGGATCTATCTGCAGGAGCGGAGTGCCGGCTTTGACGCGGTCGCCGGACTTCACAAAAATTTTGGTGATTTGGCCTTCCACCTGGGGATTGATGGCGGCGGAGTGGCGCGATTTCAAGATGGCAAGGTATTCGCTACTGTCGGAGATTTTTTGCGCTTGAACAATTTGTACTTGTACGGGCATGGCCTGCACGGCGGGTCCGGCCGGACCGGCTGGACCCTTTTGGCAAGCGGTAGCGAGCGCCAGCAATGGCAACAGGAAGCCAAGGGCCAATTTAAAACGGGCAGAGTTCGATGAGATTTTCGTGCCACTACCGGGCATAGTTTAGGGGGTTCTCCGTCAAACGTAGCGAAAAGTGTACGACACGATAAGCATGTCACCAAGTCGAGGTTGCGGCTCTTTATTTATACGCAGGGGAGACACTATTTGTTACGCCGAAATAAGCGGTTGGCAGGATCTTTTTAATAAAAATCGCGCGAATTGATGCGCTTGCCGGACAGGCCTAACTGCAAAACGTCCATCTGCTCGGGGCGGTCGAAGACTTTTCCAGGAAAGAGGGATTTCATCAGGACGCGCACGCCGCCGAACGCCACGCCAAACACGATGGCGACCAGCATAAAGACGCCGGTGGCAATAATGATTTTGGCAAGCACAGTGGTTATCGGGGGATCGGTGATGGTGTGCGTCGGTTCGTTCCAGGTTACTTGGGTTTCGTAATTAACAGCGTCGCGAAGGCGAGCCGCGTAGGCCCGGGATGTCGGGGCAAGGACGATGGCGAGGAGCGTGCCTTTGCGTTCGATGGAAGTTCGGTCGGCATTCGATGAAGAGGGAAGAGCCTGCTCGAGGTGCTTCCAGTGCAAACCGGCGAGTTGCGGGGTGGGGTAATCGATCAGCAGAACCACGGCGGCGTCGGTTTGTTTTTGATACTGAGCAAATATAGCTTCGGCACCGGAGGAAAAGCCGGCGGCGTCGGACAGTGTGCGGTAATCTGGCCGGTTAAGAGTAGAAAGGGCGGAGCGAAAAGCGGCCGGGCCCAGAGCATACTTTTCTGTTCCAGGAATGAGGTCATGCGAAGGCAAATAGTTCGGTATTGGCGGTGCAGGGGTCTGATCGGCTTTAGCGTTTATCTGTTTGGACAATGCATCCAGATCATCAGGGGTCAGCGCCGCAACGTTGTCGATGACGATCAAGATATTTCCAACCAAGGCGACCCGCTTTTTATCGGAAGAAGCGTCAACGGGCGTGGAGCACGGTGTCAGTGCGCTGAATTGTGGACAACTGTTTTTCGGGTCTTGAAGGAATGTATAGGCTTCATAAGCGCCGCTGGAATCGTGCAAACGGTAGGTGGTGAGAGTGACGGCGGTATTGCCGTTCGAGTAAGCTCGTGTTTCCGCGCTTTCCAATCCAGATTCCGTAAGTATGTCTTTCGTGTTAGCTGGAATAGCGGGGGACTGAACCGCATTGCTTGCCGTCCACTTGCCGAAATGCGCAGGAAGAACGCTTTCGGCGCGCAGGGATGGCGCCCATAGGAGAAAAGCGATCACGAACGAAGCCGGCAGCAATCGGAGTGGCAGCAACGAGCGGGTCGACATAGGGCTAATTAAATAGATGCAACAAGGTTACTGTGCGTTGGGCGAATGTTCAAGTTTGGCGCTGGTGGAGCGAGGAGGCGCGGGCTTGGAGGGGCCATTGAAGGTGACGCTGTTAAGGCTTTGCAAATAGCTGGCGACGCCCTGGTATAAGCCCTCAGCGACTCGTTGCCGGTTCTCGGGCTGCTTGAGAAGTTGTTCGTCGGCGGGATTGCTGAGGAAAGAGATCTCCGTAAGGATCGAAGGCATGTCCGCGCCGATCAACACCACGAATGGAGCTTTACGGACGCCGCGATTCTTTACGGTTCTGTTGGCTTTTTGCACGCGCTGGGACAAGGAAGCTTGAATGTCCTCAGCAAATTCTCTGGATTCGTCAATTTTTTCGTTACGGGCAATTTTTTTGATGAGGTCTTCGAGGTCGTGAATACCCACGTTGGCAACGGCATTTTCGCGCGCGGCCACTTCCATGGCTTCGGGAGAGCCTTTCAAATTCAAATAATAAGTTTCAATACCGCGGGCGCCGTGATCCTGGCTGGAGTTCGCGTGAACGGAGATAAAGAGATCGGCGTGCGCTTCATTGGCGATGGCGGTCCGCTCTTCCAGGGGAATAAAAGAATCATCGGAGCGGGTCAAGACAACTTCCGCGCCGGGTAGGCGCTGCTTGATAATTTTGCTGAGACGAAGGGCCACATCCAGGCACAAATCTTTCTCCATCAAGCCAGTTGGACCGATGGTGCCAGTGTCATGGCCGCCGTGCCCGGCGTCAATTACGATGCGGCCGATTTTGAGGCCAAGGGCGCGCGTAAGCGTGGATTGGCCGTCGTGAGTTGGTCGCGGAGCGATGGCGGTCTGATCAAGGTCCGGTTTAGAGGTGCTCTTGGATACTCTCAGGGCGGTGGGCTGCGAAGGGCGAACAAGAGTGTCGTTCATGCTATCCGGCTCAACGGTCCACGCCTCGGGGCTGCGGAGTTCGGTGGTCTCGTGGATATTGGAGGAGTTGTGAGAAGCGCGCGCGGTTTTCAGAATTGCCGGGGGCGGCTGCTTTCGGTAGAGATCGATCAGAAGTTGCGGCGGATTCGGTGAGACGGAAGCTACATATTCTTTGACGCGGTTCACATTGAGGACGATCCGGACGACACCAGCGTGATTTTGCGCCACGCGAATGGCGGTTAGTACGTCGCCATCTACGTTGGTATTTTCGTGCGCCACTTCGCGGGCAACTTCCGGAGTGAGTCGCGCTTCACGCAAATCAAAAAAAATCCGCTCGGGATTTTCCAAGCGCCCAGAGTTGTAATGCACGACATCTTCCAGGTCGATGGTTACGCGGGTGGCGTCTTCAGTTACGGCGCTGCGAATGCGGCGCAGCCTCGGAATGCCCACGGAGTGAGATGCCGTTGGCGAAGGCGGAAGGGCGTCACTGGATTCATCCTTAGGCAGGACAGCGTCGGCGACCGCAGCGTCGGAGATCGCTTTATCTTTCTCTTTGCCGGGCGAGGGCTTGGAACTATTTTCCAGCAATGCTAATTCTGCGACACCCTCCTGCGCTTCGAGCTTTCTGGGGGAGCGCGGAAAACGCTTAAGAAAATCCTTATAAGTCTGGGTAGCACCAGCATAATCGGCAAGCTGATCGCGCTGGAGCTTCGCGCAGACGAGCATGGCGTCAGGAATGTGGCGGCTGCTTGGATATTCACGCAACAGAAACCGGTAGGAGTCTGCGGCGTTTTGATAATAGTTGCGGCCAAAACGTTCGCCCATTTCAGTGTAGAGCTGGGCGGTGGCAATCAAAGCCTCGGGCACTTCGTTGGCGCGCGGAGTGATCAGGTAAACGCGACGATAGCTGGAAACTACTTGGCGATAATCGCCGAGGGTTCGCTTAGTTACCGGTTTGAGATTTAGGGTGGTACGCAATTGCTCAGCGCGCTGGAATTGCGCGGCGGCCTGGCGCCTTACGGTGGCCGTCGGCGCCGAAGGCGATGCGAAGACGATTAAGGCGGGATAAAAACACAATAGGATGAAAAATGGCGAAACGAGGGCGAAGATCTTTTTGAGACTATTTGCGGCGGTTGGGATCGCGCTCGGCATTTTCTTTCGGGGTCGCTAGCGAACGACAAACTACGTTCTTAGATGATTCTTTGCCTCAGTCATTGTTGAAAATAATTCTACCGTTCGAATCGGTTTCTCGTCGAATGGGACGTCGCCAAGTGTCGGTGAGGCGTCCCGAACCAGGTTGGAAGTAAGCATTCTGCACTTTCTGCACGTAGTTCCGAGTTTCGCGGAACGCCGGAATACCATGGGCCCGGTCGACGGCGCCTTCACCTGCATTGTACGCCGCCAGGGCCATGTCCAGGTTGCCATTATAACGGTTCAACAAGGTCTTGAGATAATGAACACCGCCGTCGATATTCTGTTGCGGGTTGAAGACGTCATTTACGCCGAACCGGCGCGCTGTAGTGGGAATTAGCTGCATGAGACCACCGGCGCCTTTGTTCGAGTAAGCGGCGGGGTTCCAGTTGGACTCCGTCTGGATTACCGCTCTGATTAGCGCGGGGTCGACGCGATGGCGGTCGGCTGCTTCGCGAACCAGTTTTTCAACGCCGTCTCGATCCATGTAGACCGATGGATGCGTCCGTCCCGCAAACGGGGCTTCGCGGGGCAGGTAAATATTGGTGTGCTTCACGGCAGCGAGGTTTATTTTTACCGGGGGATCGGCGTTGATAAACAGACGGCGCCCGCTAAGGTCCGTGCTGGCAGCAATTTGTGCATCAGCTGGCAAAGCAAACAAGCCAAGCGCTCCTAGAGCTACAGTTGCCAATAGTGCGGTGAGCTTAAACATAAGGCCAGGGAAGGCTGGTGTTCAATTCGAATTTGGAGTTCGCGACAAGTTAAGAAAGCAGATTACTTGTCGCAGTTTTGAGGGGACGCTGGGCGATTAATGCCCGAACAAAGCAGTCTGAGAGCCCACGGACCCTCTTTCCAGCGCTGGCGCGATTATAGCAACGGCTCAAGAAGGGACGGAATAGAACCGAGGGCACTATTTAGAGCGGATGTGTCTTTTCCGCCAGCCTCTGCGAGGTCCGGGCGGCCGCCGCCGGAACCGCCTACTTGCTTGGCGAGCGCCTGTATCAGCTTGCCGGCGTGGACTTTAGCGGTTAGGTCCTTGGTTACGGCCACGATCAGGGCCACTTTGTCGCCATCGGGCATACCCAGGGCGATAACCCCGGAACCTAGCTTTTGCCGAAGGCTGTCGACCAGTGGGCGTAAGCTGTCGCGGTCCACGTTGGCGACTTCGGCGGCTAGTACTTTCACCCCTTTGATGAGCTGGGTTTTGGCTGCGAGTTCGTCGAGTTGGCCTAACGCGCCTTTGCGCTTCTGTGACTCTAATTCCTTCTCCAGCTGCTTCGCGGTTTGCGAAAGTTTTTCGACCGTGCTCAGAAGGGCGTCTTCACCGACGTTGAGTTGACTGGCGAGCTGGCTCAGTAGACGCGCCTGATTCTGGTAATGCTCGAGCGCGCCAGTGCCGGTTACGGCCTCGATGCGGCGAACTCCAGCAGCGACGGATTGTTCACCGATGATTTTCAGGACCCCAACATCGCCGATGCGGTGAACGTGCGTGCCGCCGCAAAGTTCCTTACTGTAGAAGCGGCGGGGAGCGTGGGGATCGGGAATGGTTACCACCCGAACGTTGTGCTCGGGATATTTGTCGCCGAAAAAGGCCAGGGCGCCGGAGGACAAAGCTTCCTCCAAGGAAGTGACGTTGGTTTCGATCGCGGTGTTCACACGAATTTCATCGTTGACCTGTTGTTCGATGTCATGAAGTTCCTGAGGGTCGACGGCTGCGAAATGAGTGAAGTCAAAACGGAGGCGTTCTGGCGAATTCAAGGAGCCGGCCTGCTTCACGTGAGTGCCGAGGATGTTGCGCAGGGCGGCGTTGACGAGGTGCGTTCCGCTGTGATTGCGCATGATATGGGTGCGACGCTGGGCGTCGGCCACCACAGTGACGCGGTCGCCGACGTGAAGCGATTCCTTGGCGGTAACGCGATGAGCCACCAGGCCGGCTACCGGATAAAACGCGCCGCTTACGTCGGCGAGGCGTTGGGTGCCGGAATTGTCATAGAAGGCGCCGATGTCGGCCATCTGGCCGCCGGATTCCGCGTAGATGGAGGTGCGATCGAGGACGACTTCGCCGCTCTCGCCAGCTTTGAGTTCGTTGACGGAACCACTTTTGGTGATGATCGCCTCGATGCGGCAATCCTTGGAAATAGTGGCGAAATAAAAGCACGGCTCGGTCTTGAAAGTGTCCGCGATTTTTGCGTAGGCGGGATTGACGCTTTCCTTGGATGTGCCTTTCCAGGAGGCGCGCGCGCGAGTGCGCTGTTCTTGCATGGCGCGTTCGAACGCAGGCCATTCGACGGTGATGCCGGAGTCGCGGGCGAGGTCTTCGAGGAAATCGCGCGGTAGGCCGTAGGTGTCGTAAAGCATGAAGGCTTTTTCGCCGGAGAGCGAAGCTGACTTGGCATCGCGGGCGGCGGCTTGCGTGCCATCGCCAGTAAATTCGGCAAATTTCTTGAGGCCGACGGTGATGGTGCGAGAGAAGCGTTGTTCTTCGCCCAGCAGAATTTGTTGGACTCGGGTGAAATTTTCTTCCAGTCCAGGGTAGGCGGCGCCCATTTCGAGCTTCACCGCGTCAGCCATCGCTGGCAGAACGGTGGCGGGCACGCTAGCAGCGGCCTGCAAGAGATTGGCGTGGCGCAGGGCACGCCGAATAATTTTGCGAAGGACGTAACCGCGGCCCTCGTTGGAGGGGACGACGCCGTCAGAGGCCAGGAATGTGGCGGCGCGGGAGTGGTCGGCGATGATGCGGAGGGACGCGTCGGAGTCCGGATTTTTACCGTAGCGCGTGCCGGTAAGTTCCGCAGCTTTCTGTATCAAAGGCTGAAATAAGTCGGTGTCGAAATTGCTGAGCTTGCCTTGAATTACGGCGGCAAGGCGTTCGAGGCCTGCACCGGTGTCGATGGAGGGCTTCGGCAAAGGAGCGACTTTGCCCGACGAGTCGCGATTGAATTGCATGAAGACCAGATTCCAGATTTCAACGTAGCGACCGCAATCGCAGGGAAACTGGCAATCGGGGTGGCCTTCGTCGGAGGCAATGGCGCCCATGTCGTAATGGATTTCGCTGCAAGGTCCGCAGGGGCCGGTATCACCCATGGCCCAGAAATTTTCTTTTAGTCCGGGTACGGCAACGACGCACTCGGAGGGAACGTTTTGGGCGAGCCAAAAAGATTTCGCTTCTTCATCAACTCCCAGCGAGGTTCCTGGCGCAATTTCAGCGCCACCAAAGACCGTGACGTAAAGCTTGGATTTGTCGAGGGCAAACCAGTCCGAGGAAGTGACCAGTTCCCAGGCGTAGGCGACGGCTTCCTTTTTGAAGTAATCGCCAAAAGAGAAATTGCCCATCATCTCGAAAAAAGTGTGATGGCGTTTGGTGAAGCCAACATTTTCGAGGTCGTTGTGTTTGCCGCCTGCGCGCACGCATTTCTGGGCAGTGGTGGCGCGTTTGTAATCACGTTGTTCCAGGCCGAGAAAGACATCTTTGAACTGATTCATTCCGGCGTTGGTGAAGAGCAGCGTGGGATCGCCGTGGGGGACGAGCGAGCTGCTGGGCACGATGCGATGGCCGTTCTTTTCGAAGAATTTCAGAAATGTGGCGCGGATCTCGTTGCCGGTCACGTGAGCCTCAGATTGCGAAAGTTATCGTTAGAACATTATCGCAGACGAGGGAAGAGGTACCAAGAGAGTCCCTGGAACCGCGGCTTTCAGCGCTATTTAGGCCGATTCCTCATCGATGGCATTTTCAACCGCGGGGCCATCTTGGCGCGTTGCTGCTCGCAATTCATTCCGAACGACGTCAGAAGCGAAACCGGCTCGAAGCAGGCTGCGGAACAGGGAAGCGATTTTGCGGTCGTCGATTTCGCCGCGAAATAGTTTGAGCTTTTTCTCTATTCGATGACGCACGACGGCGCGCTCGTCGGTCTCTTTGGCGGACTCTTCGAGAGCTGAATCGATATGGCGGTCGGGAATACCGCGGGCGCGCAGCTCTCTGGCGATGCGAAACTTGCCCTGCTTGCGGATTTCGGCGCGCTGGCGCGTAAATTGTTTCGCATAGCGCGCGTCATCGATCATTCCTTGGCGCTTCAGGCGCTCGAGCACGGACGTGACCAGGGCTTTGTCGTCGGTGCGTCGTTCCAGCGATCTCTTCATTTCGTGGACGGAATGAGCGCGACGCATCAGGGCGCGTACTGCGGTGTCGTATAACTCCGGCTCGGAATCCAGCTTGCGAGGTGCGCGAAACATATCGGGAGCATAGAAGGTGGCGGCGTGGGACGCAAGCGGGCTGAACCGGATCGAGATAAGGTGCGCTATTGCTCAGCAAGGCGTCGATAGAGGTGCGACGATCGAAGAGAGATTCCTCCACTTCGCAGGCCGACTCGTTCGCGGACGAACGAGGGGAAAAGGCGTCGGCCTGCTCCGGTCGGAATGACCGCTGGTAGTTGCGGTTAGACATTCGGAATGGCCGTCGGTGGTTGCGGTTAGACATTCGGAATGGCCGTCGGTGGTTGCGCCAGAAATTCGGAACGATGTCAATTCGGCCTTTCCTCGCAGCCTCTGTTCTGGGCCGAGTCTCGCGAAAGTGTCTGCTCGATTTGAGCGGTGCAGACTACATCGCAAAGAGCGCTTGGCGCGGAAAATGCGGACTCGAACAGCAGACAGCGGCAGGTTCAATGCGTCGGCGACTTGGGAATAACTCATGCGATTGTAGTAGCGCAATACGAGCACAACTCTGTGTTTCTGCGGCAAGCTCGCCAAAGCTCGTCTGATTCGACCCTGGGTCTCGTTACGAAGAACTTCGGAAAGCGCGGAAGGAGTGGAATGGTCCAGAAGGCCGTTAACGTCGACTTCCTCCAAGGAGGAGCTCTTCTCGTTTTTCCTTCTTCTCAGTTTGTCGATGCAGTGATGTGCTGCTATCTGCGAAATCCACGGACGGAATGGCACCATCTTATCTTTTTGGTGCAACACCCGGTAAAGCTTCAGGAAGACTTCCGCAGCGGCATCTTCAGCATCTTCAAGCTGACGAAAAAACTTTCTGCAGATCTGCAAAACGTGGCGATAGTGAGAGACGTAGAGCACTCTCAATAGTTCTGAAGACACTGCCGCCGGCTGAATGACTGCTCCGCACATCTGTGTTTCCCCCAGCAATAAGGTTGACGTAGATGACATTGCGTCCTTCCTTTCAGTGGTCTTTCACAGGCCTTCACTGGACACACCAATAGCGTTGGCGCGTCAAACATGTTTGAGGCCGTCGTCAGTTGCTTTTAGTTTTTGAAGCGCCGAATCAGCACGTCTGGCCTACAGCAACCGAACTGAGCCGGCTGGACACAGAAAAATTCTTGTCGCGCTTATTGCTGCGCTCCGAAACAGCGAGCTTAGTCTCGCAGCGACGGATAACCAGCAGGGTCAAGTCATCGCTGGGTGGACACTGAGCCGCGAAATCGAGCACCGTCGCAAGGGTGGAAAAAAGAACCTGGTTTGCGGTGGCGCCATTGTAAGAGTCCACCGCGGCGGACAAGCGCCCGATCTCGAACTCTTGATCATCGCGATTTCGACACTCGGTCAGGCCATCAGAGTAGGCGACCAACATGTCGCCAGGATTTAAATAGACTGTCCCGCAGTTGTACGAGGCTTCTTGGATGGCGCCCAGCATCGGGCCACCTTCCTCCAATCGATCCGCCGATTTGCCGGTCCTCATAATCAGCGGAGCGGGGAGACCCGCGTTGCAGTACTGCAATTCATTTTGCTGTGGGTCGAGCCGGGCAAAGAATAATGCGGTAATGGGCGGCTCACTGTGATCGAGGCATAGCTCGCGATTGACGGCCGCGATAACATGCGCGGGATGAAGATAAGTGCGAGCAGAACGCTGAATCAAATCGATCAGATGAGCTTGCCAAATCCCGGCGGATAGCCCTTTTCCGGCGATGTCACCCAGAGCGACTCCCAGCACATCATCAAGCTGCATCACTTTGAAAAAATCTCCGGACAAATGGCGTACCGGAAAGATTTCGCCGGCGATTTCAAAATCTCCCCATACCAGTTCACGAGGGGAGCAGAGTTTTCTCTGGATTTGCGCGGCCTCGTAAATTGCCTGTTGGAGGATGGCGTGCTCACGACGCACAGCGTCCAGTTGTTGCTTGAGCGCGTGAATGTTTTCAGTAGTGGCCGCCATTTCTGAATTCTTACGGCGGCGACCTGTGGTTGTCTGTCC
This sequence comes from Candidatus Acidiferrum sp., assembly GCA_036270765.1. Classification (GTDB taxonomy): domain Bacteria; phylum Acidobacteriota; class Terriglobia; order Acidiferrales; family UBA7541; genus Acidiferrum. The sequence goes on from DATBBY010000004.1 coordinate 17,740, forward strand.
GGTTTCAAGCGCCGAACTGTTCCTAGTTCGCTTGGCGGCAACCTTGCGCGTTTCTGGTGTCTTTGCGGTCATGTTCATCCTACGAACCTGTAGCCGACTCCATGAATGGTGAGAAAAAAGCGCGGCTGATCCGGAACAGGCTCCAGTTTTTGGCGAAGTCGAACGATATGCGCATCGACCGTACGAGTCGTTGGGAAGTTTTCGTATCCCCAAACCTCGTCGAGTAGACGATCGCGGCTTAAAGTTTCCCCGCTATGACAGAGAAAATGTTTCAGAAGCTCAAATTCCTTACTGGAAAACTCCACCGACTGACCGTTGCGCAACACGCGATAACTGCGCAAATTTACTTCCACGTCCCCGAAGGTGTAGCGGTCCTGCTCCTTTGGCAGAGTCTGGGACCGCCGTAACACGGCTTTCACTCGGGCGAGTAATTCGCGGATCGAGAAAGGTTTGGTGACGTAATCGTCGGCGCCCAGTTCCAGACCAACCACTTTGTCCACTTCCTGTCCACGAGCGGTGAGCATGATTATGGGAATCGAGGGCCGCTTGGCCTTCAGCTGCTTGCATACATCGAGGCCGCTCATGCGTGGCATCATCACGTCCAGAACGACCAAATCCGGCGATTCCTTGAGGGCTTTCTCAAGTCCTTGAACGCCATCAGGCGCGGTGAGCACCTCAAAACCTTCGAACTCAAAGTTGTCGCGCAAGCCGGCCACCATATTGGGCTCGTCCTCGACGATTAGAATTTTAGCTGCTGACATACCCTCCCCCTTTAGCTTGGTGGGGACATTTGCATTTGTAGTTCTCATGCGACCGCGCTCCCCGCGCCACCGGATTGTGCGGTCAGAACCAGGGGCAACGCGATTGTAAATTTGCTCCCCTTATCGGGGACGCTTTCGACCAGTACATCTCCTCCGTGGGCGCGCACAATGTGGCGCACCAACGAGAGTCCCAGCCCGGAGCCCTTCACGTCGTGCACCAAGGGATCGCCACAGCGGTAGAACTTCTCGAAGATTTTCTCCTGCTCGTTGGGCGCGATGCCGATGCCGCGGTCCTGGACTTCCAACTTGACCGAGCCATTCGAGCGGTACAACTTCACGGCGATATGCTTTTGATCTCTCGAATATTTCAGCGCATTGTTCACCAGGTTAAGCAGTGAGCGCGCGATCGCTTCGCGGTCGACATTCACTGGCGGGATGTCAGGGGAAATATTTTCTTCGAAGCCGAAACCGTTTTGTTGGATCTGGAAGCGATAAGAATCCAGAGTGGAATGTACGAGCTCGCCCAGGTTGGTCTCCTGGAATTCGTACTCCTTGCGTCCGGCATCGATTCTGGAGAAGTCCAGAATATTGTTGATGAGTGCGCTCAAGCGTTCGCTTTCCTCGCGGATGATGCGGAAATACTCCTGATATTTTTCTTTGGCGGAGAGCCGTCCGAGTTCCAAAGTTTCCGCATAGAGCCGAATCAGCGCTAAGGGAGTGCGCAATTCGTGCGACACGTTGGCGACGAAGTCGGATTTCTGGCGCGCGAGGTTCATTTCTTTGGAGATGTTGCGGTAAGTGAGGAAGATACCTGCAATCATGAACAGGGACAGTGCTGCCAAAACAATGTAGTTATATCGAAGAAAGCGTGCCCCGATATCCGCGACGGTCATGCCCTGGTATTTGATCGCGAGGGTCAGGTCCGGAAAAATATTTTGAAAGGGACGCTCGGCCTCTGGATAGGCGCCGTCCCAATTTCCGGAAGTCACCCAGGGAGTGGAGTCTTTGGAAGGGTGGATCATCATGACGGGAGGATTAGCTTCAATTTCCGGGACGTTGTTCTTGCTGGACAAGACATCTTTCATCATGGCGGGTAGCAAAGTGCGACGCAGGTAATCCGGATCAAAAGAGACCACACCCAGTACCGTCCGATCTTTTGGAACACCGGGCGGAACGAAATAGGCAATATTCCAATAGCTGTACTGGTTGTCGCGAAGCATCCAGCCGCCAGTAAAAATGATTGGTTCCTCATCTTTACTCACCATCGCTCTAAGATGCGCCGCCATTTGGGAAGCCTCAAGGGGAATCCAGGAGGCAGCCATGGTGATATCCTGCTGAGCGCTTGAACAAAATTGAGGATCGTGGTCCCGGGCCGGCTGGGTTCGACTCAGCAGCAGATTACTCTTTTTGTCATACAACAAGGCATATGAGAACTCGGGATGCTCGGAAAGCATTCGTTCTAGCTTGGCCTTGATTGGGGCATGGTCTCCGTCGGGATTCGGGAAACCCGTACGCATCGGAGTGGTTAAGTCGATTGCCTGATGCAAAGTCTTTCTTTCCGCGATTTTCAGCACGTGGGAAAGCTCGCGCTGGATAGCTGCTTCAAACCCACCTGAGTTTTGGAGATGCTTTAAATTCCAGATGCTGAAGCCCATTAAGGCCGCCGCAGGGAGCACGATGGCGAGCTCCAGCGTCAGAAGGGTTCGGGTCCGGTCCGTCAATCGCCACTTCTTAGACATTCAAATCCTCGCCAGTAGGTTCAGAGCCTCGCAACAACTGCACTATAAAGAACCCCCTGCCGGGGATGTGTCAAGGCTTAGCAAACCGTTGTAAAAAGTTGTAAATGGGGCAGCCACATTGGCTCCCTATTTACACGATGCTGCGAACTACCGGCAGAGCGTCGGGAGGACTCAGAGGTTTGGGGCTAGGTAGATTGGCCGGAATTGGCAGACGAATCAGGTCTTTCTACAGATTTGCTAAGGAGCTTACTTGCGGGCGTAGCGTTCGAAATCGACCATCTGGCGTTCCATCTCCTCGCGAGCGGAGTCGGAGGCGGAGCGCACGCCTTGAATGCGGAGTTTGAATTCGTCGGCGTTGGAAGCGCGGAGCAAAGCTTCGTCCAGGGTGATGAGGTTCTTGGTGTAGAGATCAAAAAGCGATTGATCGAAAGTCTGCATGCCGTATTGGCTAGTACCGGCAGCGATGGCGTCGCGAATCAAGCGAGTCTTGTCGGCATTGATAATGCAATCGCGAATGTAGTTGGTGGCAATCATGACTTCGACGGCTGGGACGCGGCCTTTGTCGTCGGCGCGACGTACGAGGCGTTGGGACACGACCGCTTTTAATGTGGCGGCCAACTGCAGGCGAATCTGTTTTTGTTCCGGCGGAGGAAAGACGGCGATGATGCGCTGGATGGTTTCGGTGGCATCAAGGGTGTGCAAAGTGGACAGCACCAAGTGTCCGGTTTCAGCGGCGAGCAAGGCCGTCGAAATGGTTTCCAGGTCGCGCATTTCGCCGACGAGAATCACGTCAGGGTCCTGACGAAGAGCGGCGCGGAGAGCGGTAGAGAAATTTGCAGTGTCGACTTCGACTTCGCGCTGATTAATAAAACTTTTCTTGTCGCGGTGTAGAAACTCGATGGGATCTTCGATGGTGATGAGGTGGTCGGCGCGATCGGCGTTGATACGGTCAATCATGGCCGCGAGGGTGGTGGACTTACCGGAACCGGTGGTGCCGGTGACAAGAACCAGACCGCGTTGCTCCTCGCAGATACGGCTAATCACGGCAGGGAGATTTAATTCTTCAGAGGTGCGAATTTTAGTGGGAATTACGCGCAAAACCATGCCGACGTTGCCGCGTTGCTGAAAAACGTTTACGCGGAAGCGGCCCAGGCCCGATACGCCATAAGCCATGTCGAGCTCGGCGGTTTCTTTGAACTTTTGCTTCTGGCGATTGGTCATCATGCTGAACGCCATGGACAGCATTTCTTCCGGCGTTACGCGGGGAACATCAGAGAGCGGGGCCAATACGCCTTCGATGCGCAGATAGGGATGATTGCCGACTTTCAGGTGCAAGTCGGAGGCTTTGGTGTCCACTGCGCGACGCAATAGGTCGTCGATACTGAGAGCCATAGAGCTTATCCCCACAAGATCGAGCTAATAACGGACGTTAACATCCGAGTGGTGGAGCGGCAAGAAAACAACCGGGAGAGGTTACGAGCTAGTTACCTGAGATCCGTCAAGCAGAACATGAATGGCTAAAGCTCAGCTCGTTTTAGGTACAGGAAATCGTAGAGAAGCGCGGCGGCAAATCCCCCTGCCAAAGGACCGACCCAGAAAACACCGTGGTTAGCCCAATGGGTGGCGGCCAGGGCTGGGCCAAAGGCGCGCGCGGGGTTGAGAGCGCCGCCTGTAAATGGACCGGCGACAATGACGCCGAGGGCATACATGAGACCAGTTCCAAAGCCAGCGACCGAACGAAAAGCTCCGCGATCATCAAGGGTGGTGGCGAAGACCGTGAGCACCAGGAAAAAGGTTGCGGCGGCCTCGAGGGCCATCCCGGCCCAGCGCGGAAAGTCGCGAGCGAATTGAGGAGTGCCGAGCGCCACGGCTCGCCAGGTGTCCTCTGGAATGATGGTCCGTAGCAGAAACGCGGCTGCAATTGCACCCGCCAACTGGGCAATCCAATAAAGAATAACGTCGATGGTGGTCTGGCGCCTGGTGACCCAGTAGCCGATCGTTACGGCGGGATTAAAGTGACCGCCAGAAATGTGACCGAGAGCGGAGATCATGATGGCGAGTGCTAATCCATTCGCGAGCGCAACACCGAGAAGGCCCAGTCCGCCGGCGCCGTGCAGGAATTGATCTGCGCAGATGGCGCCTGCTCCGAAGAAAACCAGGGCGAAGGTGCCCAGGAATTCGGCGGCGAGTTTTTGGGTGCTGGTGTACATGCCAAATCCTCCGGCGGAAGATACACGCGGTACGGGAGGGATTTTAACTTGAAGCGGGGGACGCGACCACAAGAAGCGTGGCGGCATGTTTCCTGATTTTGGGTTGGCGAATCAATATGAAACGCGCGTCATGAATAAGAAGGCACGTCGGCGCGCGCAATCTCTCATACAAAAAGGGGCGGCGCGCACTTCCTTGCCCGCTAGGATTTTTGGCCGGGTCAGCGCGATGTGGCGGCGACTGGAGCGTTCACGGGAGTCAGCCAATTGTGGCGGTCGGGTTTGGTGCCGCTGGTCAGAGCGAAAAATTCGTCCTGTAGTTTGCGCGTGACGGGGCCGGCTACACCTTTGCCAACGGTGATGTGATCGACCGAACGGATCGGAGTAATTTCCACGGCGGTGCCGACGAAGAAGACTTCGTCGACGATGTAAAGCATTTCGCGGGGGATGACCGATTCCTTCACGGGGATGCCAAGATCTTCAGCGATTCTGACGACGGTGTCGCGAGTGATTCCTGGAAGAATGCTGGTCGCGAGCGGCGGAGTGTAAAGGGTGCCATCGTGAACCAGGAACACGTTCATTCCCGAGCCCTCGCTGACATGGCCGCCAGAATCGAGAGCAATGCCTTCGGCGTATCCGTTGAAAGTGGCCTCCATGCGAATCAACTGCGAATTCATGTAGTTTGCAGCGGCCTTGGACATGGCAGGGAGGGTGTTGGGTGCAATGCGGGTCCAGGAGCTGACGCCTACGTCGACGCCTTTGGTCAGTGCTTCGGGACCGAGGTAGGCGCCCCAGGTCCAGCAGGCCATATAAACCTCGATGGGGGAATTCAGAGGATTGACGCCAACTTCGCCGTAGCCGCGCAGCACAATCGGTTTTACATAGCAGGAATTCAGTTTATTGAGGCGGACCAACTCGGTGGCAGCGTTGCCAAATTCTTCAGCGGAATACGCCAAATCCATGCGATAGATCTTGGCGGAGTTGATCAGGCGATCGATATGTTCGCGAAGACGGAAGATGGCCGGACCCTGCTTGGTTTCGTAGCAACGAATGCCTTCGAAAACCGCGGAGCCATAACTTACGACGTGAGAAAGGACGTGTAATTGGGCGTCGTCCCAATTTATCCATTTTCCGTTGTGCCAAATTTTTTCTGTCTTCTGAACCGGCATCACAACACCTCTTAGCCCTGGAAAATTGCGTTAGAAAAGCAGAATACGGTACGGCGAGTGGAGCGTCAATCCAGAGTATCCGGAATGGCTAGGGGAGCAAGAACCAATATGGCGCTCACTTTTCTGTGTTACAAAATCGGCGATTGCATGCTGACCGCGAGTGAATCTGACGGATTTATTTCGTGGACTCACCGCGATGGCCTGAATCTTCGGCCGCGTGCATGGCGGCTTGTGACTCAGCCACGAGGCGGCCAGTACGATTTTCATATACGCCCAGCAATATGAAGGGGATGGCGGTGGCGGCGGCCCATAACTTGGCCCGGCGTGGAATTTTCGATTCGGGTTCCCAGCGGAAAAGTTGAGCGGATACAAAGAAGGTGACGGCGGCCCAGAAGCACAAGGCCACAACGCCGAGCAGCAAGTGCGTAATGGGTATTGAGAAGACGATGGCTTTTTGCAGGCCGTTGACCAGGTAAGTGGCAGGAAGAAATACACCGACACGCTGTACAACGGCAGGAAGGGACGGAAGCGGTATGGTTGCACCAGAGAGAAAAATCAGCGGGAACCACAGCAGTTGATTGATGATCTGCGTTTCCTGCATGGTGTTGGTGACGCTGGCTACCACCAAGCCGAGCGAAGCAAAGGAAACCGTGCCGACGCTGACGAGAATAAAAACGGCCAGTATGTCGCCGAAATTGTACACGTGGAAAAATACGCGGGCGAAAAGCAGTTGTAAAAGAACGGTCGGCAGGGTCAAGAAGTAATTGGCGACGACGCTGGAAGCCAGCATGTCGCTGGGCGTAACTGGTGTGACATGGAAGCGCCGCAAAATTCCCTGTTCCCGGAATGTGACGAGCGCGGCGCTGAGGCCCCAGAAGCTACCCATGACCGTGAGGGCAACGACGGGACCGAGAAGATAGCGCACGCCTTCGGGAACACCCTTGGCGAAAACTCCGGCGTATAAGAAAAAGAAACCGAAGGGCATGAACACACTGAAGAACAAAAACATTTTGTTGCGAATGGTCAACTGAATCCGCATGCGGGTGAGAGCGGCAAAATTACTCAATCGCGTAACCTCCTGCCTGTGAGTTCGATGAATACGTCTTCGAGCGAGGGAGTGGCAATTTCGAGAGAGATCAACTCATTACCCTGCGATTCGAGATGTTTCACGAGGGAAACAATGGCCTGGGGTGGGCGTTGGCATTGCAAAATATAACTGTCGCCCAGGATCCGGCAGTCGGAGACGCCTTCCAGATCTTTTAGCCTTTCCTGAGGTTCGCGGCGAGCTAAGCGAACTTCTAGGCGAGTCTTGTCGCCGGAGCGCTCTTTTAGTTCGCGTGGTGTACCGAGGGCTATCACGGTGCCGTGGTCAACTATGGCGACACGATCGCAAAGGCGTTCGGCTTCTTCGATGTAATGAGTGGTCATTACGATGGTCTTCTTTTCGCGACGAAGCTCTTCGATGATGTCATAAATTTCGCGCCGGACCTGAGGGTCGAGGCCGGCGGTTGGCTCATCGAAGAAGAGCACTTTGGGGTCGTTGATCAGCGCCATTGCTAGTGCGAGGCGTTGTTTTTGGCCTCCGGAGAGTTGACTGTAAAAGGTATTGCGCTTTTCTTCGAGCCCGAAACGCTTGAGAAGCTCTTCAGGATTTCGATGGCGGCGGTAGAAGCTGGCAAAAAGCCGGAGGGCCTCGATAACCCGCAGTTTGTCGGGGAGAGAAGTCGACTGGAGAGCCGCGCCGATCTGGTGTTTAAGTTCTTGCCCATTTTCCTGAGGATCCAGGCCGCAAACGGACACTCGGCCGGAATCGAGGGTGCGCAAGCCCTCCATGATCTCCACTGTGGAAGTTTTCCCTGCGCCATTGGGTCCTAACAAGCCAAAAACTTCACCTTCCTCAACGTTGAAACTGACGCCGCGTACGGCTTCAACATCACCGTAGCGTTTTACGAGGTTTTCAACCTGCAAAATCGAATTATTCATCGCAAAGAGTTATAGCACAGGTGCCGAACACGCCTGATTACCAGCGAAAAAGAAGGGATCGCGAGGAAGTATAGCGATGCATTCGCGTTGGGCAAATTCAACGGCTAGGACCGGGAATGGCGGCGTGGCTGAGCTTTGCGCGATTTTGCCGTGGTGCGCTTTCCTGTCGCACTAATTGTTGCCGGCGGTTTCCAGGCATGCAATTTAAGATCTACGCGAGACTCGACTAATTTCACGCCTTCACTTTCGAGGAGTTTTTTCTGCAGCATGGCGTAGGGTCCGCGAATGAGGATTTTGCCACGCTCTCCAACCACGCGATGCCACGGGATGCCTTTTCCAGACGGGGTACTAGCCATGGCGCGTCCGGCGGTGCGCGCTCCACCAGGCAGACGCAAGGCTTTAGCAAGGGCTCCATAAGTTAGAACCCTGCCGCGAGGAATTTGTTGCACCAGCCGGTAAACCTTGTCCCAGGACATTTACACTCTCCAGGAAAGACGCGATTATGCTAAGTCGCACTACGAGGGAGAACAAGACAAAAGTCTGCGAATGGGGTTTAACAAAGTGAAAGAGAAGTACACAAAAAAAGCATTCGCGATCAGAGGTGTTGCGGAAAAGTTGATGAAACGAAACGAAAAAATTACATATGCAAATCGGAATAAATGCATCTAACTTAAAGTCAAATAAATTGAATGAATGTATTTGGTTTACGAATTAGACACCAAGCGATTGACGCTGTAGTGGAAGTCACATACACTACAGGCAAATGGGGCGTGTGAGGTAAAGTCATGGCTTTTATTCGCCGCAAAGGAAATACCTTTTATCTGGTGCACAATGTGCGCCACGGCGGAAAAGTGCGGCAGTTGCATCTCGCGCGCTTAGGAAACCGCGCGAGAATCACGGATCAGGTAGTGCGCGAAGTATCGAAGAAGCATCCCTTCATCGATCTAAACTGGCGTTCTCTGCGCGAACAGTTGAATAGTCAGTTGGATCTCGTTAATCCCGACTCCCCGGTAGTACAAAACCTGGTATCGAATCTGCGAACGCTGAATCTGGATTTGGCGGATTTGTTTCCTCCGCTGTTGCGAATTTCTGAATCGCCTGTAGTGGCCCGGGAATTGCTCCTACAGTTACGACTGCTGCAGTCGACGCTTGAGGTCAAGTTGGATCAGTTTGACCGGAATGGCGTGCGATTCAGTAATGCGCCATTGCGGTTGCGTGGCGCAGGGAGGCGGTCATGAGTACAGGCACAAGTCTACTTCCGCTCGATCCGAGTAAACGAAGCACGGGGACGTTGGATTTCGAAACGTCGCTGCGCTCGAGAATCGTTGGTCAGGAAGAGGGCGTTCAAGCGCTGGTTGAGCTATACCAGGTTTTCTGCGCCGGCTTGAACTCTCCAGGCCGGCCGGTGGGCAATCTGCTGCTGCTGGGTCCCACGGGTTCGGGCAAGACCCGCATCGTGGAAGCTGCGGCTGAAATTCTGTTCGGCGATGCACGCGCGATGATCAAGGTGGACTGCGCTGAATTCCAGCATTCCCACGAAATCGCCAAGTTGATTGGCTCGCCTCCGGGCTATCTGGGGCACCGCGAGACACATCCGTTAATCACTCAGGAAGAGCTGGCCAAAAGCCACACAGAGAAACTGAAGCTTTCGTTCCTTTTGTTTGACGAAATCGAAAAGGCTTCCGATTCGTTGTGGCAACTGCTGCTGGGCATGCTGGACAAAGCCACATTGACGCTGGGTGACAACCGCAAGGTGGATTTGTCGCAGACGGTTATTTTCCTGACCTCCAATCTGGGCGGCGGCGAAATCACTGAAATGATGCATGGGGGCTTGGGTTTTGTGCAGCCCGCCGACAAGCCCATAGCGGGCTTGGAGAAGAAGGTCGAGCGCACCGCCATGGAAGCGGCTCGGCGCAAATTCTCACCGGAGTTCATGAATCGACTGGACAAGGTAGTGGTATTTCATCCCTTACAGCGCGAACAACTCGAAGAAGTTTTGCAGATTGAGCTTGGCAACGTGCAGAGGCGCGTGCTGGAAACTGCCAAGGGCCAATTCTTATTCCGGGTGACTAACGCAGGGCGAGACTTCCTTCTAAAGGAAGGCACCGACCAGCGTTATGGAGCGCGGCATCTGAAGCGTGCCATCGAGCGCCACGTGGTTTACCCGCTGGCGAACTTGCTGGCCACCGCGCAGGTCCAGCTGGGCGACTTGGTGCGCATCGATTGGGATGGCGAGCACAACTTGCTGACCTTTGTGCGGGAAGGCGAAGGGGCGCTGGTGAATACCGCGACTGCACAGTCAGCACGCAGCGCCGCAGCGGAAGAAGTCCGTGACGGCCGATCAGTGGATGCGCCCGCGGAAGTGGTGCTCGAAGCGAAGAAATCGCGCGCGGCTCTGCCTGCGGCGACTCCCGCGGCTGCACCGCAAGGCCGCAAAAAAACGGAACGGTAACTCCGCAAGCCATAGTGCCGCGACTGCGTATGGTCAAGCCACAGCGGCACTGAACAGTCAAAATTTGTCGCGTGCGACTGACACAAATATGCTTCATCGCTCTCAATTTGCTCTCAGATGAAACAGTGTCTCAGGCCATGAGACAGTCCCCATAATTTCAGTCAACGTAAGTCGTTGAAATTACAAGATATTTTCTCTTCAAGAGTCCCCGCACCGGTTGGCATTCCTCATGCTGTATCTCAAAGAAGCAAGGCATTGAGACTTCGATCGTCTTCCACACCGTGGCCGAGGCGAAGAAGGACTGGGGAAAATGAGAGCTGCAGTTCGACACCAACTTGATCCGTCCATTCGCAGCACGGATACTCGCGACTTTGAAAGCTCATTGCGTTCCAAGATCGTTGGCCAGGCCGAAGGAGTGCAATCCCTGGTCGATATGTACCAGGTATTTTGCGCGGGCTTGAACTCGCCGGGGCGTCCCGTTGGCAACCTGCTGTTTCTTGGCCCGACGGGCTCCGGAAAAACGCGCATCGTGGAAGCCGCGGCGGAGATATTGTTTGGCGATCCGCGCGCGATTATTAAAGTGGACTGCGCAGAATTTCAGCATTCGCACGAAATCGCGAAATTGATTGGTTCCCCTCCAGGGTATCTGGGACATCGGGAGACCCATCCGCTCATCACCCAGGAAGCATTGGCAGCCAGCCATACAGAGAAGCTGAAGTTATCTTTCCTGTTGTTCGACGAAATTGAGAAAGCCTCCGACGCGCTTTGGCAGTTGTTGTTGGGAATTTTGGATAAGGCGACGTTGACACTGGGGGATAACCGCCGCGTGGACCTTTCGCAAACGGTGATTTTTTTGACCTCGAACCTGGGCGGTGGAGAAATTACCGATTTGATGAACGGCGGAATGGGATTTGTGCAACCGGGCGATAAGCCGGCCGCAGGTTTAAACGACAAGATCGAACGCACCGCTGTGGAAGCTGCGAGACGCAAGTTTTCCCCGGAATTCATGAACCGCCTCGACAAAGTAGTGGTGTTCCACCCGCTGAAGAAGGAACAACTTGAACAGGTGCTTGAGATTGAGCTTGAGCAGGTACAGAAGCGAGTATTGCAGACGGCCAAAGGGCAGTTCTTATTCCGCGTTACCGGGGCCGGCCGCGAATTCTTACTGCAAGAAGGAACTGATCAGCGCTATGGCGCTCGCCACTTGAAGCGCTCTATTGAACGCCACGTTGTTTATCCTCTGGCAAATTTGCTGGCTACCGACCAGGTGCTACTGGGCGATCTGGTTTGCATTGATCGAAATAACGAAAACAATGGCTTGACGTTTGTACGCGAAGGGGAAAACCTGGCGATGCCTGCGAGAAGGCCGGAACCTGCGGTTGCTGCGCGGCAGCTGCCGGTACGCAATGGCAAATCCGTGGAAGCCCCTCCGGTGGCGTTTGGACCCGAAGGAATGCCCAGGATGGCTCGATAGCTTTAATTTATTGAAGCTTATTTCGCCCGCGACGATGTTTGCCGCGGGCTTTTTCTTTTTAGGAAAAAGCGGTTGCGGTGCAATCCAAATTTAGTCTGCGGCTTCCGATCGTGCGGGGGCTTGTTTCCACCGCAGGATCGGTTTGCGCGCTGCGCCGACTTCATCCAGGCGGCCGACGCGTGTCGTGTGAGGCGCTGTTTTCACCAGTTGAGGATTGGTTGCCGCTTCATGGGCGATAGACTTCATCGCGTCGATAAACAAGTCGCACTCTTCTTTGGATTCGGATTCGGTGGGCTCGATCATCATCGCGCCCGCCACAATAAGCGGAAATGCGGTGGTGTACGGATGGAAGCCGTAATCGATCAGGCGCTTCGCGATATCCATCGTGTTTACGCCGTTCTGTTTTTGACGCGCGTCGCTGAAGACCACTTCATGCATGGAGGGCAGGGAATAAGGCAAATCGAAAACGCCCTCGAGATTTTTGCGGATGTAAGTAGCGTTGAGGACCGCGTCCTCGGTGGCCTGGCGGATGCCCGGGCCGTAAGCAAGTATGTAAGCGAGTGCGCGCACGAGCACACCAAAATTCCCAGCAAACGCTTTTACGCGGCCTATTGACTCTGGGCGGTGGGCGTCGAGTAAGAGCCGTCCGCCGTCTTTTTCAATAAGCACTGGAGTTGGTCGAAAGGGCTCGAGGATTTTTTTCATAGCTACCGGACCGGCACCGGGGCCGCCACCACCATGCGGGGTAGAAAAGGTTTTGTGCAAATTGAGGTGCATTACGTCAACGCCCATGTCACCGGGCCGGGTAACGCCCGCAAGGGCGTTCATGTTCGCGCCGTCCATGTAGAGCAGGGCGCCCTTGCGGTGAAGAATGTCGGCAATTTCCGCGATGCGCGGCTCGAAGATGCCCAGCGTCGAAGGATTGGTAATCATCAGCGCGGCAACATCTTCGGTGACCAGGTCGCGAAGTTTTTCGACGTCGATCTGACCGTGGGATTCGGACTTAATATTTTCCACCTGGTAGCCGGCGATCACTGCGGTAGCTGGATTTGTGCCATGGGCGGAATCGGGAATTAAAACTTTTTTTCGTGGATTGCCTTGTTTTTGTAGATAAGCGCGGATTAAGAGCAGACCGGTTAGTTCACCTTGCGCTCCGGCCGCGGGCTGCAAGGTGATGGAGTCCATGCCGGTTATCTCGAGGAGACAATCTTCGAGCAGCTTTATGATTCTCAGGCAGCCTTGCGAAAGCTCCTGAGGCTGATAGGGATGCTCGGTGGCGATGCCATCAAGGCGCGCGACAAATTCGTTTACGCGCGGATTATATTTCATGGTGCAGGAGCCGAGGGGATACATGCCCAAGTCGATGGCGTAATTCCAGGTAGAAAGACGGGTGAAGTGACGCAGAACTTCGATTTCGCTTACTTCGGGAAAATGCGAGACGCCCTCGTGGCGATGATGACGGCCCAGTAGTTTCGCGGCGTCGGCAGCTGGGACGTCCAGTGGGGGTAATTCAAAGGCGCGCTTTCCCGGCGAGGAGGTCTCAAAGATGAGGCGCTCGTTCTGGCTAACGTGTTGAGATGCTTTTTTGAAATGCTTGCTCAATTTTTATTCCTATCGCGTAGGTGAAATTATTTGTAAGACCGCCGTTATACCGGCTGTTCCAGTGCGGAACGCAAGGCGCTCGCAAATTTTTCAATTTCGACGCGGGTGATAGTTTCCGTAACGCAGACCAACGCGTGCTTGGTCAATTCGGGATATGCAGTGCCAAGCACAAAGGGACCAATTATCTTTTCGCGCAGAAGTTGTGCATTCACGAGCTTCACTGATCGCGGCAGTTCGATTGTGAATTCGTTAAAAAACGGAGCGTCGAACGCGCGGCGTACGCCGGGAATTTTCTCAAGTTCCGTGAGGGCAAAGCGCGCTTTAGACAAATTCTGGTGGGCCATTTCGCGGAGGCCTTCTTTGCCAAGTAAACAAAGATGGACAGTTGCGGCAAGAGCGCATAGGGCCTGATTTGTGCAGATATTGGAGGTGGCCTTCTCTCGGCGGATATGTTGTTCACGAGTGGCGAGGGTCAAGACGAAACCGCGACGGCCATTCGAAGCGGTCGTTTGCCCTACGAGGCGGCCGGGCATCTGCCTTACGAACTTTTCTCGAGAGGCGATGACGCCTACGTAAGGGCCGCCATAACTGGCAGCCAGTCCAAAACTTTGCCCTTCCATTGCGACGATGTCTGCATCAACCGGCGGATTTACGAGACCCAGCGAAACGGCTTCCGTTACGGTGGCGACAAGTAACGCTCCAACTTTTTGGGCGATATTGGCGAGATCCGCGATGGGTTCAATGACACCCAAAAAATTGGGCGATTGCACCAGGATTGCGGCGACATCTTCTTTCAAGCTGGATTGCAACGCTTTGGAGTCCACTGCGCCGTCGGGACCGATGCCGACTTCTTCTACGATCAGGCCGGAGTTTTTAGCGTAGGTCTTCAGCACCGCGCGATATTCGGGATGCACGGAACGCGCAACCAGGATGCGGCGCCGGGAAGTTAATCTCTCCGCCATCAATACCGCTTCGGTTGCGGCGGTGGAGCCGTCGTACATGGAGGCGTTGGCGACTTCCTGACCGGTTAGCTGGCACATCAACGTCTGGAATTCGAAAATGGATTGCAGCGTGCCTTGGGTGATTTCCGCTTGATACGGCGTGTAGGATGTCAGGAATTCGCCGCGCTGAATAATGGTGTCGGTGATTACGGAGCGGAGGTGATTGTAGACCCCCGCTCCAAGGAAACTGGTGTAGCCAAGGGAATTTTCAACGGCGCGGGCCTTGAAGTATTGAATGATCTCCGCTTCGGAAAGCGGCCCGGGAAGATTCAAAGCTTTTTTTAACCGGTATTGTTCCGGAACGCTGGAAAACAACTCGTCGATTGATTTGCTGCCGACCACGGCAAGCATTTGCTGGCGCTCGTCGGGGCTTTTGGGGAGATAGCGCATCAGGCGGAAGCTTCCTTATTTTTTTCAGAGATGAAGGCCTCGTAGGCTTTCGCATCCATCAGCTTGGCAAGTTCTGCTTGGTCAGCAAGCTTTATGCGGACCAGCCACGCGGATTTGTGGGGGTCGGAGTTCACCTTCTCCGGAGTGGCCTCGAGGTCGGCGTTGGCTTCCACTACTTCGCCGGAGACGGGGGAATAGATTTCGCTCACGGCTTTCACGGATTCCACGTTCCCAAACGATTTTCCGGCCTGAACTTTCGCGCCGGGTTTAGGAAGTTCAACGAAGACGACGTCACCCAATTCGTGCTGCGCGTAATCGGTGATTCCGACGGTGCCGACGCCGTCTTTGACATCGATCCATTCGTGTTGTGTGGTGTAACGGTACGACGGGGGATAAGTCATGGGGTCCTTTCCGTCACTAAACGGTGCTTGCGAATTGCTGAGTCGTTGATTTTCTCGCCCGCTTGTAAAATGGGGTCGGTACAACTTGAGCTTTAGCTTTCTGATTACGAATCTCTACGTAAACGACAGTTCCAAGCGCTGACATGGAAGGCGGTAAATAAGCCAAAGCAATATTTTTGCATAGCGTCGGAGACGGGGAACCGCTGGTAATGGCTCCCAGGGGTTCGCCCTCTTCATTCACACAACGATATTCGCCGCGAGCTATGCCTCGTTCGATCATTTCGAGGCCGACCAGGGTGCGATTCAATCCTGCATCTTTGGCGCGTTGAAGTTCAGAGCGGCCAATGAAATCTCCTTTTTCCATTTTGCAATAGCGGTCAAGACCCGCTTCCCATACGTTGATGTTCTCGCTGATCTCGTGGCCGTATAGAGCCATTTTCGCTTCCAGACGCAAGGTGTTACGGGCCCCGAGGCCGCACGGAATGATTCCAAATTCGCGGCCAGCTTCCATGACTTTGGCCCAGACGTTTTCGCTGGTGGCTACATCCGAGGGTACATAAATTTCAAAGCCATCCTCGCCGGTGTAACCAGTGCGAGCGATCAATATATTTTTCAATCCACAAACGGTGCCGTGCGTGAACCAGTAATTCTTAATCGGATGCAGCTCTACGTCGGTGAGCTTTTGCAGCACATCGATGGTGCGTGGTCCCTGGATGGCAAGTTGGGTGTACGCGTCACTCAGTTCTTCGACTTTGCAATCGTGGGACGCGGTATTTTCGCGGACCCAGTTGATGTCTTTTTCACGAGTCCCGGCGTTAATTACCAGAAGAAAATCGTCATCTCCGAGCCGGTGCACGATGACGTCATCCACGAACGTGCCAGAAGGGTAGAGCATTGCGGAATACTGGGCCTGACCGATAGCGAGCTTGGCGGCATCATTCATGGTGATGTGCTGCACAGCGGCTAAGGCCCCACCGTGGGAGCGCGCCGTGGAGATGCGAATGTCGCCCATGTGGCTAACGTCAAAAACGCCCACGCTGCCGCGAACGGCTTTGTGCTCCGCGACCAATCCGCCGGTGGCCGGGTATTCGACAGGCATATCCCAGCCGCCGAAATTCACCATTTTCGCGCCCAAACGGCGGTGGATGGCATTTAGAGACGTTTTGCGAAGCTCGGTTATGACGGACGGATCGACAGTAGACTCCACAAAATTCAGCGGAAATTGATACTAGCATGCGCTCTTCGGTGGGTCAAAAAAGCTGAGCGAAAGTCCGATGGTACAGCTATTCAGTTCGCGCACTGGAGGAACCAGGTGCCTTGCCGCGCAGTTGGTCCTCAGGTAGAGTTTTTCCCGGAGGGTCCCATGCCCGTACAGGTTGTGTGTGTCCAGTGTGATAAGACCGAAGAGCATTGCGTGTGCGAAAGGTACTGCACGATTTGCCAAGGTCAGCTTGACGTGCGACTCTGCATGGATGGGCTATATTATTGCCCGGATTGCCGGGACGCCTGCGATGTGTCTTTAGCTGATAACCGTGCCCGCTGAAACGCAAAAGATTGCCATGCAACTGGACGCCGATGCGCGATTGTGTGCCGCTGCCGGGGGGGCGGGGCGCTATTTCGCAGATGCGGCAGGGTTAGCGAACAGCGCGGTTTCAGGATTGCAGTCCGCGATCGTTACAGTGTGCAAAGGGGAAATCGAGCGACTGGGAGATTCGGCGCAACGTTTGGACGTCACGGTGGCCAGAACTCCCGACCGCATTGAAGTTGTGATGAGAAGGCGTGTGACAAACAGCTCCGCCAAAGATTCTGAAGAACTGGAAATGATTAGCGGGGTAGACCGGGTGCAACACGAAACTCAAGCGGAAATGGCGATTACGCGTTTGACGAAATATGTGGACGAACAGGCTTCCGCTCATTAAGGAATTGGTTGCGGCTCATGCCGCTGGAAGCGGTTACATCTTGAATGCGAAAGTGTTTTTGCGGATCAGCGAAGTAACTTGATCGTCGGTCAGCGTCATGCGCAAAACCACGCGGTCGCCCGCCGGGGTGACTCGAACCGAATCCAGAAGCTGGGCCATCTCGGGATTGTCCTGCTGCGCCTGGTAGTGCTTGTACAAAAATCCAGCCTGAAGTAATTGCCCCAGCGTGTTGGCGTCTTCCGTGGAACCACAAATGGCTTGGAACTTTCCGTCTAGCGCGCCACTGGCGTCCACGCTGATGATCATATTGCGCATGCGGGTGACCAGCTTGGCGGCTTCGGGAAATTGTTGAATTTCAGGAGCGAGTTGCTGCATGGCTAGCCGCGTGTAAGCGGGATTGAGAACGGCCCACACCGTGCCGGTGCCGTTGGCATCGGCGATGAGCGGATAAAACTGGTCATTACGAAGCAGGCCTTCTTCGCCGCCGAATCGAACCTCGATCATTTTTTCGAGCAGCTTGCGATGGCCAAATGCCGCGGTGCTTGAATCAATAAATAAAAAGAACAAATCGTCGGGGCCGGCGCCGCTGCCAAAGGCGTACAACGTGTAGCCGCGGGCTTTGAAGGTCGGCAATTTTTGCTGTTTAAAATAAGATTCGGCGCTGCCGGGATTGAAATTGCCGAGAGCCACGCCGACTATCTGCTCTCCTGTGGGCACGGCGTCAGAGCCGGCGGCGCCCGTTTTAGGGGTTACACCTTCAGGAACCAGGCCCCAGGCTACCTCTTCGACTTGGGAATTTGGATCGACGCCCGCAGAGGCGAGGAAACGTTCGAACTGCTTAAAGCGATCGGGCAAGAGTTGTTCCTGTAATTGCGGGAACCAACTGAGTGTCCGTGCTTTTTTAAGGTCTGCGTACGCAAATTCGCCAACTTCTTTTGGAAATAAAGCAATGGTGTCGGCGGCCAAACGGCCCGCACGAGCCGGCTTGGGCATGGCAAAACACAGCGCAACTAGTATTACGACGGTGAAGAGCCGAGCGATTCTTGTGACCGCGCCAATATTTGCCGTTTTATCCGAATTCATCCGCGGGTTCATTTTGTGTTCCTTTCAAACTCCACGCCTGCTGCGCATTGCTTTAGACGACGGGATTCTTTTCCAGGCGCTCGCGCAATGAGGCGACCTTATTCCTGACTTTTGATACATAAGCGGCGTCATGAAGGCTATCCAGGTTGATTTCCACGTTAGCCAAAGAGCCGCGCGCGCCGGCTGCCGCCATGAAACGGGCTACTTGTAAGTCTGAACGCATGGATGCGGCAGCGATAGCTTCCAGTTGCACAAGTTGTTCGAAAAGCGCAACTGTCACATCGGCCACCTGCAGCGGGGCTTCGGCAGCACCCTTAGTGGCGGCTTGGATGGATTTGTCCCTGGCCGCGTTTTGGTTCGCTTCGCCCTGGGGCAGTTTGAAAGCTGCCATCACCTGGTCGAAAGCTTCTGCGTCGCGATCAATGGCTTTCGTGAGGTCGTCAGTCGTTTTGCGAAAGCGGTCGAGCATTTCGGATAGTGGGACGACGAAGGCCGCTTGCGATTTTTTCTTACGCGATAAGCCTGCGACCATCTGGCCGAGCGCACCGGCGAGAGCGCCAGCAAATGCGGACACGCTGCCGCCGCCCGGGGTGGCTGTCGGCGCCGCGACGGCATCAAGAAAAGGCTTCGCCAAGTGAGCGAATTTGCTGTCGGCGCCGGGGGCTTCAGGTGGCGCACCGGAAAGGGCGGATTGCAAGCGATTTTCGAGAACTTGGGAGGGTGAGAAGTTTTCCAGTTGCAGAAAAAAATCCGCGGCCATCTCCAAAGCTTTCTTAGGGACCAAACCTACAATTTCGCTGCCGACAGGGATTGCGCCGTAGCGCTCGGCCTCGCGCTTGACCATTTCATAGACTCGATGCATGGGCGTGGATTCGAAATCGGTAAGGTTGATGGAAACCTGCGCGAGGTTGCGCGCTTTCAAGGCCACGCCCATGGATTTTACGTGGCGCAAACCGCCGGAAGAAAAGCGGATGGCTTTGGCGATCTTATTGGCTACGCCAATATCTGAAGTGTTGAGGTTCACGTTGTAGGCAATCAGAAATTTGCGCGCTCCGACGACTGTCGTGCCCGCTGTGGGATGCAGTTTTGGTTCGCCCACGTCGGGTTGTCGGTCGAGATTGCGCTTCAGGTCTTCGCGTAAGCCTTCGAATTGGCCGCGCCGGATGTTTTCAAGATTTACGCGATCCGGTCGCGTGGCAGCGGCTTCGTAGAAAAATACCGGGATGCGGTGGCGCTTCCATATTTCATTGCCAACCCGCCTGGCGAGTGCGACGCAGTCGTCGAGTGTGACGCCTTCGATCGGGATGAAAGGAACGACATCGGTCGCGCCAACTCGAGGATGAGCACCTTGGTGGACCGTAAGGTCGATGAGTTCAGCGGCTTTTCCGACGCCCAGGAGCGCTGCTTCCGCCACGGCATCGGGGTCACCTGCAAGCGTTACGACGCAGCGGTTGTGGTCAGCATCCATTTCGAGGTCGAGGACATAAACGCCGGGTACGCTGCTCATGGCGGCCACAATGGCTTCGACTTTTGCGGGATCGCGTCCTTCGGAAAAGTTCGGAACGCACTCAATCAATCGGGTCATATTTGAATTGTACGATGGCGACGACTTCAGGTTGTAGTGAAGGGGATTTGGAATAAACGATTTGGCCGCCCTTGATGGTGGTGTGACAAGTATTCATTCCAAAATAATAAGGAATTTCACGGTAGTCATCCACATCGAAGATGGAAATGTCAGCGAGCTTGCCAAGTTCCAGAGAGCCGATCTGTTTTTCGCGACCGAGAGAATACGCGGAATTGATGGTCGCGGCGGTGATGGCTTCTGCTGGGGTCATGCGCAACTGGGTGCACGCCAAGGACAGAATCATCGGCATGCTTACGGTTGGGCTGGTGCCGGGATTGTAGTCCGTGGCGAGTGCGACTATGGCTCCAGCGTCGATCAGTTCGCGTGCGGGAGCATATTGTTTGAGGCCGAGGTGAAAATCGCAGCCTGGGAGCAGTGTGGCTACGGTTTTAGATTTTGCCAGGGCGCGAATATCCGCGCGATTTATTTTCTCCAGATGATCGCAGCTCGCCGCACCAAGCTTTACGGCAAGTTGTGTCCCCCCGGTGTGTGAAAGTTGTTCAGCGTGAACTCGTGGCTTCAGGCCGTAGCGCTTGCCAGCTTCGAGAATTTGTTTTGATTGCGCGACGCTAAGTGCACCGCGTTCGCAGAAAACGTCGCAGAATTCGGCCAACTTTTGTGAGGCGATCTCTGGAATGAGTGTATCAATTAGCAGAGACACGTATTTCCTCATACCCGATTTTTGAGTGCGAAATTCGGCGGGAATTACGTGAGCACCAAGAAAAGTGGAAACGATCTCCAGGGGTTGCTCGGCCGACAATTCCTTGTGCAATTTTAATATTTTAAGCTCGCTGACTAGATCGAGGCCGTATCCGCTTTTAGCCTCAATGGTGGTAGTCCCGTAGGCGGCGAACTGCTTCAGGGCTAAATGGGCGCGCTGTTTTAATGTGTCTGACGTCGCGGCGCGAAGCTTGGCAACGGAATTTAATATACCGCCCCCACGCCTGGCGATTTCCTCGTAACTTGCCCCGGTAATTCTGAGTTCGTATTCGTCCGCGCGACTTGCCGCGTGAATTAAATGGGTGTGGCAATCGACGAAACCTGGCAACACCACGCCGCCTGCCGTATCTAGTTGCTGCGCGCCGCGTGCCAACGGATGAGCCTCAACCTGCGTGCGGGAGCCGACCGCGATGATGAGGCCGTCGGCGATGAGCAGAGCGCCATTTTTTACAATTCCGACGTTCGCAAGGGCGGCGCCACGGCGGGGTCCGCGTCCACGTAAAGTTAAAAGTTGAGAAGCTCCGCTGATGAGGGTGGGGGTGCTCAAGGTTTCGATATTATGCCGGAGGGCAGAAATCTGTGACAGCGCATTCGATTACAGCATGGGAATTTTGAGGTCGATATTTTTCGCGAAGGCCTTGGCTTCCGGATAACCGGCGTCAATGTGTCGGGCCACGCCGATGCCGGGATCATTGGTAAGCACGCGTTCGATGCGAGCAGCCATTTCTTTTGTGCCGTCGGCTACAGTGACCTGGCCGGAATGTTGTGAATAGCCAATGCCCACACCGCCGCCGTTGTGAATCGAAACCCATGAGGCACCGCTGGCCGTGTTGAGCAACGCATTCAGAAGCGGCCAGTCCGCGACCGCGTCCGAGCCGTCGAGCATGGACTCCGTTTCGCGATAGGGAGAGGCGACGGAGCCACAATCGAGGTGATCGCGACCAATCACAATGGGAGCTTTTAGCTCACCGCGAGCGACGAGATCGTTTAGAGCCAGCCCAAACTTGTCACGCTCACCGTATCCCAGCCAGCAAATGCGCGCCGGTAATCCTTGAAACCGTACGCGTTTTTGCGCGAGCTTTATCCAGCGACTGAGATGCTCGTCGCGCCGGAACATCTCGAGGACCAGTTGATCGGTGCGCGCGATGTCAGAGGCTTCACCAGACAGGGCTGCCCATCGGAATGGGCCTTTGCCTTCGCAAAACAACGGACGAATATACGCGGGCACAAAACCGGGGAAATCGTACGCGTTTTTGAGCCCCTGTTCGTAGGCGAAGGTGCGGATATTATTTCCGTAGTCGAAAGTGATTGCGCCGAGGTTCTGCAGATCGAGCATGCCTTTGACATGCTCGGCCATGGCCGCCATGGAGCGCTTTTTATATTCATCGGGATTTTTCTTGCGCAGCTCGAGCGCAGCATCGAAGGTCATGCCATTTGGCACGTAACCATTAAGCGGGTCGTGCGCGCTGGTCTGATCGGTGAGCACCTCGGGCACGACGCCACGGCGCGCCAGTTCGGGAATCACATCGGCGCAATTGCCAACCAGGCCAACCGAAACCGCCTCACGCTTGCGCACAGCATTTTTTAGAATGCGGAGGGCTTCGTCCAGATTGGTGACCATGACATCGCAATAGCCAGTTTTGACGCGACGCTTGATGCGCTCGGGATCGACGTCGATACCCAAAAATGCCGCGCCATTCATGGTGGCTGCGAGCGGCTGCGCGCCACCCATGCCGCCCATTCCTCCGGTTACGACAAGCTTGCCGGCCAAGTCTCCAGCGAACTGTTTTTTGGCTACCGAGGCGAATGTTTCGTAGGTGCCCTGCAAAATTCCCTGCGTGCCGATGTAAATCCAACTGCCGGCAGTCATCTGGCCGTACATCATCAGGCCGGCACGATCTAATTCGTTAAAGCGCTCCCAGTTGTTCCAATGGCCTACAAGATTGGAGTTGCAGAGCAATACGCGGGGCGCGTATTCATGAGTGCGAAAGACCGCGACCGGTTTTCCTGACTGCACCAGCAGCGTTTCGTCCGCGGCAAGTTCCTTGAGCGAGCGAACTATGGCATGAAAACATTCCCAGTTTCGCGCCGCTTTTCCGGTGCCGCCATAGACGACCAGGTCGTCTGGTTTTTCAGCGACCTCCGGATCGAGATTGTTCATCAGCATGCGCAAGGCGGCTTCCTGCTGCCAGCCCTTGCAGGTGATTTGAGATCCCCGGGGCGCTTTGAATGGCCCTTTGTTCGTTGGAGACAGCAACGTGGTTTCGGAGGAAGTTGGAGTCATGATCGCTCAAGGCCAATACTATCGCAGGGAGAAAGCATTTGCACGAACGCGAGTTGTTTCGTGAAATGCACTCTTTTGTTTACCGAAGCACGATCAGAAGCGGCAATTGCGCCCCGTAAATAGCTGGAGTACAGTCGAAATCGCGATGAATTATGGCACCCTTCCCTCGAAAGTTTTAAACGCCATCGATCAATTGCCAAACCCACGGGCCCAAATGTTCCGTCGTGGGGACCGCTGGGAAGCGATCTCGTCGGCGGAATTTCTTCGCCGCGTGGCAGGGCTTTCCAGCGCGCTGGTGGAACTTGGCGTGAAAGCGGGAGACCGCGTAGCTATTTTTTCGGCGAACCGGCCCGAATGGCATACCGCGGATTTTGCGATCACTGGCGCTGGGGGCGTCAGCGTACCCATCTATTTCAATGAGTCGCCGCAGCGGATGGTGTACATCCTTAATCATTCCGAGGCCAGGATTGTTTTTGTTTCGGGAGCGAAGCAACTGGAAAAGCTGCTGGCGTGCCGTGCAGAGCTGCTTACGGTAGAACACATCGTGGCCGCGGAGGCTGGGCCTGAAGCGGAGCCTGAATGTCTACGGTATGAAACGCTGATTGCGGGCGCCGGCGCGACAGAGATTGCTTTCTATCGGCTGCAAGCCTCACAGGTGCAACCCGGGCAACTTGCGTCGTTGATTTATACCTCAGGCACGACCGGGGAACCTAAGGGCGTGATGTTGACGCACACGAATTTCTCCTCGAATGTCACGGACAGCCACCTGCAGGTTAAATACGACGCAACGAACGATCTGGCGTTGTCGTTTTTGCCGTTGGCACATGTTTACGGCCGAATGATCGACTACTCATTTATCTTTCATGGAATTACTGTGGCGTACGTGGAGGCCGTTGAGCAGGTTGCGCAAGCAATGTTGGAGCTTCGTCCCACGACGATGGCGGCGGTGCCACGCGTATTCGAAAAGATTTATACCCGGATAGTGGAGCAGGGAAGCAAGGCCACCGGGATTAAACGCAAACTGTTTGATTGGTCGATGAAGGTGGCGAGCCGGTCGGCCAAGTGGCGCTGCGGCGAAGAGCGAGCGCCATTGGCGTTGAGACTGCAATGGTCGGTGGCAAACGCGCTGGTGTACTCCAAGATTCGTGCGCAAACGGGAGGGCGCTTGTCCCTGGTAATGTCCGGGGGGGCGCCGCTGTCAAAAAACCTGACGGAATTTTTTTGGACTATTGGAATACCGATATATCAGGGATACGGATTGACGGAGACTGCTCCGGTGTTGAGCTCGAATTATCCCCAGAACCGCGCCGGGAGCTCTGGGAAAGCCATAGCCAACGTAGAAATTAGAATCGCCGACGATGGCGAGATTCTGGCCCGCGGGCCGTGTGTGATGCAGGGATACTACAAGAATCCGGACGCGACCCGCGAAGTTTTGAGCGCGGATGGCTGGTTCCGTACTGGTGATATCGGCTACCTGGACGCTGACGGTTATTTGTTTATCACCGATCGCAAGAAAGATTTGATTAAGACCGCGGCGGGTAAATTTGTGGCTCCGCAGCCGATTGAAAATACGCTGAAAAGTAGTCCTTATTTACTCAACGCAATGGTGGTGGGCGACGAGCGCAAATATGTGGTGGCTCTGCTGGTGCCGAATCCGGTAACGATATCGGCGAAGGCTGCTGAAGAGGGAATCACCTTTGCGAACAACGTGGAGATGGCTTCGAATGCGTGGGTTCGCGCGCTGATCGAGTCGGAAGTAAGACGGCTTACGCCGCACTTGGCGCAGTACGAATCGATTAAGCGTTTTGCTCTGCTTCCCGAGGACTTCACCTTCGATAATGGGAGCCTTACTTTTACCTTGAAACTTAAGCGGCGCATCGTGGAGCAACACTACCGGAAAGTTATTGACGAGCTTTATGCGGACGCGGCTGAACCGCGACCCATGCTTCAGGATTAATGCCAGCCAATTTGCTGGGATTTTTCGGCGTGCCGCGATTTGCCGCTAGTGTCCGGCCAGACTAAAATCAGACTTGGGGAACAAATGTCCGATCAACTAGTCATCGCGGGGCGTGCGTTTAAGTCGCGGCTGATTGTGGGCACCGGGAAATACCGCAGTTTTCAGGAAATGGCGCGTGCGCACACAGCGTCAGGGGCGGACATGGTTACCGTTGCGGTGCGCCGTGTGAACCTCACGGACAGATCGAAAGAGTCGCTTCTTGATTATATTGACCGCGAAAAAATGTTTATTCTGCCGAATACCGCGGCGTGTTATTCGGCCGAAGAAGCCATTCGCACCGCACGTTTGGGACGCGAAGTCGGATTGTCTCATTGGGTGAAGCTCGAAGTGATCGGTGACCAGCAGACATTGTTTCCGGATACCGAGCAATTGATTGAGGCGACGCGCGTGCTGGTGAAGGAAGGATTTGTAGTCTTGCCGTATACGAATGATGATTTGATTGTGGCGCGTAAGCTGGTGGATGCGGGAGCTTCCGCGGTGATGCCGCTGGCAGCGCCAATAGGTTCGGGGCTGGGCATTCAGAATCCAGCGAATTTGCGAATTTTGCGCGAACGCATAACGGAGGTGCCGTTGATTGTGGATGCGGGGGTGGGTACGGCATCAGATGCGGCATCCGCGATGGAACTGGGTGCGGACGGGCTGCTGCTGAATACCGCGATCGCAGAAGCAGAAGACTCTGTCTTGATGGCGGAAGCGATGCGCGACGCCACCATCGCGGGACGCAAGGCATTTCTGGCCGGCCGCATGCCGAAGCGGCTTTACGCTTCCGCTTCCAGTCCTCTGAGCGGGGTTGTGCGCTAGAGTATTTTTGACTTCTTGGGTACGACGAATCAACTGCCGGTGCCAATAAAAAGATTAGCGTATATCGACTGGATGCGCGGACTAGCGTGCGTGCTGATGATACAGGCGCACTGTTATGACTCCTGGCTGAATCCGGAAGCGCGGAGAACGCTGCTGTACCGCTGGTCACAGGAGTTGTCGACGCTGGCGGCTCCGATATTTTTGTTCCTCTGCGGTGTTTCCTTTGCGTTGGTCACGGAAGGTCTGCGGCAAAAGAACAAACCTCGATCACAAATTTTTAAGACTGCGCTGCTGCGCGGCGGGGAAATTCTCGGACTCGGATTCCTTCTGCGGGTGCAAGAATTCGTACTTGGTTATCCGAAATCGCCGTGGACCGATTTGTTGAAAGTGGATGTGCTCAACATTCTGGGAGTATCCATTATTTTCATGGCGCTTTTTTGGCGACTGACGAGCGGGAATGGCTCGACTGCCGCCGCGAGTTTTTCGGTTCATACAAGGGAGTCTGTCGAGAGGTGGAGAAATCGACTGATCGGATTGTCGCTGCTGATTGCCGCTGTTGTGGCGGTCGCGACGCCGCCATTGTGGACAACCCACCGTCCGCGGTTCCTTCCCTGGATGCTGGAGTCCTACATCAACGGGGTTCACAATTTTGATGCGCCGACGCCGTGGATTTTTTCAATTTTCCCGTGGTGTGGATTTGCTTTCGTAGGGTTGGCGTTTGGTTTGTTTTTATTTTTGGATTTCGCGCGGCGCAAGGAAGTTTTGGCACTGGCTATGGTAGGGGCCATTGGCGCAGTTGCCTGCGCCTTATCTCTTTGGTGGGATTGTTCGGACGTCAGGATCTACGCCGTCTACGATTACTGGCACAGCAGCCCAAATTTTTTCCTGATGCGGTGCGGTATTTTATTGCTGCTTACTTCTGCAATTTTTGCGTGGTGCCGTTGGGGTTGGGTCACGGAAGGGTTCAGTCCCTGTATACAATTCGGCAAGACATCGCTGCTGGTTTACTGGGTGCACATCGAATTTGTCTACGGCAGATTATCTATATTGCCCAAATCGCGGAGCACCATTCCATTGGCGACGGCGGGCATGATGGTGATTTTTGCGGCGATGATGGGACTTTCGATATGGCGCACTCGCGCCAAAAAGCGCGCGACAGTTCATCTGCAGGCCACAGCAACGCAAAGCTTAAGCGAAGCGATGTAATCTGGTTAATTTTGAGTGAGAAAGACGTTACGGGTGGGTATTGAACGCCTGTGGCAGCAATTGCGATTGCGGAATTTTTATGATGATTTCGCCGGGCCTGGCGAGAATGAGTTCTTCACGGGCGATCTTTTCGATGGCGCGCGGATCCGTCTTTAAATCTTTCACGGCCTGTTCGAGCGCGGCATTTTCTTTATTCAATTGCGCAATTTCGGCTTTAACTTTCTTGATGCCATCCTGAGTGCGCCGCATGGAGAGGTAGCCGTGGGCGCCAAAAATATCATGTACAAAAAGTATGGCCACAAACAGAACAAGCAGGGCGGGGCCGTGTCGCAATAAGCCACCCGCTTTTTCGTCAACCTTCATTTTCATCTTTAGCGTTTACCTTCTTCATGATTCATGCAAAAGCCAATTTTTGGCTTCGCTGGTCAGCTTCGTTGAAGCTTCCAAAGTGGGAGCCTCGACATATAAGCGCAACAACGGTTCGGTGCCGGAAAGCCGTACCAGCATCCAGGAACCGTCATTGAAAACAAACTTTGCGCCATCAGTACGATCCACGGAAACAATTTTTCGTCCGAGTAGTGTCGAAGCGTCAATGGCAACCTGCCTTACTGCATTCGCCTTTTGTTCGTCTGTGAGATGGAAATTTTCACGCACGGGCCAGAACTCGCGGCCAAGTTTTTTAAACAGCGCTTTCACCTGTGCCTCTATGGAAGTACCGCGGACTGCGAGCATTTCGGCAACCAGGAGGCAGGCGAGGATGCCATCTTTTTCCGGCACGTGTCCACGAATGGTGATTCCGGCGCTTTCTTCGCCGCCCATGGCAATTTTGTCTTCGCGGATTAATTGGCCGATATATTTAAATCCGACGGGAGTCTGATAGATTTTTTGGCCGTGGGATTTTGCCACGGCATCCATCATTTCGCTAGTTG
The DNA here is from genome assembly GCA_036270765.1 of Candidatus Acidiferrum sp. Taxonomy (GTDB): domain Bacteria; phylum Acidobacteriota; class Terriglobia; order Acidiferrales; family UBA7541; genus Acidiferrum. The sequence goes on from DATBBY010000004.1 coordinate 45,502, forward strand.
CAACGCTGCGAGCCGCAGGCATGTGCCATTGACGCGTCTCGACCAGATAATCGTAGAGCAACGCCAAAATGTGATTCGGCTGAATCCACGTGCCGTCTTGGTCGATCACACCGAAGCGGTCAGCATCGCCATCGGTGGCCACGCCGGCGATTGCACGGGACTCCAACACAGCCTTACGTAATGGCGCCAAATTCGGTTCAGAGACATCGGGGCCGGTTCCGTCAAACAGAGTGTCACGATTGAGACGCATGGCCTGAACGGCGATTCCGTTGCGAGTCAAAACAGTATCGAGATAACCTGCGCCACATCCATGCAAGGCATCGTATACAAAATGAGCTTTGGCTTGGCGTAATGCGTCGAAGCGAACGAGTTGCTCGAGCCGCTGCAGATACGTTTCGCGAATGTTGACCATTTCGTTTGCAGCGCGCTTGTCGCCAGAAGTTGGCGCGGGTTTTGCTGGGAAGGGTCCATCCTTTTCAACCATTTTGCTCACGCGCGCTTCGATGTCCCTGGTGACTTCCGGAAGCGCGGGCCCCGCGTCTGCAGAAGAAAACTTGAGGCCATGATATTGCGCGGGGTTATGGCTGGCAGTGAAATTGATGGCGCCATCGAGCTTGCGACGGGTGATCTCGTAAGCAATGGCGGGTGTGGGAGTAAATGTGTCGCATAGCAGGGTGCGAATGCCGTGCTGATTGAGGATGTCGACGGCGAGTTGCGAAAATTCCTCGGAGTAAAAGCGCGGATCGTATCCGACGAGGATGGTCGGGTTCTTGGTTTTGGAGTTGACGTGCTCCGCGATAGCAGTCACGGCAAGCCGCACGTTGGCGAAGGTGAAATCGTCGGCGATGAGGCCGCGCCAACCGGAGGTTCCAAACTTAATAGGAGAAGGATTCGGAGAAGTGTTCATGGCGATGTATTCTAGCCCCGTAATTGATAAGCGCAAACGGGCAACAGTTGACTGAATCGGTTGGAAGGGAACAGATGCTTGAGAGGCAAGCTCGAGTGGTCCTGGTTACTTGCGGAACGCTTCCGGAGGCGAGGCGAATCGCAGGCGCCGCCGTCGAAGCAAGGCTCGCGGCTTGCGTCAATGTGGTACTTAACCCGGTGGAGTCAGTTTACCGTTGGAAGGGCAAGGTAGAAAGTTCGCGGGAGTATTTATTGGTCATGAAATCAACCGCGAAGCGCTTGCCTGAGTTAGAACGACTGGTGCGGAGTATGCACAGTTATGACGTGCCGGAATTCCTGGTGATGCCAGTAGTTTCGGGTTCACATGAGTATTTGGAATGGTTGGTTGAGAGCGTGAAGCCACCGAAGACTCGAAAATAGTTGGCTACTTTTGACTTAGACGTGGTGTAGCGCCTGGTCCAAATCGGCGATGATGTCGTCGGCATCCTCAATGCCCACCGACAAACGAACCAGTCCTTCCGTGATCCCGACGCGTTCGCGCACTTCTTGCGGCATGGATGCATGAGTCATAAGTGCGGGAAGCGAGATCAGGGATTCCACGCCACCGAGGCTTTCCGCGAGCGCGCATAGTTTCACGCGATTTAGAAAGCGTCGGGCCGCTTCCAGTGAGCCCAGGTCAAAGGAAAGCATCCCACCGGGGCCTTTCTGCTGGCGACGCGCAACTTCATGTTGTGGGTGGCTTGCGAGGCCAGGGTATAGAACCTTTTGAACTTTCGGGTGTGTGTCGAGATGGCGTGCGACTACCAGGCCGTTGGCATTGTGCTGCAGCATGCGCACCGCGAGAGTCTTGATGCCGCGCGAAATCAGGAAACAATCCATGGGCGCCAATCCGGAACCTGCGGAGCGCTGGATAAAATAAATTTTCTCGGCGTCTTCCTTGCGAGTCAACACCACCGCGCCGCCCGTCGAGTCGCTGTGGCCGTTGAGATACTTGGTCATGGAATGGACTACGATGTGCGCACCGAGCTCGATGGGCCGCTGAAGATACGGGCTGAGGAAAGTGTTGTCCACGACTACAGTGACATTTCGTTGACTGGCCAATTTAGCGAGCGCGGCGATATCGGCGATCCTCATCGTGGGATTAGTGGGAGTTTCGATGTACAACATTTTGGTGTTGGGCCGGAAGGCCGATACCACCGCGTCCGACGAGGAAGTGTCGACAAAGCTGAATTCCAGTCCAAAGTGAACCAAGAGTTGTGTGGAGAGCCGAAAAACACCGCCGTATACCGCTTCGGAGAGCACCACATGGTCGCCGGGGCGCAACAAGCGAAAGACGGCATCGATGCCGGCCATTCCGGAAGTAAATACGTAAGCGCTGTGGCCGTCCTCGAGTCGGGCAATGGTGCGCTCCAAAGCCTTTCGATTGGGATGATTGGTGCGCGCGTAGTCGTAACCGCCTTTATATTTCCCCAACTCTTCGTTTACGTAAGTGGAGGTCTGATAGATTGGCGCGACGATGGCGCCCGTGGAGGGATCTGGTTCCTGGCCGACGTGGATGGCGTTAGTGGCAAAACCCATGTGTACTCCCCTTGGCTCGAATCGAAAATCTGCAGGCTTAATCACGAGCCGGACTGGCTGCGATTACCGTGACGCGTGGGCTACAAAAATAACCTGATTCTTCAAAATTACAGGAGCTATTACGGCGAGTCAATTAAAGCTGGCACCGACGTTTCGGTTCGTCAATAAATCTCAGAAAAACTTGACCACCACCTGGGTTACGTAGAGGATAGTTTAAACT
>DATBBY010000005.1:0-20505 GCA_036270765.1 Candidatus Acidiferrum sp.
TGTGCTTAGGGAAGAGCGCGCACCATGCCATGTGGATAAAAACGTAAGCCTTTTGTGTTCAATTAGTTATGCAGCAACATTCATACACAATTAGCAGCCTCTTCACAGGCTGTTCATATCCATGCGAAATCATACTCGTATGCGATGCGACCTTCACGTGCACTCTGTGGCTTCCGGCATGTGCAGCACGCCGGTTCTGAACCGCATTTGCCGCGAATCCTATAACGACGCCGCCGAGGTCTATAAACGCCTCAAAAAGCTAGGCATGGCTATCGTGACCATCACCGACCATGACTCCATCGACGCCGCTGAAATCCTCCGCAAGTACCCTGATTTCTTTCTCAGTGAAGAGGTCACCGTGCGGATGCCTACCGGCACGGAGGTGCATGTCGGGGTCTACGACATTCGCGAGCGCGACCATGTGGAAATTCAGCGCCGCCGCAATGACTTCATCTCGCTGGTGATGTACCTCACCGAGCGGAAACTATTCTTCAGCGTGAACCACGTTTTCTCCGGCCTGACCGGGCGCCGCGATAAGCACGACTTCGACTGGTTCGCCTCCTACGTTCCTGCGCTGGAAGCGCGTAACGGCCAGATGTGTGCCAAAGCCAATTCGGACGCCGCCAATCTCGCAGCACGTTTTGGAAAAGTGGCCATTGCCGGCAGCGACTCCCATGCCATAGCAGGAGTTGGGCTGACTCATACGGAAGTTCCCGGCGCGTGCACCGTGGACGAATTCTTCGCTGGGCTAATGCAAGGGCGCGGCCGCATACACGGCGTGCACGGCGGCTACGCCAAGCTCACCGCCGACGTCTTCAGCATCATCAATTCCCTGTTGCACGAAAAGCCTTGGACGCTGGCGATTTCGCCGCTGGCGGTGCTCGTGCCGATCTTTACCGCCGGACATTGGCTGAACGAAATTCGTTTCTGCCGAAAATGGTCAGCAATTCTGGACAATTCCGAAAAGCGCACGCGACGCTTGTGGGATGTCCCACCACGCGCGGATAATTTAATTCCGGAACATTTTCCGTTTGGCATTCCGTTGGCATCATCTCTCGGGCCCTCGTTAGGCACTTCTGCATGAGGTAAGGCCGTGACTGTAACGCGCATGCTGTGGGGCTTCATCGAAAACCGCGACCACCGGGTCATGCGGCAGATGAACCGCTGGCGTGCGCCGCGATGGTTTCGCATCTGGATGATTCTGTCGACCCGCCTGGGCGATGGCTGGCTGTGGTACGGAGTAGGAATCATGCTGCTGGCCTGGGGTGGCCCGCAACGCTTGGCGGCGGTCGGCGCAGCGAGCTCCGCCGCCCTCATCGGCGTGCTGATTTTCAAAGCGCTTAAACATCTGAGCCATCGCAGGCGGCCGTGTCAATTCGAACCGCACTGCTGGTCGAAAGTTTTGCCGCCGGATAAGTTTTCTTTTCCGTCGGGACATACCATGACGGCGTTTTCCATCGCGTTGGTGCTCAGTTATTTTTATCCGGCGCTGGAAGGTACGCTTTTCTTTTTAGCCATAAGCATTGGTTTCTCGCGCATCGTACTGGGCATGCATTTCCTCAGCGATGTGCTAGCCGGCGTGGTACTCGGCGTGGCGCTGGGGTGCGCGTCCATCACCGCGTTTGCGTCTCTCGGATGGATATAGAAGTTCGCAACTAAACCTAAAAAATCGTTAATCTTGACCCCGCATTTTAAGTTCGCCTGCTAAAGTAATCTGTGTAGAGTTCCCCTCCACTCTCCGCGTTATTCTTCGCGTCCAGCGCATCCCGATCGCAGGAGATATTTCGATGGTCTATTCAGGCCGCTTCAAAAGCTATTGCTTGGCGGCGATTCTTTGTCTTTTACTTCTGCCGGCGGTCTCGTCTGCTGCGCAACACGCTCCGGTTTCCGATCGCGCCGCAGAAAATGTAAACAGTGGCATCAATCATGACTATGCGCTGCCGGATTATCCGGCCCTGGATTCCTCATCCGAATCTTCATCACCAAGCGCAGCAGCCCCGGCGAGCTTTCCACTTCCCACGCCCTCTAAAGAGAATCCGCGAGCAGACCGCGAAGTATCGCTGCGCAAATTGCCGATGAATTTCCTGCACGACCAAAAAGATATGTGGCTGTTCCCGTTGGAACTCGGCCAGGGGCACCACTGGCTTCCGGCATTGTTCATAACCGGGGGCACGGCGGTTTTTATAGCTACCGATCCACAGACTATGCCGCACTTCCGTCAAACGACGGATTTCCACGGTTTCAATCAAGTGTTCAGCACCACCGCAACTGGCGCGGCCATCGCCGTTGTGCCTGCGGTTTTTTACGGCGCGAGCCTGCTGCGCCACGATTCTTACGACCAAGGCTCTGCGCTTTTTGCCGGCGAAGCGGTTGCCGATGACGCCATCCTTATGGTGGTCATAAAAGCCATCGCGCGGCGCCAACGCCCCACGGAACTTCCCGTGGCGGGTCCCTATAACGACACCTTCTTTCACAGCAATGGATCAATCTTCGGCAAGGGCACCAGCTTTCCGTCCGGCCACGCCTTGATGGCGTTTTCCGTGGCTACGGTTTTCGCGCGCCGCTACAAGGAGCATCGCTGGGTTCCTTATCTCGCTTATGCCGCCGCCAGCGCGATCGCCTTCTCGCGTGTAACCACTGGCGCGCATTTTCCCTCCGACGTTTTCGTGGGCTCGGCGCTGGGATTTGTGATCGCGCGGTATGATGTTCTTCACGGTCAGTGAACAAGAAAATCCTGCTGGAAATATCGGTCGAATCTGTTGAAGCCGCCGCGGCGGCTGCGCGTGGCGGCGCCGATCGCATTGAGCTTTGTAGCAACCTTGCCGTTGGTGGCCTGACTCCAGATCTAGCACTACTACGCGCCGCGCGGGAAGAAATCCAGATCCCTATTTTCGTAATGATTCGCCCGCGCGCCGGCGACTTCGTTTATTCACCGGCTGAATTTACGCAGATGAAGAAAAGCCTCGCCGAGGCCAAGGATTCAGGCGTCGACGGCTTGGTCTTTGGTATTTTGAAACTGGATCACATCGTGGATGTCGATCGCACCCGCGAACTGGTTGAGCTCGCTCAACCCTTGCCAGTGACATTTCATCGCGCTTTTGACGCTTGCCCGGATTTTTTGCAAGCGCTCGAAGATGTCGTACGGTCGGGCGCCGCTCGCATTCTTACCTCGGGTGGAGCAGCAAGCGCTCTTGAAGGCATCGACAATATCGCAATGCTAGTTGTCGCCGCCGGCCAGTGCCTCACCATTGTTCCGGGAGCAGGAATCAATGCAGAAAATATTTTGCAGCTCGCAGCGCCTACAGCGGCGCGGGAATACCATTCCGGCTTGAGTACAGTGTTACCTCACCCCCAGACCGACTACCCAAAGTATGAAAATGACGTGCGCGCAATGGTGAAGGCGCTCTCCACCATCAGCCCTGAATAACTCATGCGTGCAACAGGCGCAAAAAAAGGGCGCATTGGCATGCACCCTTTTTAAATCCAAATTAAGGAACTCGCCTGAATAGCTGTGGACCCGCTCAGGCCTTTTGAGCAGCTTGGCGCCGCAGGAAGGTCGGCACATCCAGATCGTCAACGTCCTGGTGCACTTCACGAGCCGGCTGTTGCACCTGCGCGTGATGCACGACCGGTGCCGGCGGGGGTGGTGGCGGCGCTTCTTCCTGTACCTGCTGCGTGATTTTCACTTCCTGCATTTCGGGCGCAGCCTTCCAGGTTTTCGCCAGGAACGACGGCTTCTGATGGATATTCTTCTTGTTCGCGTCTTTGAAGCCTGCGGCGATAACTGTAATTTTGATGGTGTCTTTCATGGCGTCATCCTGCACCGCGCCAAAAATAATATTGGCATTTTCGTGCGCGGCCTTTTGAATGACGCTGGAAGCTTCGTGAACTTCATGCAGCGTGAGGCTGGAGCTGCCGCTGATATTGATAAGAATGCCCTGCGCGCCCTGAATGGAATTATCTTCCAGCAACGGGCTGGCGATGGCGCGATTGGCAGCATCCACAGCGCGGTTCGTTCCGGTAGCCACCGCAGTACCCATCACCGCATAACCCTGGCCGGACATAATGGCTTTCACGTCGGCGAAATCGCGATTGATAATTCCGGGCACCGTAATAATGTCGGAAATTCCCTGCACCGCCTGCCGCAAAATGTCGTCAGCAATTCGAAACGCGTCAAAAAAGCTGGTGCCGCGCTCGACCGTTTCCATCAAGCGTTCGTTGGGAATCACGATGACGGTATCCACCGCGCCAATCAGTTCCTCCAAAGCCTGCTCGGCTTGCAGCATTCTGCGCCGGCCCTCAAAAGCGAACGGCTTGGTAACCACCGCCACACTTAAGGCGCCCAATTCACTGGCGAGTGAAGCTACCACTGGCGCTGCGCCGCTGCCGGTGCCTCCCCCGAGGCCCGAGGTGATAAAGATCATGTCGGCGCCTTCCAACGCTTCGATGATTTTCTCGGTGTCTTCCAGTGCTGCTTTGCGGCCGACTTCGGGATTAGCGCCCGCGCCCAGACCCTTGGTCAACTTCGCGCCGAGCTGCAATTTCACCGGAGCCTGCGAAAGCTTCAGCGCCTGCAGATCAGTATTCGCGGTAATGAACTCGACGCCTTCCACTTTGGCGCGGATCATGCGATTGACGGCGTTGCACCCGCCGCCACCCACTCCGATCACTTTTATTTTCGCCGGCTGAAGCTCCTCGCTAAAGCTCATCCGGATTCCCGCTTCCCTTATTGGCATGCTATCCCCTCGACATTCTCCACATTTACCGCGCAGCGTTCGGCAGGTTCACGAAGCTCCGGCAAACATAGCTTTCAATTTAGATACTAAATTTCCAGCGCGTTGCGGCGTGTTGCGCCGCGCTTTCGCGCCGTACATCACCAGACCAATTACCGTTGCATATTCCGGCTGCGCTACCTGCTCCGGCAGACCAGCCAAACCCTTGGGCTCCGCGATGCGCACCGGCAGGTGCAGCGATTGCTCGATGAGCTCATCGAAGCCGTAGAGCCGCGCGCCGCCGCCACACAGCACAAAACCGGCGGGGATTTGCGTTTCCAGGCCGGCGCGTCGCAGATCGTCGCGAATCATGGCCAGTAACTCCATCGCGCGCGGCTCGATGATGTCCGTCAGAGCGCGGGCGAAAATAGTCCGCGGCGGGCGGTCGCCGACACTGGCAATTTCAATGGCCCCGTCCTGGCGCAAAAGGTCTGAGGTAGCGCAACCGTTGCGGCGCTTGATTTTTTCCGCCTCGGGGATCGGAGTGCGCAAGCCGACCGCCAGATCATTTGTGAAGTGGTCGCCGCCAATCGGAACGGCGCTGGTGTGGCGAACCACTCCACCGCCGTAAACAATCAATTCGGTAGTGCCGCCGCCAATGTCCAGCAGGCAGCAGCCCAGATCCCGTTCATCCTGAGTCAAACAGGATTCCGCGGAGGCCAGCGGTTCGAGCACCGTGTCGCTGATAAGGATCCCAGCTTTGTTCGCGGCAGTAACAAGATTCTGCGTGGCGGCCACCGAAGAAGTGACTACATGAACGTTGGCTTCCAGGCGATGTCCGATCATGCCGATCGCGTCACGGATGCCATCCTGCGCGTCCACGCGAAATTCGTGCGGCAGCACGTGAAGAACTTCGCGGTCATTAGGAAGTGAAATGTTGCGAGCGGCGTCAATCGCGCGGCGAACATCTTCGCGTTCGATGTCGCGCTGGCGAGTGCCTAAAGTAATTCCGCCGCGGCTGTTCACTCCACGCACGTGATTGCCGGCCACCCCGATTACCGCGGACTCTACCGGAACGTTTGCGACACTCTCGGCTTCTTCCACGGCGCGGCGAATCGAACTCACCGTCGAATCCAGATTCACAATCAAGCCTTTGCGCAGGCCCTTGGATTCCGTGGCGCCCAGAGCGAGAAAATTCACCTGCTCTTCGTCCATCTCAGCGATCATCACGCAGGTTTTTGTGCTGCCGATATCCAGCCCTACGATGTATTTATCTTTCTTGCTCAACTCTATGCTCCTGCACGCACTACCTAGCTTTCGCGACCGCTACCCCCGCGCTGGAGTCGGGATTCAAGATCACTTGCCGAGAATACTGCAAATCGATTGACCGCACACGGCCTGCATTCGCCTGCCACTGTGAAAAATTCTCGACCAGCATGCGATACTTCGCGGCAAAATCTCCGCCGCCAAAATGAATAGTCACCGCCTGCGGATCGGTGGGCCCCGCAAGGCCGACCATCACCGCGCGAAAATCTCGCGTGCTGCTGAGATCGACTTCGCTGACCTGATCGGATGAGCCGGAGCGCACCAACTCGATCGCTTTCATAAAGTCCTGATACATCTGCATGCGCTTTTCGCGTTGGTCACGCGGAAGTTCTTCGGACACACCGCTTACGATGGGGAAATGCCAGTCTTCGCCCTCCGGCCGATCTAGAATTACGCCGTGCGCATCGATTAGATATAGCGCGTTGCTTGTGCGCGCGAATGCGATCGGGGTGCGCTCATAAAGTTCCACGCGAATACGATTCGGCAAAATACGCTGCACGCTGGCGGACTCCACCCAGGGCAACTGCTCGAGTTCGCTGCGGCGCTTGTCGAGTGGAATTTGCAGCACGCTGTGATTGCGATCGCGCAGAAATTGCTTGAGCACCGCCTCGCGTGAAACGATTTTGTTGCCGGTCAGATCGATCTGATCGGGTCTGGTGAGAGCGAACTGCGGCGAATACAGCAGAAATCGCACGCCTTCGATAATCACGGTGACGCTCGCAATTCCCGCCACGCTCAAAATTGCCACCTTGCGGTAAAAAGACCAACCACGCCCGGCAAATTTCTTGCGGCGAATTTCCACCGGCCTTTGACGCCGCAGGTAACGTGGCTCTTCATCGGTGAGCAATTCGGGACGGTAAGACTCAACCTCCGCGAGACCCGCTTTATTCCTGGAGATGGTCTTTACGGGTTCCATACCACCACCTCATTCTCCAGTTCGAAGCCGTAGGCTTTTTGCACCCGCTCGCGAACGTCGGCAATGAGCGCAAGCATATCTTTCGCGCTGGCTTTTCCGGCGTTCACGAAGAAATTGGCGTGCCGGTCACTGACCCGCGCATCGCCAACGCTCAGGCCTTTCAGTCCCAGCTCATCAATCATGCGCCCTGCAGAGGCTCCGGAAGGATTCTTGAAAATGCAGCCGGCGCTTTTCTGGCCCAGCGGCTGGCTTGCGCGGCGTTTTTTGTTACAGATACGAATCCCTTGGAGAATTTCGCGGAATGGTTTGGAGGGAAGTTCCAGCTTCACCGCCAGCATCATATCATCCGGCGCAAAAGATGTATGCCGGTATTCGAAGGAAATCTGGTCGCCTTTCAAAGTTTCGATGATACGCGCGCCACCGCGATAAACTTTTACCTCCCGTACATAATTCCCAATTTGGATTCCGTAGGCTCCCGCATTCATCCGCAGGGCGCCGCCGACGGTGCCGGGAACTCCGATGAGTCCTTCCATCCCGCCGAGATCGTGCTTGGCGCACAAAGTTACAGTTTTGCCGAGATCAGCCGCGGCATCCACGGTGGCGATGTTCCCCTCGATGACCACGTCCGGGTCCGGTTGCGCGAGGCGCATCACTACCCATGGGAGCACGTTGTCGGCCACTAACAGATTTGAGCCCCCTCCTATAAATTTAAACGGGATGCCGTTGGCTTCCAGCATCTTCACCACTTCAGGAATCGATTCGTGACGCGAGAGAACCAGAAGATCGGTCGTGCCGCCGATGCCCAGATAGGTTATGTCCGTGAACGAGGCATCGCTTTTCAGCTCGACGCCAAGGTCGCGCAAGGCCGCTAGTACTTTTTTGTCTTCAATACGCATGTTGCGCTGAGCGCTCCGCTCGCAATAACGCGAGAATTTCATTGCTGGTACGGCTAACGCTGCCTGCCCCGATGGTGAGGATGGCGTCTCCGGGCCTCGCTTCCGCAAGCAAGCGCTCAATGCCCGCCTGCATCGATGGGTAATAGAAAACGTGTTTGTGGCCAGCCTTGCCAATGGCGTTGGCCAGCGCTTCGCTGGTGATGCCTTCGATGGGCGCCTCGCTGGCGGGATAGATGTCGGTCAACACCAGAACGTCGGCCAGATTGAAGGCGCTGCAGAACTCGTTCCACAGGTGTTGCGTGCGCGAATATCGATGCGGCTGGAACAGCACCAGCAGGCGATCAAATTTGCAAATTTTGGCGGCTTCCAGCGTGGCGCGAATTTCCACCGGGTGATGGCCGTAGTCGTCGATGACGGTAATGTCATTAGCCACGCCTTTGATGTCGAACCGGCGGCCAACGCCGGAAAATTTTGCCAGGCCATCGCGGATGAGCTCGACCGGCACGCTCAGATACAAAGCCACAGCTGCTGCTGCGGCGGCGTTGCGCACGTTGTGGATGCCTGGCGGGTTCGGCAAACGGAAACTGCCCAGCGCTTCGCCTTTAAAAGTGAGCTTGAACTCGCTGCCGAGCCCTTCCAGTTTTATATCGCTGATCACCAGGTCGGCCTGGCTGGACGTCCCATAAGTGATGATGGGGCGCTTGATGTGCGGCACGATAGCCTGCACGTTGACCTCGTCGAGACACAGTATGGCCGCGCCGTAAAATGGCACGCGATTCACGAATTGAATGAAGGCGTCCTGGATGTCTTCGAGCGAAGTGTATTGGTCGAGGTGTTCGCGATCGATGGTAGTAACGACGGCGACGACCGGCGCGAGCAAGAGAAAACTGCGGTCGCTCTCGTCCGCTTCCACCACGAAGTAATCCCCCTTGCCCAGCTTTGCAGTGGTGCCCGCCTGATTCACGCGGCCACCGATCACGAACGTTGGATCGAGATGCGCGGTCGCTAAAACCGACGCAACCATCGAGGTGGTGGTCGTTTTTCCGTGGGCTCCCGCTACGGCGATGCCATATTTCAGGCGCATCAGTTCGGCCAACATCTCGGCGCGAGGAATCACCGGGATTTTCATTTTGTGCGCTTCGATGATTTCGGGATTGATGGCGACGATTGCGGAAGAGGTCACCACCACGTGCGCACCATCGACGTTGATAGCTTCATGCGAGTCGAAAATTGTGGCGCCGAGCTTGGCAAGGCGCTCCGTGATAGACGAGGGCTTGCTATCGGATCCGGAGACGGAATAGCCCAGCGTAAGAAGTACTTCGGCGATGCCGCTCATCCCGATTCCACCAATGCCCACCAGGTGAATGCGCTGAAAATTTCGGAAGCTGACCATCATGGCGCGACCTTCTCCCGGTCCAGTGTGGGAATGGCTGGGGTGGAAACGGTTGAACTGCCTGCTGCGGCGCGAACTTTTCCTGGTGAGGGCGCGATACCGGAAGCTTCTTCGATCAGATTGACGATGTCGCGCGTGGCGTTGGGCCACGAGACCTTGCGCGCGGCCGTCGAAATGCGTTCGATTTGTTCCGGCTCGTCGAGTAGTCCGAAAATTTCTTTGTTTAAGCGCTCGCCTGTCAGTTCCGCTTCGGTGATGACCCGGCCCGCGCCCTGCCTGGCCATTTCCTGCGCATTGCGCAACTGGTGGCTGTCGGTGGCGCGGCCAAATGGAATAAAAATCGCGGCGCGTCCGGCCGCTGCAACTTCCGCGGCGGTAATGGCGCCCGCGCGGCACACGATGATGTCCGCCCACGCAAAGCGTACCGGCATGTTGCTCAGGAAAGGCACCACCTCCGCCAGAATTTCGTGCCGTGCGTACGCGGTGCGCACCGCGTCGTAGTCACGCTCACCGGTCTGATGCACGATGCTCATCTCATTTTTTCTGGTGGCCAGAAAATTCATGGCGTCGACAAATGCGCGATTTACGGGCAACGCCCCTTGGCTGCCTCCGGTGATCAGCACTCGCAATGGTTTTTGAGGAATCCGTTGCGCAATGGTTAGAAATTCCGGGCGCACCGGACATCCGGTGACTACCGCTTTCTCTCCCCAGGTCTGCGCAGATATTTCATATCCGGTGGCGATGCGTGTAGAAATGCGCGCCAGCGTCTTGTTGGTGAACCCTGGTTCGGCGTTGGGCTCAAAGATCACATTGGGAATTCCGCGCAGCCAAGTGGTCAGCAACATTGGTCCCGCGGCGTATCCGCCAACCCCGAACGCCGCAATGGGATTGTGTTTTTTATATACGCGCGCAGCGTCCAGCATGGCGGGCGCGAGCTTGAATAGATTTTTTAGCAGCGTGCTGCCCTCTTTGCCTTTCAGTCCCGCTACACGCAGGGTCTCCAACGGGAGCCCAGCTTGCGGCACCAGCTTCATTTCGATTCCGCGTGTTGTTCCTACCAGCACCACTTCCCTGTCGCTCCCGCGTGATAACCATTCGCGAGCAATGGCCATCGCCGGGAAAACATGCCCGCCGGTCCCGCCGCCCGCGATTAATAGCTTCATGCCCATGTCATAAAAACCTGTGTCACACAAAACGTTTTCATGCCTGCAATGCTCACTACTCAGTGGCCTGCTGACTGATATTCAGGAGCACGCCAGTGGCCAGCAGCATCACCAGCAAGCTCGATCCCCCGTAACTCACGAATGGCAGCGGAATCCCCTTGGTGGGTACCATCCCCAACACCACCGCAAAATTAATCAGCGCTTGGCTCATGACCATGGCGGTAATTCCCAGCGCCAGCAGGCGGCCAAATCCATCCGGTGCGGTGAACGCGGCGCGCAACCCGCGCCAACCGTAAACCACAAACAGACCAATCACCAGCATCGCGCCGATGAATCCCAACTCTTCGCAGATCACGGCATAAATAAAATCGGTGTGCGCTTCCGGGAGATAAAACAATTTCTGTTTGCTCTCCATCAACCCAACACCGCTGAATCCGCCCGAACCTACCGCTATCAAGGATTGTAGCAACTGAAATCCCGAGCCTTGCGGGTCCGATGCCGGATTGAGAAAGGCCATAAGCCGCGCCTGGCGATACGAGACGTGAGTGATCAGCAAATAAAGGATCGGAAGCGCGCCCGCCAGGCCGCAAGCAATCCACTTCCAGGAAAGGCCCGCGACAAACAAAATGGCCGTGGCGATCACTACAATGTCCACCGCCGTGCCCAGGTCGGGCTGCAACAAAATCACCCCAACGCACAAAAGAATGGGCGCCAGCGCGGGCAAAATCGTTTGCACAAAATCATGTCTACAGAATTCCATTTTTGAAGCGCTGCGGCGCTTGCGGTCGAGGAACCACGCGAGATACAAAATCACCGCAAGCTTCGCAAGCTCCGACGGTTGAATGCCCACCGGGCCGAACTTGATCCATCGGTGCGTGGCATGCGATTTGTTTAGAAAGAACGCCCCCACGAGCATTAACAACACTACCCCGAGAGCGGTGTAAACAACTTTGCTCTCGCGCAAACGCCGGTAGTCCACGCGCATCAGCGCAAACATTCCAAATAAACCAATGACCAGCCAAGCCGCCTGGCGCAAGAGAAAGATATAAGAGCGGCCGTAGTGCTGCTCGGCAGTAACCGCCGAAGCTGAAAACACCATCACCGCGCCAAGCAAGCACAGCGCCAGCGTTACACCAAACAACCAGCGATCGTTTTCAAGCCGTCTCGGCACTCTTGTTCGCCTTTCCTTCTGGTTTCACTGCATCGGATATGGAAGCGGATTTTTGCTCGCGTTGCTTGACCAATTCTTTGAACACCCGCCCGCGATGCTCGTAATTTTCAAACTGGTCGAAGCTGGCACACGCCGGCGCCAGCAGCACGACATCGCCACGCCGCGCGGCTTGCGAGACGATTTCCACGGCGCGTTCCAGCGTGCCGGCGCGCTCCAACGCCACGCTCCCTGTGATCTGCTGTTCAATTTTTTCCGCGGCAGCTCCGATCAGCAGAGCCAGTGCCGCTCGTTCGCGCAACGCGGGCTGCAGCATCGCATAATCGCTGTCTTTATCTTTGCCGCCCAGAATAATTAGCACTCTGCCAGGAAATGACTCCAGCGCCTTCAACGCCGCATCCACATTGGTCGCTTTCGAATCGTTGTAATAGCGAACGCCGTCAACCTCCACCACAAATTCCAATCGATGCTCCACTCCCGGGAAAGTGCGCACCGCTTCAGCAATGGCCGAAACTGGCACTCGCTCCAGGCGCGCGGCGGTAACGGCGGCTAGTACATTCTCAAGGTTGTGCGTGCCGGGCAGCGAAATTTGTTCGCGCTTCAGCAACACTTCCACCTGCTTGCTAGTGCGAAAAACAATTTCTTCTCCGCGTAAATATGCGCCTTGCAGCACTTCCCGTTTGCGGCTGAACCAATAAAGCTGCGGCCGCTTCGGCGCCAGGCGCGTCGCCGCGGGGTCATCCGCGTTCAATACCGCGAAATCGCTTTTAGTTTGATTTTCAAACAAGCGCGCCTTGGCCGCCGCATAAGCCTCCATCGTCTTGTGGCGGTCCAGATGATCGGGAGTGAGGTTCAGCAGCACCGCGATATCCGCATGAAACGTTTCAATCAGCTCCAACTGAAAGCTGCTGAGCTCCGCGACCGTGATGGTGTCGGCGCTCGAGAGCGCCACTCGAGAGATCAGCGGCGTCCCGATGTTACCGGCCACCATGGTAGAGAATCCGGCGACTCGCAAAATGTGATGCACGAGCGAGGTGGTGGTCGTCTTGCCGTTCGAACCGGTGATGCCAATCAGCCGACCGTCGAGAAAACGGTCGGCCAATTCGATTTCGCTCCACACGGTAATATTTTTTTGGCGTGCCGAACGCAACAGCGGCGCGTCCGCCGGAACACCGGGACTCGGAATTACCAGATCCTGGTGGGGTAAAGCGGTTTCGGGATGCGTGCCAAGCTCCAGCGTGACGCCTTCTTCGCGCAAGCTGAGCGCCTCCGCGCCAAGTTCGCTCTCGGAATGCGTATCCGTCGCCGTCACCGTCGCGCCATGCTCCGCGCAAAAACGCGCCGTAGCAATGCCGGTGCGCGCCAGTCCAATGACCAGAACGTGCTTGCCCCGCAACTCGAATCCGCCAGTCATTTACTTTGCTCGAAATGCTTCCCCGTTACTTCAAACTTTTTGCGTTTCCCAAGATCTAAACGCTACCGCAATTTAAGCGTAGTCAATGCAAACAACGCGAAAACCAGCGCGACGATCCAAAAGCGCACGATCACCTTGGACTCGCTCCAGCCTAACAGCTCAAAATGATGATGTATCGGCGCCATGCGAAAAATGCGTTTGCCGCGCAATTTGAAAGATCCTACCTGCAAAATAACCGACAGCGCTTCCACCACAAAAATTCCGCCAATAAAAAACAGCAAAATTTCCTGCTTGATGATCACCGCGATTAACCCAAGCGCTCCGCCCAGAGAAAGCGAGCCTACATCGCCCATGAACACTTCCGCGGGATGCGCGTTGTACCAAAGAAAACCGAGCGACGCGCCCACCAGCGCGCCACAAAAAACAGTAAGTTCGCCAACGCCGGGAATATATTGAATTTCAAGATAAGCGGCCCAACGAAAATTACTGCTCACGTAAGTGAGTACCGTCAGCGCCCCGGCGGCGATGACAGTGCATCCAATCGCCAGCCCGTCGAGACCGTCCGTGAGATTCACGGCGTTCGATGAGCCGGCAATCACTAGCGAAACAAAAAACAAAAATGGCAAAAACGCCAGCGGCCAAACGTGCGGCGAAGTCATCAGGGAATGAATCACTAAGTCGGGGTGCATCCTCTTGAAAAAAGGGAAAACCAGCTGCGTGGAATATTTGCTCCAGGTCGCCAGCACCAGCAAGCCAATGCCACACACCAGGCTGACCAGAATTTGCAACGAGAATTTTTTCGCGCTGGTGAGGCCCAGGTTGCGCTGCTTGGACACCTTTGCGTAATCATCAATAAATCCAATTGCCGCGAATCCCAGCAACGAAAAAAGCGCCAGCCACACAAAAGCGTTGCCCAGATCGGCCCACAGCAACGTCGGCACCGCCGTCGACAACACGATCAAAACCCCGCCCATCGTAGGCGTCCCCGCTTTTTTCTTGTGATCCTGCGGGCCCTCTTCGCGAATGTACTGGCCAATCTGTAGTTCCCGTAACTGCCGGATCAACCACGGCCCAAATACGAACGCCAGAAACATCCCGGTCAAGCTGGCGTACACCGTTCGAACCGTGATGTAGCGAAACACATTCAGCGGACTGAAATATTTTTGCAGCGTGTGGTAGAGGAGGTAGTAAAGCATCTAGTGCTGCGCCTCTCCTCGTGAAGCACTGGCCTGCGGGGCGTAGCGCGTGAGCAACTCATCAACAATGCGCTCCATCTTGACGCCGCGCGAACCTTTCACCAGCATCACGTCGCCCGATTCGACGAAACCGGCCAAGAATTTTGCCGCTTCTTCCGAAGTAGGAAAAAATTTGGTGTGCTTGCGAGACAGTCCCGCCGCCACAGCGCCTTCGATGATTTGCGCCGCATCTCCCGCGACGCCGATAATCCAATCGACTTTTCCGGTGCTGGCCGCAAATTTCCCCGCTTCGCGATGCAGTTCGGCTGAAGTGTGTCCCAGCTCACGCATCTCTCCCGCTGCAAGGATGCGGCGGTGAAATTTTGGAGTCGCGGCCAAAACAGCCGTCATAGCCTGCAGCGCCGCAGGGCTGGAGTTATAGCTGTCGTTGATCAGCGCGGCTCCGTTGGTAAGAGCTACCATCTCGCCGCGCATAAATGGTGCCTTGAGACTGGCAAAAACACTGTGAGCTTCCTCCGCTCCAATGTTCCACACGCTGGCCGCTGCTAAAGCGGCCAGCGCATTTGCAACCACGTGCCTGCCCGGGAGCGCGATCTCCAGGCGCACGCGCCGTTCGTTCGTGACCAGCGTAAACGCAGACCCTAACGGGCCACGATTTTCCAATTGTTCCGCGCGAAAATCCGCCGGCGAAGCTATGCCATAGGTCAAAACTTTTCCCGGCGCATGAGCAGCAAACGCAGCCACCCGCGCATCATCGGCATTCAACACCGCGACGGACTTCTTGCCGTTCAACCCTTCAATCAATTCGCGTTTGGCCAGCGCAATCTCATCCACCGAAATAAAAAATTCCAGATGCGCCGGCGAGACGCGCGTCACCACTCCGACGTCCGGACGCGCAATCGCCGCCAGCCGCTTCAGCTCACCGGGCCGGGACATACCCATTTCCAGAACCGCTGCTTGATGACTTTCGTCTAGCCCGAATAACGTTAGTGGTAAACCATACTCGTTATTGAAATTGCCTTCCGATTTCAGCACGCGTAGTTTCGCGCCCAACAATTGCGCGAGAATCTCTTTGCTTGTGGTCTTGCCCACCGAGCCAGTGATGCCGGCAATTTTCCCGCCCCACGCTTCGCGTACCGCTTGCGCGAATTGTTTGAGCGCGTCGAAGGTGTCGGCCACCTGGATGCACCGGTCAGCGACCCAACCGGGGTAGCGCGATACCAGCCCTTCGGCCACCACCGCCCCCACCGCGCCGCGCTCCAGTGCGGCGGGAACGTGATCGTGTCCATCGTGACGCGGTCCGTGTATGGCGATGAACAGTTCTCCGGGACGTACCGTGCGAGAATCAATCGAGACGCCGGCCAGCCGGGCCACGGGATCGAGCGCCCCACCTGGCTTGGAACCCACCGTTGCAGCCATCTGTGCAACTGTCCAGAGCATAAAGTCCTCAGCGGATTTGGTTTGTGTGCAGAAGCCCGGAATTGCGTCGTACTTCTCATTCTGGCACCCCACGTTTCGGGTAGTGCAAAAAATCTCGGTCCTGCGTGTCGTGCTATTCCTGTGCTGGCCCGCGTGGCTCACTCCAACTAATAGAGCGAACCGCATGCCAATTTACGTGCCCTCGCTCCCGCTCTTAGGTGACCCATTCGTTGGCGCCGAGGCCCTATATCCGTGCTGAATCAACGCCCGGCGCGCCACTTCGCGATCGTCAAACTCCAGCGTGCGATCGGCAAGAATCTGGTAATTCTCGTGGCCCTTTCCGGCCAGCAAAACAATGTCGCCGGTATGAGCTTCGTCCATCGCCAACCCGATAGCCTTTTCGCGGTCCGGTTCGATGACATATTTGCCGTTGGTTTTTTGCAACCCGACAATAATGTCGCTGATGATTTTCAGAGGATCTTCCTGCCGCGGATTGTCGCTGGACAGAATAGTCAGATCGCTGAGCCGCCCGGTGACTTCGCCCATGACCGGACGCTTGGTGCGGTCCTTCGACCCCCCACAACCAAACAGCGTGATGATGCGGCCTTTGGGATTCAGTTCGCGCGCGGTGCGAATCAGGCTTTCGAGTGCGTCGTCGGTGTGCGCGTAATCAACAATGACCAGGTACGGTTGGCCTTGATCGATGCGCTGGAATCGGCCGGAAACACTCTCGAGACTTCGTATGCCAGTTTCGATGACTTCATTCGAAAGACCCAGCGCTTGCGCGGCTCCAATGGCGGCAAGAATGTTGTACACGTTGATGCGCCCCACCAGGCTCGACGTGATCTGGATTTTGCCGTTGGGTGTTTGCGCCGTGAAGGCCAGCCCGTTGAAAGTTAATTGGAATTTTTTCGTGGTGATGTCAGCGCCGCTTTCCAGTCCGTAAGTAACGGTTTTTTTGGCCAATCCGAGAAGCTTTTTGCCGTACTCATCGTCAACGTTGATGATTGCTGTGTCGGGAGCGCCTGCTCCCGTGCCAGTGAAAAGAGTTTTCTTCGCGGCGAAATAATCTTCAAACGTCTTGTGATAATCCATGTGCTCGCGCGTGAGGTTAGTAAAAACTGCAGCGGCAAAATGGAGACCCCAGACGCGGTCCATTGTGAGTGAATGCGAGCTGGCCTCCAGCACCGCGAATTTTCCGCCAGCATCGCGAATTTCCGCGAGGAATCCTTGCAGGTCAACCGATTCGGGCGTGGTGTTGGGCGCCGGATATTTACCGGCGGGCGTTTCGTAGGCGATGGTGCCGAAAAGCCCGGTTTTGGATTTGGAAGCTTTGATGATCGCGTCAATCACCGAAGTAGTGGTGGTTTTGCCGTTAGTCCCCGTGACGGCCACGAGTTGTAACGCGTTGCTCGGGTGATCGTAAAAATTGGCGGAGGCAATCGCGAGAGCTTTGCGCGCCTCGCGAACTTGAATGGCAATAACGCCGGACGGGACCACCGTGGTAACCGACTCGTCGCTCACCACCGTAACCGCGCCGCGTTGAATAGCGTCAGCGATAAACGCCTGGCCATTCTCTTTCGCTCCCCGCAAGGCGAAGAAAATTGCGCCGGATTTTACTTTGCGCGAATCACAAACGATTTGGCGGATTTCCGCTGAGGGCGGAAAAGGAGTAATCGTTTCCACTCCGCTAAGTATTTCCGTTAAATTTTTTGCCCGAACTCGGCGCGACTTGCCGTTTGATGACGGGCCGTCATCATTTGCGTGACCTGAAAGACTCCGGACTTCTTGGTCTGGCTGGCTCAATTTTGTATCTGCTGGCAAACGCTCAACCCCATTTCCTCGATTTCCTCAATGCCCGTGCCTCACGTGTTTCTTCGCAACTTTAGACGGCTGCGCGACTCTCACCGTCTTTGCGGACTTGAACGAATTTGCCGCAGATGTCGATTTCATAGGCGTCGGCGCGCCAAACTGAACGGTAATGCGCGATCCACGCCTGACCTGCGAACCAGCCGCCGGTGTCTGTTCTGTAGCAAGGTTAGTGCCAACAAGAACCGGATCGAGTCCCAACCGCAAACACATCTCGGTAACGTCGCGCATGGTTTTCCCGGAAAAATCCGGAATGGAAATTTCCGAGTCCTCGTCGGCGGTAACCGCTAACGTGAGATGTGAACTGGGATTCAAATTGCTCGTGGAATGCGTTTCAACGCTGGAGGAAACCGCCTCAGGTTGCTCCGGCAACAGCAACAAATCCGAAGGCGTGAAGTCTTCCAGGTTTTCGGCGTCGCTCTGCGCTTGTTTCTTGTACGCGGCCTGCACCAATCGTTCGTTGACTGGCACATCCGGGGATACATCGAGGTACGGCAGAACCTGTTCGGCCACGCGCTTGAACACCGGCGCAGCGACCATGCCCCCTTCGTGCAATCCAATTGGAGAATCGAGCGAAACGAGAATCGCCACTGCCGGATTATTGATGGGCGCGAATCCGGTGAAGGATGCTATCAATTGCGTAGGTGAGTAGCGTCCCGTGTTGGGATCGATCTTTTGCGCTGAGCCGGTCTTACCCGCTGAGGTCCAACCGTCGAGTCGCGCGAGTTTGCCGGTGCCATTCAAAACCACGCCTTCCATCAGGCGTCGCAGCGTGGCCGCAGTCTCCGGTTGAATGACGCGCCGTGGCTCACTGGCGGCCAGCAAGCCTTCCCGAGGCAATACTGTGTCGCCACGGCGAACGTCCCCGACTATGTGCGGTTTGTAAAGCATGCCGCCGTTGGCGATCGCCGACACCGCGGAGATCAACTGCAACGGCGTCACGCCAACTTCCTGCCCCATGGAGATCGCGCCAATGGAAATGGGCGACCAGTTCGCCAACGGCCGCAAAAGTCCGCGGCTTTCCCCCGGCAGGTCAACACCTGTCGGCGTCCCGAACCCGAACGCGTGAATGTAATCGTAAAATTTTGGCGCGCCGAGCCGTTCGGCAATCTTGATCGCGCCAACATCGCTCGATAGCGCCAGGATGTCGGCGACCGTCAGCATCCCAAACCGTTTATGGTCGTGAATTTTGTGCCCAGCTACGTACGTCGCGCCGTTTTCACAATCGAAGACTTCATCGGGGTTGGTAATGCCCTGATCGAATGCCGCAGCCAGGGTAATCAGTTTAAAAGTGGAGCCCGGCTCGTATAACGCACTGACCGCGCGATTCATGCGGAATTCGGCAGGCGTTCCGGCGGACGCCGCGTTGGGGTCAAATGTCGGCCAGTTAGCAACTGCAAGCAATTCCCCGTTATTGGGATTCATCACCACCACGGTGCCGGCCAGCGCGTGAGTTTTATTTATCGCGGCGGCTAGCTCACGCTCGGCGATGTACTGGATTTTTTCATCCAGCGTCAACACCACGTTGGCGCCGCGGTCGCGGCGAGCTTCCGCGCCATCGAACCATTTCTGGTGCGCGTCGGCCATCATCACAATTTTTTCGCTTTTCCCGCGAATCTGACTGTCGAGCGCATACTCAATGCCGCCTAAGCCCTTTTCATCCACATCGACAAAGCCGAGAACATGAGAAGCCAGATCCGCCTTCGGATAGAAACGCTTGTTTTCCGCTTGGGTATAAACACCTTCCAGGTTCAGCGCGGTAATGGCTTCGGATTTTTCGGGCGTGAGCTTGCGTTCGATCCACACAAAATTTTGCGAAGAGTCCAGCCGCGATTCCACCAGGTCCGCCGGGAGGCCAAGTACGCCCGACAATAACTGGGCTGCGAGCGGCTTATCTTTGATCTCGTTGGGAATCGCAAACGCTGAATCAACCTTGATGCTCATGGCTAGCGCATGCATGTTGCGATCGTAAATCGCGCCACGCTTGGGGGAAATTTCAATGATGCGTTGCTGTTGACGTTGCGCGCGAAGCAGATAGTCGCGATGCCGGTACAGTTGCAGGTAGCCAAGACGGCCGAAAACTGCGGTGGCCCAAAATAGAGCCACGCCAGCAACTATCAGCAAACGGACGTGAGCTCGACTTTGTTGCATGTAAGGATTACGCCGGTACGCCCTCCCGTGGGACGCTCAACTCAAAAGAAAATTTGTTGTGAATGACTGAGAAGGTGGGAAGGGGTTTACTTACTTTAGGCGCCCGCGTCCTCATGTGGTCTGGACTACTGGTCGTGGTTCACGCGAATTAACTGAGCATCCGCCACTTCGGCTCCCGCCACAGGTTGGTATTCACGCACTTGAGAGGGCAATGTCTCCGTCAAGCCCAGTTGGCGGCGCGCGATCGTGTCGATTCGTTTAGGATTGCTGAGACCGGCTATTTCGAGTCTTAAGGATGAATTTAAAGCTGAGGCTTCTAGCCGCTCGGTACGCGCGGCCTCGAGCTGAAAGCTTAGGTCGATACATTTGAAATGCTGGTAAATATAAAGCAGGAAGAATGCCGCTATAATGCCGCCCAGCGCCACGGTGCGATAAAGATTGCGCACCTTCACCGGCTCCACGTGACGAACCAGGCGCGTATTATCCAGTCGCTTCACAGTATGAAATTCAGTCGATGCCCGGCTCTTCTTCTTCCGCGTCATAGCGTTACCTTTTACTGGCGCCTTAAGCGGCTGCCAAAATCTCCGCACATCGCAGTTTCGCGCTTCGCGACCGCGGATTATTCGCCTGCTCTGCTTCGCTCGGCTGAATCACGTGTCTGGTGAGCACGCGTAGCGTCCCCTGACGCGCGCCTTCCTGAAATGCATGCTTGACGAGGCGATCTTCGCGTGAGTGGTAACTAAGTACCACCCAGCGGCCTCCTGGATTTATTGTGGCGGGGGTCCGAGAAAGAAACTGCCCGAGTTCCTCCATCTCTCGATTCACCGCGATCCGCAGCGCCAGAAACGTTTTTGTTGCGGGATGCAGTCTCTGCCTTCCCCA
>DATBBY010000006.1:0-15751 GCA_036270765.1 Candidatus Acidiferrum sp.
GTTTTGAAAGGGCAATGCCCGAGCGGGATATGTTTCACCAACGCATCGCGCTCCATTGAAACTCAACGCGTAGGTATTCGGCCGTGAGCGCGGTCGTGAGCGGCAAGCCAAAAAAATAATGGCCACCGTCTCCTCACCTCCTGGACTCGTCAACATCACCATCGATGGTCGAGCTGTGTCCGTTCCGCCTGGAACGAGTGTTTTCGACGCCGCGCGAATAAACGGTGTCCCAATACCCACGTTGTGCCACCTGCAAAATGAGACCCCCGTGGGCGTATGCCGCCTCTGTGTAGTCGACACCGGTGCACGGGTGCTTAGCGCTTCCTGTGTTCGCCCCGTCGAACCCGGAATGAAAGTGGAAACTAATTCCGACAAGGTTTTGGCAGCCCGCAAAACTCTCCTGGAATTGTTGATGGCCGACCATCCATCGCCTTGCGCGCGCCAGCAAAAGTCAGGCGATTGCGAACTGGAAACGCTGGCAAAATCCGCGGGCGTCGAGCAGTCTCGTTTCGCCAAACGTACTGTCGCGCGCGGCCTCGACGATTCTTCGCTGGCGATCGCAGTGGATCATGACGCGTGCATCCTTTGCGATCGTTGTATTCGCGGCTGCGACGAAATCAAAAGCAATTTTGTCCTCGGGCGCATGGGCAAAGGATATTCAACCGGCATCGCCTTCGACTTGAATGCCCCCATGGGCAATTCCACATGTATCTCCTGCGGTGAATGTATGGTCTCGTGTCCCACCGGCGCGCTCACCAACAAAGGCGTTGCCGGTACCTCCATCGCCGCGTCGGAGGACGGATATACATTCCAAGCCGAAGAGCTTCTTCGCATCCCGGTATTCAAAGGCGTGTCCGGCACATTCCTGGAACTAAATCGCGGCGCCATCGTTAAGAGGCGATACCGCAAAGGTGAAGTGATCTGTCGCGAGGGCGAGTTCGGATCCACGGCGTTTTATATCGTGGAAGGCGCCGCTAAAGTTTCCATTTCCAGTCCGATCGCGCATGTAAAAACTCACGGCGGCGCCAAGGGATTTTTTAAGCGCCTCACCAGCACCCTTGTCAACCGTCGTGAGGATGTTCGAGACGAAGAGACTCGCGACCGCACCATCCCCATCGACGCGTCCGTCGACCTTAACTACGGTAATCCTGTCGCCTCGCTCGGTCCCGGCGACCTGTTTGGCGAAATGACGTGTCTGAATTTTTATCCGCGTTCAGCCACCGTGCGCGCCGAATCTGATGTCGTCGCCTATGAGATGTTGCGCAACGTCCTCGACATCATGATGAAGAACAAGACTTTCCGAGCGCAGATCGACGCCAACTATCGCGCGCGCGCATTGGAAAACCATCTTCGCGGCGTGCCCATGTTTGCCGATCTCTCTCCGGACTTCATCGATCACTTGAAGCAAAGTGTGGAGCTCCAACGCTTCGCCCCCGGCGAGGTTATCGCGCGCCAAGGCGATCCCGCAGACAGTTTTTACCTCATACGCATCGGGTTCGTGAAAATCTCCGAAAATTATCCTGGTGGAGAGATGGTTCTCGCGTACCTCTCACGCGGAGATTATTTCGGTGAAATTGGCTTGCTCGGTGGCGGAGTGCGAACCGCCATGTGCACCGCTTTGGATCACGTGGAAGTAGTTCGCATCGCGGGGGACGATTTTCGTCAAATGGTCGAACGCTTTCCCGCCGTTCGAAAGGGCCTGGAAGCTGTTGCCGGCGAGCGCCGTCTCGCCAATGAGCAGCGTCTTAAAACCGTTTACTCCGTACCGCTGGACCAATTTCTTTCGCAGGGCTTGATGGAGGCCCAGAGCCTGTTGGTCCTCGATCTGCAGAAATGCACGCGCTGCGATGCCTGCGTCAACGCTTGCGCTGATGCTCACGACGGCGTTACCCGGTTGGTACGTGATGGCCTGCGTTTCGAGCAATATTTGATCGCCACTAGTTGCCGTCAATGCCGCGATCCCCTGTGCATGGTGGGCTGCCCGGTCGGCTCCATTCGCCGCCGCAATTCGCTCGAAGTCATCATCGAGGATTGGTGTATCGGTTGTGGTTTGTGCGCGCGCAATTGTCCTTACGGCAATATCAATTTGCATCCGTTTCAGGTGATGAACGAAGATCCCGACCATCCCGGCCGCACCAAGGCTGTCATAAAGCAGAAAGCCACTTCCTGCGATCTCTGCACCAATCTGGCGGAGCCGAGTTGTGTTTATGCATGCCCGCACGATGCAGCTCATCGCGTCGATCCGAAAAAGTTTTTCGCCGATGCTATCGGCCAGCTGCCCACCTACTGAGACGGAGCATTCGCGGATGCGCATCGACAGCACCCAACGCACTTGGGCCATCGCTTCCGCAATAATTTTTGCCGTCTTGCTGATTGCTTATATCGTCTACGCGCACAATTCTGTTCAGGGTGTCAGTGGTGGGAGCGCTGCCGGGCTCACTTTCGGCGTCCTCGGTTTTGCGTTCATGGTTTTTGCCGCGCTGCTTGGCGCGCGGAAACGTGCGCCGGTATGGCGCCTGGGACGCGCCCAGGACTGGATGCGCGGTCATCTCTGGCTCGGCGCACTCAGTTTGCCGATCATTCTTTTCCACGGCGGATTTCACTTTGGCGGCACGCTCACGCGCGTGCTGATGTGGCTGCTCATGTTCACCGTGTTCAGCGGGCTTTTCGGCGCAGTGCTGCAGCATTACATTCCCCGGGTGATGACCGCCGATGTGCCCCTAGAAACCATCTACGACGAAATAGGCAATGTTCGCAACCTGCTGCTCGAAGAGGCCGACCGCGCTATGGAAGCTTTGTGTGGCGCTATCGGCGGCAGCAAAACCTCAGAAGAGGAAATTCAGCGCGCCGGAGGTTTTACCGCCATGCGTCCGATGGCCGCGCCCACAAAAGGCGGTGCCGCAGTCGCGCCAGCCGCCGAAATTTTGTTGCTGAGCGAAGAGGAGAGCTCCCCGCTTCGTCATTTTTATTTCAATGAAGTGCGCCCTTTTCTTGAGCGCCCCGCAGAACACCGGCTGTTAGTTTCGGACGCGCACAGGTCCCAACTCGGGTTTTCAGGTTTGCGTACGCTTCTTCCGGCGCGTTCTCATGCCTCTGTCGATGATTTGGAGGACGTGTGCGAAGAAGCCCGGCAACTTAAAAAGCAACAGCGTTTGTACCGCTGGCTTCATCTCTGGCTGCTCGTGCACATTCCCATTTCACTGGCATTGATTGTGTTGGGCGCCGTGCACGCCGTTATGGCACTGAAGTATTGAGTGACGATTTTGAAGTAACGCGTGCGCAATTAGCGCGCTTCGATCAGCGCTTGGGAAAACAACGTGGCTAGAACACGCACCACCAAAAAACTCGCGCAGCGCATCGATCTCAACTATTTCAAGAGGCCGACTCCTCTGAAGCGCGCTAAGTTCTGGCTGAGTCTTCTCGCGCCGGTGTTGGCCACATTGTGGATTTTCTGGTACGCGTTCCACAAAGATGCGCGGGTATACAGCAGCGGCCGCATGTCCGCGCCTCACGCCGTCCTCGAAACGCAATGCGCGGCGTGTCACGTCCAGAAGGCTTCGGTCTTCTCGGCCAAGGTCCAAAATCAGGCTTGTCTCTCATGTCATGACGGCCCGATCCACCACGCTAGTCAGATGAGCACTCCCGATTGCGCGACGTGCCACACCGAGCATCGCGGCCGCATAAATATTGCCGCCACCAGCGAAAAATCCTGCACCGAGTGCCACGCTGATCTACGAACCACCGGGGTAGCTTCACGTTACTCGCAGCACATTCGCGAGTTGGCTGACGGCCATCCGGAATTCGCTGTGATACGCGAAAACCGCCGGGACCCTTCAACCATCAAACTGAATCACGCGCTCCACCTGAAACCCATTCGCCGTGGCCCAACCGGGCCAATTGTGCAGTTGGACTGCTCCGATTGCCATCGCCCGGCTGCTGCAAAAAATTCCTGGTCGTATGCCGATGCCAGTTATGCAGCTGGATCGCCCACCAGCGAAACCGTAAAAATGAGCGCGTCAAGTAGAGACGCATTACCCCCTCACAATCCACCGACCGGACGAGAATTAATGGCTCCGGTGACTTTCGCCAACGCCTGCGCATCCTGTCATCTGCTTTCGTTCGACAAGCGTTTCTCTGAAGGCGTTCCGCACGATAAGCCAGAAGTCATCCAGGCTTTTCTGAAGAAAAAATTCCAGGATTACGCCGCCGCGCACCCGTCCGAACTTCGATCGACGCGTGATCCAGACCGCGATTTGACCGGAAAGCCTCTAACCCCTCGAATCCAATCGTTAACCGTCGCACAGTGGGTTGCGGTTCGAACCTCTGACGCGGAGCAGCTTCTATGGCGCAAAACCTGCCAGCAATGCCACCAGCTTTCTTTCAATCGAAATACCAAATTGCCTCCGGCCCATCAGGCCGCCACCATAAGCGAAGACGTCTTGCCACACATTGCCGAAGCCAACGTCACGACTCGCTGGATGCCGCACGCAAAATTCGACCACCAGGCTCACGGAGGCTTTACCTGCGTAAGCTGCCACGAAAAAGTATTGCGCAGCTCCGACTCCGCTGACTTGCTGCTGCCAGGAATTAAAACCTGCCAAACTTGCCATGCGCCCGGCCCCGACCACGCCGAATCGCGCTGCTTCGAATGCCACACCTATCACGACTGGTCAAAGAGAAAAGAAATCACGCCTACGTTCAATTTTCCACCGCTAAAAACCGGCGGCCTCTGATTCCATCGCCACACCAGAGGCATATATCCGATCGCCTGTGAAGCACGCCGCCGCGTGGATTTAGCTACAATTACTCTTCACATGCCCCCGGTATCAAACGAAGTAGCAAACCAATCCTCATCACAAGTCGCCGAGAGCAGTTCCGGTTCCGCTTCAGAGACGCGCCCCGGCGCCGCAAACGCGTTCTGGCAAATCCTCACGCTTTTTGATTCCACTAGACTTTCCACTCATCGAGCATTTCGCAATGCCCTGGGAGTAGTGCTGCCGTTAATCGCCGGTTTTGCCCTGCATATCCCACGCGGCGGCCTGGTCGTCGCGAGCGGCGCGTTGAATGTCTCCTACTCCGATGGCAGTGATCCGTACTCGGTGCGCGCCAAGCGCATGCTGGCCTCCAGCGTGATCTGTGCGATAGCGGTTTTTGTCGGCGCCGTTTCCGGCAAGCATGTAGTTCTGGCCGTCACGCTGGCCGCTGTGTGGGCCTTCATCGCCGGCATGTTTGTCGCCGTAAGCGGAGCCGCGCCAGACTTGGGCATTATCAGCCTGGTCACTCTTCTAATTTACGCCGCCCAGCGTTTATCGCCACGTGAGGCTGCGATGTCCGGAGTCCTGGCTCTCGCGGGAGGTTTGTTGCAGACGGCCTTGTCGGCGGCACTCTGGCCCGTGCGACGCTATAATCCGGAACGCCGTGCCCTCGAGAAGTTCTATCTTGAGCTTGCCGATCGTGCCTATGCGTCGTGGAACGCGACGTCTTCTCCTCTCGCCAGCATCCAGAGTGAACAAGCACAGGATGCGTTGCTCGGACTTGCACGCGATGGTGACACTGAGAGCATCCGCTACCGGGCGCTGCTCAATCAGGCTGAGCGCATTCGCCTCACCCTCCTCCTGCTCATGCGCTTGCGGTTACGCCTGGAAAGAGAAATCCCCGACTACCCGGGCATTGCCATCCTCGGCCGTTATCTCCAGGCGGCGTCGCAGACTCTCCGGCAAATCAGCAACTCGCTGTCCGCCGCGCCGTCCACCGAACCGCAAGAAAAAGCCCGCCAGGCAGCCGAGACCCTTGACCAATTTTCCACTCACTTGCGCGAAGTAGTCGCGGCAACTTCCCCGTCATTCATCGCCGCCGTCGCCAAAGACGCGGTATTCCAGGTGGACGCATTCAGTGGCCAGTTACGCGCGGCATTGGACCTCAGTCAAAACAATGCTGAACTGCAGGGTGCGGCCGACACTCCCTCTCTCACACCGAGAACCTGGAAGGAATCCGTCTCCAACGTTATCGAAGTTTTTCGCAATCATCTAGATCTGCAATTGCCAATCTTTCGCCATGCTCTTCGTCTCGCCGTTCTGGTAGCGCTTGGAGACGTCTTAGGTACCGAGGTTTCCTGGCGCCGCACCTATTGGCTTCCCATGACCATCGCGCTGGTCCTTAAACCAGAATTCACTGCGACCTTTACCCGCGGCTTGTTGCGCATTGCTGGAACAATTGTTGGACTTCTGCTGGCTACCGCGCTCTTTCACTGGTTTAACCCCGGCGTCGTTTTACAGGTCGTTTTGATTTTTGCGCTTGTGTTTTTACTGCGGTGGCTGGGCCCCGCCAATTACGGCATTTTTGGAATCGCCGTGAGCGCCTTGATCGTGTTCCTGCTGGCCATCGGAGGCGTTCCACCCAAGGACGTGATCTGGGCTCGCGGGGTTAACACCGTTGTCGGTGGCGCGCTGGCGCTTCTGGCCTATTGGCTATGGCCTACTTGGGAGCGCACTCGCGTATCCGAACGCCTTGCGGAAATGTTGGACGCGTACAGAAACTATACTCACGCGTTGGCGCGATGGAACCCAGCTGACAAATCCTGGATGCAAGAGTTGGAACGTGTTCGGCGCGGCGCCCGAACGGCCCGCGCGAACCTCGAAGCTTCCATTGATCGTTTGGGCTCGGAGCCCGGAACCACACGAGAGCAGATTGCCAGGTTGAGCGCCGCGCTAGCCAGTTCTCACCGTTTCATTCATGCCCTCATGGCTTTGGATGCAATTTTTTCTCAACAACCCACGCTTGCCAGCCGTTCGCCTCTCACAAATTTTCTATCCAAAGTGGAAACGACTCTTACGTTGCTCGCTTCCACTCTTCGCGGGGCAAGGGTACCGTCTAAAGACTTCCCCAACCTGCGTGAAGAACACCGCCTGATGGTTCAGTCCCGAATAAGTGATGCAAGCTCCTCCATGACGCGTTTCGATTCAATAAATATTGAAGCTGACCGCATCACTAACAGCGTGAACACGCTGGCAGAACAAATCATGCAGTGGACACGCACCCCGGAATTTGCGGCGTTGCATAAACGTAGGTTGGAATTGGAGACAGAGAACGCGAAGATTTAATTCGTGCTGCTAAACCAGAGCGCAAGTGCGAACACATGCAAGACAGTAAACTCGCCGGGCACACCTCTCCTGGAAAGCAACGGTCGGACTTATTAATTTTCGTTGTTGTTTTCGTTCGAACTATCGCCCGGGATTGTGAATTGATGAGGCACTTTCCCGTTGTGGCCATTTTCCTTGGCGTCTTTGGGGCCTTCTTTGACAAGGCCTTCGAGGGTGCTCTGCGAATGTTCGTCTACGGCGCTCACCGCGGCGACCAGGCACGAATATAGAAACGCCTTGATCCCGGTGCGGAACTGCTCTGCCGATTGTTCCGCCACGCGCGCCACGTCCGTTTCGAGCGAACGCCGGCGCGTTTCAGTTGCCGAACGGCTCTCAGCTTCAATCGAAGCCAGCGCTGAACCCGCTTTCTGTGAGGCCTCCGCGATCATCATATCGACGTGTGACTGCAGTTGACGACGGAACTCATCCACCGCGTCGCCTGCGGCGCTATGTAGAGTCGCACGCGCTTCCGCAGCCCGGGCTTCCATCTGGGCCGTGGCTTCCCTGGCCACCATCTGTTTATCTTCCATCAGCCTTATCAGGTGCCGGTCCGAAACGCGCGTGGCCGCCGATTCGAACTCTTGCGTGGTGCGCTTCAAGATTTCGTCCATCCGCGCCTGAAGTTTGTTTTCAAAAACCGCCGGTTGCATGTGCTGGCCCACTATTGCAGTGTCGCCATTCTTCTCCACCGCTTCATGCCGAGGTTGGCTGACCAAGCTTTCAATTCGTTGGGTTAGTTCTTGTACCTGGCGGCGATGTTCTTCTTGCAGCTCCTCTTGCCGTTTCGTCCATTGCGCGCGCTCGTCCGAGAGCCGCGCTTCCATCCGGTTCAGAATAGCTTCTTCCGAGGACCGCACCATCGGCTCAAAGTTTTGCGCGGAACTCTCGGCCGACTCAGTTGGCGTGCTGTTGGCGCGTTGAAATTCTTCGAGCTTGACGATAGCCTCCCGCACCGCTTCATCCAGTTGCGAGGTAATCGCCGATTGCATGGCCTGCTCGGCCGCTTGCTGCAGCTTGGGGCGCACCGACAAGATAAGTTGGTCCGAAGTGATCACAAATCGTTCCGTCTTGGGTGTCGCTTGCTTAGTGGATTCGTTGTTGGAACCAGAAGATGGCACGGCCTGTGGACCGTTGCTTGCGCCATTTGCCGGCGCTTCCGAGCCCGGTTCCCGGGGCAAATTGCCGCCAGTTGCCAAATGAGTCGTCGACAATTCCCCGCCAATCAGCTTTTGCCAATCTTCCGGAGGAGTAGACAAACCCCACACATTAGAAGGACTTTCCAATTCCACACCGATCTGAAAAAGCTCCCGCGGTGAGTCTGGAGTATGCACGGAACGAACCTGCGCGCGGATTAACGGCGATCTCGCTTCCCGGTCCGGATGGACCACCTGAAGACCAACCCACGATCCAACCGGGTACTCATGCCGCGACGGATAACGGCACCCGTGCAGATTCACACTTACCGAAGCGGTTTTTTCTTGAAACGGTTGGCCCAAGCCATTTTTTCCTAACACAATCAACGTGACGGGGTGCTCCACCCGGGTGCTGCGGCGCCCCTCCATACCTGAATATTTTGCGCTTGTTGCAGGGCTCACACTACTACCTCCAAATTGAATCGCGTGGGCGGTAGCGTATCACCGTCCCCGACACTGATACAAACAAACATTAGACTCTTTTAAAGCAGCCGTAAATGGGTTAGCCGTCCTGGTACCGACTAACCTAAGGTTAATGAAGGCCTTATGGTCTACAAGCCGCTGAGTAGTATGACCGACCTACTGCGCTGGCGTTGCCGTCTGCGCGGATTGCGCTGAGTCTGCGCTGAAGACCGTCACTTCTACTCTGCGGTTTTTCTCGCGCGCCTCGCGGTTCTTCCCTTCGTCCACGGGCTTATCCTTGCCTAACCCTACGATTTGAATTCTGTACACCGGCATGTTGTGTTGGCTCACCAGATAGGTCTGTACCGCTTCTGCCCGGCGTCGGCTCAAATCCAGATTGTGCTCCACGGATCCAATGCTATCCGTGAAGCCTTGAATCGCGACGACGTATCTTTTCAAGCTTCCCACCTGCCCGGTGGCCAGTTGATCGAGTTGCTGCTTCGCATCATCGGTCAATTTCGCGGAGTCAAACTTGAACAAGACCGTAACGTTGCCGGCGGGTTTGTAGTCGTCAATGTTCGCGATTCGATCGTTCAGTTCGTTACGTAAATCGGCCCGCACCTGATCCGATTTCTTAGAAGCCGCATCCGCGCGTCCGATCGCGTCCGTCGCGCGCGCATCCGCGGACGACGCTTTTTCATCCGCGGCGCTGATCTTTGGTTCATCAGCTTCCAACTGTCGTTGCGTATTTTTCTGATTTTTGTCTACTTCGCTAATTTTGACATTCGCAGGATCAACTTGCTGCGCGACGTATTTTTTCGTTGCACAGCCGCCTAGCAAGAGCACGCTGGCGATAATGCTCACTTCAATCTGCCGCTTCATGGATTCTCCTCAATGCAAAATTGAGCCGGGTGCTCACTGGGCCTAAAACGCGACTTCCGTTGGCTGGGATTGCGCGGGCTGGAATCCGATTGTCGCCTGACCAACACATCTTACTTGAAACCCATATAACTTACTACCGAGCCCGCCCCATCCCCAATGGGGCTGCTCGCAGGGACCAGATTCTAAAATAATACCCGCGCCTTAATCCATACTATTTTGATGTGATGCGATCTTTTATCTTTGCGTATGTCTCCTCCGAGATTGCGCCTTTGACTACCAGGTCGTGTCGGTCCGCGTAAGGACGCCCCTCCACAATTCTGCGTGCCTCGCGATGACTTATTCCCGGCAGTCCCGCAAGCTCATCTTCGCTAGCCGCATTTACGTTCACCAGACGATGCCCGCCGCGGTCCCAACCCTCTCGCACTCCCTCAGCGGCCGCCTGCGCCTGGTCTGCTGCTTCATTAGCCGCTTTCTTGATTTTCCGTCCCGCCTCCTCTAGCGCGGGCTTGGCACGTTCCGTAGCTTTGGCAACCTCGTCCCGCGTACGCTCCTCGCGGGCTCGCTGATCGGCCGAGTTGCCCTCGCAACCACCAACCAAACCGAGCAACAGTACTGAAGCGAAGACCAATGGAAGCTCAATAATTCGATTGTTTCGCATGCGGTCTCCTGAGCACTAATACCAACAATGCTGTACGAGTTTTTTCGCCTATCTTGTATAACTAACCGTGTTCTTGGATGCGCAACACCCATCGTTGGCTTCCCAAAAATTAGCTCGCTGAATTCATTCTGGCCTAACGATTCTAAGCTGCGGTCTCAGAATGTCTTACGACGGCTAAGCCGAGTCACTGGTCATAATAAATAACGGCTTCATCTCAAAGCTCGCGTAGTGCGGCCTCAAGCGGTTGGTGTTGTAATGTTGCTTTACGTTAACAACTTTCTTGGTAGAGATGACCGTCTCGATGGGAACATTGTCGTAACGACCATTCTTCAACACCACCAATTTTCCATGGACCTTCGACAGCAATAAATCTAAAGCCAGATTGCCGTACGCCATCGGCACGATCGAATCAATCGCGTCCGGGTCGCCGCAACGTACCAGATACCCGAGTTTTTGGTTGATTACGTCAACGGTTTTCCCATTGTTGTACTTGGGTGACAGTTCTTTCAATTTCTCCGAAACCAGGTCGCCAATCCCGCCCAGTTTTTTGTGGCCGAAGGCATCCGCCGCTTCGTGTTCAAACACCATTTCTCCGCCCTCAAACATCGCTCCTTCCGAAACGATCACCGTCGAATATCGGCTTGGATTCTTCCGGCGATCCGAGCTCAGCAATTCCGCGAGTTGCTCGATATTGAATTTATGTTCTGGAATCACGCAACGATTGGCAGCCCCAGCCATGGTCGGGAGCATCGCGCTGAATCCCGCGTATCTTCCGAAAACCTCCAGCACCATGAACCTTTCGTGTGAGCCCGCTGAAGTCCTCAAATCATTGGTCATGTGAATTGTGCGCGTGACGCAGGTGCTAAATCCGATGCAGTAGTCGGTACCCGGCACGTCGTTGTCCATGGTCTTAGGGATGCCAATCACCTTAAATCCCTCGTCGTGAAGACGCACTCCGTAGCTCAGCGTGTCGTCTCCCCCAATTGGAATTAAATACTCCACTCCCAGCCATTCCAGGTTTTTCAGTACCTCGGAGGTCAAATCATTCTTGTCTGCGCTGAAAGAATCTTTCAGGTGTGCGGGAACGCTGGACTTGCTCACTCGGCTGGGGTTCGTCCGCGACGAATGCAAAAACGTTCCGCCGGTCCGGCCCGCGCGGTTCACCAGTTCCTCAGTCAGCAGCTGAAAACTTTCTGAATTGTCATGGTTGTGGTCGCGGACCATTTCCACCAGCCCGGCCCAGCCGCGTCGAAACCCTATTACTTGGTAGCCCTCGCGCAAGGCGCGAAACGTTACACCGCGAATCGCCGGATTCAACCCCGGGACATCGCCTCCGCCGGTAAGAATTCCGATGACACCTTTTTTGGTGTTGATGCTAGCCATAACGATATTCCTCTTTGTTCGGTTGAAAATCGGTGAAATGTAATTATCCACAGCCGTGCAGAATTTAGAAAGACACTATTGCACGTGAGCAAGATCGCTCAGCGTCCGTTCTCGAAGATATTGAAGAACAACGTTAGGAAATGGTGCGGCTGGTCGGACTCGAACCGACAACGGGGAAAACCCCAGTGGATTTTAAGCCCACCGCGTATGCCAATTTCGCCACAGCCGCACCGGCGACGCGGCACCCAGAGAATATCACGCGCGGAAACCATCCTCATAACTTGTCGCCGGACTCACTTCCTCCGTCCGCGCGCGCCGCCACCAGTAATTCAGCCATAATTATTTAAGAATATTCACGCCAGCTCGCCCTTCTTACCTTAAGATTCTCGGCGGACATTCGGAGCTCATCCCGCACCGGCTGCTCATCCGCGTTTGGAGGATTCTTTGCCCGCTAATGAACAATTTGACCTGCTGATTATCGGTTGTGGCCCTGCCGGCGAAAAAGCCGGTGCTCAAGCCGCCTATTTTGGCAAACGCGTCGCCGTGATCGAACGCGCCAAGCATACCGGCGGCAGTTGCATCAACACCGGAACCGTCCCCAGCAAAACGCTGCGGGAATCCGCTCTTTATTTTTCGGGACTGAAGCAACGCGGCCTTTACGGCATTGACTATTCGCTGAAAGAAAATCTCACTGTGAACGACTTCATGCACCATGAACGCGAAGTCGTCGAAATGGAACGGCAGCGTATTCTCAAAAATCTCGCGCTGCATCAGATCGAACTCATAAGCGGTCAGGCGGCTTTTGAGGACGCCCACACGATTCTAGTTTCCACCAAAGCTGGCACCCGTTGTCTGCGCGGTGAAATTATTCTAATCGCCAGCGGCTCCAAGCCTCATCGCCCGCCGGAAATCGCTTTCGACGATGTTCATACTTTTGACTCGGACACTTTTCTTCAAATGGATCGCATTCCCAAGAGTCTTGCTGTCATCGGCGGCGGAGTGATCGGCTGCGAGTATGCCTCGATCTTCATGGCTCTCGGCGTTGAGGTCACGCTGGTCGACGGCCGTGACGTGCTTTTGCCCTTTCTTGACCCCGAAATTTCCACGCGCCTCCGCGAACGCTTTGCAGCTCTGGGCATGCAGTTCTGGTTCAATGAGCGCCCCGTCAAAGTGGAAAATTCCTCTTCGGTCGCGCGGCTCACCATGAAAAGTGGCAGCGTCCTGGAAACCGAAACAGCGCTTTTTGCCGCGGGCCGCCGCGCTGCCATCGACGGTCTTGAATTGCAAAACGCTGGCTTAGGCGTTAACGAAAAGGGCTACATCCCCGTCGACGAGCACTATCGCACTCTCGTTGCAAATATTTACGCTGCTGGGGACGTCATCGGCTTCCCCGCGCTCGCTTCTACTTCGATGGAGCAGGGCCGCGTGGCCGTGTGCCATGCCTTCGGGCTCAAGTACAAGCAACACGTAGCTTCATTGCTCCCTATGGGCATCTATACCATTCCAGAAATTTCCGCCGCCGGGGAAACCGAAGCGTCCTGCAAAGAAAAGAAAATCGATTACGTCGTTGGCCGCGCCCACTACGCAAACAATGCTCGCGGCCACATCGCCGGCGATACCACCGGTCTGTTAAAGTTGATCTTCGCGCGCGCCGACAAGAAGCTTTTGGGCGTCAGTATCATCGGAGAAAACGCAACGGAGCTAATTCACATCGGTATGACCGTGCTCGACCACGGTTTGACCATCGATGAATTTATCGAGCAGGTCTTCAATTACCCTACCCTGAGCGAGACCTACAAATACGCCGCCTACGACGGCCTGGGCAATCTCGCAGGTCACAAGCTCCGCGAAGGCTAGCGCGCCCCCATTAACTTCTGGCATTCTGTCGCCGGACGCCATCGTGAAACAATTTTTCACTTTTATTTCCGCCATTCTCTTCGCCGCTACCGGTATTTCCTTAGGCATCGCGGCTCGCGAACCGTCATCGAACGGTAATGTGGCGCCAACCAGGGCCTGCTTGGGCTTCGATCGCAACCTTTATCCGGGCGATGCCACTTTTCCAACGCTGCGGCAGACTTTTGCCTTCACCAGCTATTGGCTTAACACGCCGCCGGGCGAAAAAACGAACACATGGATCGGCAAACGCGATTTCTTACGCAACTCTGGATTTGGTTTTTTAGTTTTATTTCGCGGCCGCGATAGCCACGAATTTAAGAAAGCCCCCGACGGCCCCGCGAAAGGATCTCTTGACGCTGAAGCAGCCGCTGCCTCCGCGAAAAAAGAGGGCTTCCCCGCCGGCACAATCATCTTTCTCGATTTAGAGGAGGGAGGCAGACTCTCCGCGACTTACCACGCTTATCTTCATGCCTGGCTTGATGGTTTAGCGCTCAATGGATATCGTGCGGGCGTTTATTGCTCTGGCATGCCCGCCAAGGAATCGGGCGGAGTCACCATCCTCACCGCCGATGATATTCGCGCTAACGCAGGATCGCGCGAATATATATTTTTCGTGTTTAACGACGCTTGCCCGCCGTCTCCGGGGTGTGTGTTCCCCGGCGCAGCGCCTGCAGTCGCGTTGAGCGGGGTCGCCTACGCTCAAGCGTGGCAATATGCCCAGTCCCCGCGCCGCAAAGAGTTCACCGCTCGTTGTGCCACCGGCTATAACCGCAACGGAAACTGTTACAGCCCCCACGACACTTCACACGAGTGGGACCTGGATGCAGACACAGCGACTTCCGCCGATCCTTCAAACGGCGCCCGCCCCTAAATTTTTAGTTTTTGACTATTTGACGCGCTGCCAACAATCAGCAGAAGTGTCGCCACGTCGCGAAACCTCTCAGAAATATACGCGCGCTCCGCAGTTCATTTCCCGTTCAACACCCGGATTTGCTGAACAAAATTATCGATTTCTTCGGACGTCAGTTTCCCCGCATATTTCGGCATACGGCCTTTGCCATTAGCTATGACGTTGCGCAAGTCCTCTGCCGACGTGGCAGCGCTTTTGTCGGAGATCAACGCTGGTCCGCCAAAATGCCGGCCCTCGGCAGTCTTTCCGTGGCACTTCGCGCACTCTTTCTTATACAGAGGGTTCTCAGTCAGTTTGGTGCCGGAGGGCGGAGTTTGCGCTAACGCTGCGCCAGCCACGAAGTACACAGCACACATTACAATCGTCAGCGGATATATCTTCACGTCGCACCTCATCGTTAATGATCCAGCTAACAATGTAGATGGTCAGTGGCGTGTTGCGGTTGCTATTGGCGCATAACCACCCGGATGCCCCGACGCCAGTTTTCCGTCAAGCCCACGCGAACCACTTCGATTTGCGGCGACAACGCGCCCAGCAAAATTCCAGTGACTGGGTGAACACGCAGCGCGGGAGCAACTAAATAAACCAGTGGTGGCGCTTCTTGAATTTCGACGCCAGGGAAATAACCGTAGCTGCGAAACTCGCCAAGCTCCAAATGGCGGCGCACTCGTAGCCAGTAATCCGCAGCCTGTAACGGAAGATGGATGTGCTCGCTGGCTTTTAATTCCAGAATCGCCAAGCGGCCTGCTCGCGTAATTGTGAGTACGTCAATGATGCCGTGCTCCCCGCCGCTGCCCGCAAACACTTGCGCATAAACGAAACGAGAATCCAGAACACTGTCCACGCGCGTGACGTCATTGCGCACCAGCGACTCGAGCCAGCGTTCCGCCTGCGCGCGATACAAAGGATGGCGCGTATCGGATGCCAGCGGACGCCGGTAAATTCCTAGATCCTGCATCATGTACTCGAACGTGGCCCGGCTTCGAGGAGTCAGTTCTTCGTTCATATCGTTACAGCCGAAAAAAACGGCCCCGTCATCCCACCGTGCAAACGCCAACCCGCGATAACGCAAAATTACCTCGCGCGAGGCAATGCTGGGGTGGACGGTGATGGCCCGCGGATCGGACGCTACGATCGGTTCGATCTGCGCCCGAGCCTGAATGACTAGTGCTTCCGATTCTCGGCACGGAACTAGCCAGGTATGAAGATTTCCCGCGCGGGGCGGATCAATCCTCTCGAGCGAGGCCCGCGCCGCATCCAACTCGTAAAGTTCAATTGCAGAACCAGG
>DATBBY010000007.1:0-48976 GCA_036270765.1 Candidatus Acidiferrum sp.
CCGATCGGATTTTTCATGTACCCGCAGGCGGAGACGAAGGAAGGCAGGCTTGATCCGCTCGCTCCCGAGGCGTTCAAGTATGAGATCACGTCTAGGGAGATCACGGCAGAGAGTTAGCAAACACATTTTGTTTTGTTGTACGCACACTCGGAAGATCTGGCGAGATGTACGTACTGAGAGCTAGCTGCTAGTGAGGCTGCACCTCATGGTGAGTGCGTAAAGACTCTTGCGGAAGGCATCCGACGTTTGAAAGGGAAAGAATTCTGGGCGATTTTCTTAAGTCTGTCGCTGCCCGATAGCGAGGGTCTTGAAACCTTCGACAAGTGGCGCTGGCGGTGCCTAGCTAGGGTACCTGCACTAATCATGGCTGGCGCGTCGGATGTAGGCGTCGCACTGGAAGCCTTGCGGCGAGGGGCCAAAGATTATCTGCTGGAGGACCGTCTCGACAGGGACTCATTTGTTCGCGCCATACGGAATATGGCGGAGCGAAAGACCGCGGAAGAGATGTTGTTCAGGGAGAAAGAACGCGCCCAGGTGACGCTCGATTCCATAGGGGACGCGGTACTGAGCACCGACCTTGAAGGCAAAGTTACGTACCTTAATGTCGTCGCGGAGAAAATCACTGGTTGGACCCGAGAAGAAGCCGCAGGCAAGAATATCGAAGAGGTATTTGTAATCGTCGATGGAAGCACCCGGGAGCCTTGTGCGAATCCCCTGAGATCGGCAATTCAGAAAAACAGAACTGTTGGGCTTACGCCGAACTGCATTCTGATACGACGCGATGGGGCTGAATTTGCGATTGAAGACTCTGCTGCTCCTATCCATGACCAGCACGGAGTGGCGACCGGAGCGGTGATCGTTTTCCACGACGTGTCGGTGGCGAGGGCCATGGGAGCAGAAATGTCCCACATGGCACAGCACGACACTCTTACGAATTTGCCCAACCGGACGTTGCTGCAGGATCGCCTCACGCAAGCAATTGCGACAGCCAGCCGTAATGATTTCCGAATCGCGGTATTGTTTCTGGATCTGGACGGATTCAAACACATCAATGACTCGTTGAGCCATGCGACCGGGGACAGATTACTTCAGTTAATGGCGAAGCGTTTGCTGGCTGCGGTGCGCACCTCGGATACGGTGTGCCGCCTGGGTGGAGATGAATTTGTGATCCTGCTTTCGGAGGTAGCACACGCGGGCGATGCGGGCGTTAAAGCCGGGAAAATACTGAGTACGCTGGGCGCGGCGTTCGAGATGGAGCACAACAGTCTTCGAATAACGGGAAGCATAGGAATAAGCACTTACCCGGAGGACGGCCGAAGCGCTGAATTGCTGATCAGAAATGCAGATCTGGCCATGTACCAGGCCAAGGAAAAAGGCCGGAGCAATTATCAATTCTTTGAGAAGGGCATGAATGTCCGAGCTGTGGAACGTCAGTCGATCGAAGGAGACTTGCGGTTCGCGCTGGAACGGAATGAGTTCGTTATGCACTACCAGCCTAAGCCTGGCCGTCGATGACTTCGGGACGGGCTACTCGAGCTTGAGTTATCTGAGGCAGTTTCCGATCGACACACTAAAGGTAGATCAGTCGTTTATCCATGAGATCAATGCCGAAACGGACGAAGCGACGATCATCAGCGCGGTGATCAATATGGGTTGTCACCTGAAGCATCGCGTGATTGCAGAAGGCGTCGAGACAGCGGAGCAGTTGGCCTTCCTTCGCGCTCATGGCTGCGATGAAGGACAGGGATACTATTTTGGGCGACCGATGCCTTTAGAGACTGCGAAATCGCTTAACCTAGGGACGGCACCGAACATTATCGACGAGGGATTTCAGGAACCCGGCTTCCTGCAGAGTGCTAGTCGGCAAATAGTGAATTAATCGAGGCAACGATATTGGTCATTCCGTCGGGCTTGGAAAGCACGACATCGACGCCGATGGCGGAACTCAGGAACTTCCCCATTCTTTCCGAGTACATGGTGAATAGGATGATACGAATATTCGGCATCTTGTTCTTCAGAATGGAAGCCACTTCCGCACCGTTAATTTCAGGCATGACGAGGTCCAGTAGAACCAGGTCCGGTTTCAAACGCTGAGCCTTTTCGAGCGCTTCCAATCCATCCACGGCCTCGCCACAAATCTCTATATCCTCGTGATCACGCAAGAACGTGCGAATGACGTCGCGCACACTAGAACTATCGTCGGCAATCAACACACGTTTGTGCATGAACGTCAGATTGTGCCTGCCCGTGGCAAGGGGCTCAATACACGGAATCCGGTATGTAGGATAAAGCGCAATTCCCAATGTGAATCTCAACGCCAACCGAGCCAACAGATCGTTACGCTAAGCGCGCCCCCAATCTGCTGAATCCAAATGGATTGCAGGTTTGACCGCAAAAATTTAACTTTGGCTTACACAGATCCGTGGGTTACTATCCGAGCAATTTCCGGGTCGCGTTGCTGGTCACCATGATCAGCCCGTCGGTATCTGACTGTAGTTTAAAGAGGGTTAATACCGCGAGCCTTCGGCCTTGGAAACAACAGGGTCATGAAAATACAGACATTTATATTCAACTGGCCTGGGAAAAAGCAGCACGCCGCCAATTTGGAGGCGATGTTTCGTCCTCACTGCGAGACCGTGGTGATCAACTCCGACGACAGCCTCCGGACACGGCATCCGCACTGGCAGCACATCGGCAATGAAGGGTATTTTACCGACCAATGGAACGCGGCTCTGGAGAGATTTGACGGCGACGTTTTTTTGCATATTCAGGCGGACCTCTGGCCGACGAAGATTCCGCAGGTGCTAACGGAGGCCGCGCGTTACATCGCTAACTGCGGAGTGGGCGTATACGCCCCAAATGTAGACTTCAATCCACACGTTTATCGGCAAGCATCGCTGCGGAAGTTGGCCAATGGTGTTTACGAAGTTCCGGCCACGGATAATTCCTACTGGGCCATCCGCTCCGAGGTAATGGGAAACATGCCGCGAGTGGACCCGCGCGTGAATCGACTGGGATGGGGAATCGAATATCTGGTAAGCGCGGTGGCCCGGCGCTCCGGATTTAAAGTAGTGCGGGATTACCGCTTTACAGCGGGGCACCTGAAGAAGAGGGGATACAACAGTGAGCAGGCTTCAAAAGAGCTTGCGGAGCTGAAAAACAGCCTGGATACAGACCTATACGAGGATATGCGGGCGTTGGAGCAAGAACGCGACGGGTCGGTCATTCACCACACGTGGCAGAAACCTGTCGCGAGGGTGCTGGCTGCGGCGCGGAGTCGCGCCAGTCGAGGCGCGCTGATCCTGCGAAGGCGGGTGTTGGAGTTCTAAGAAGTACGCGAGAGCAGTGCAGACGAGGCGGGACGGGCGTCCACGCTGACGATGGCGCGGTAGTTTGATTCGCGAAATGTCCAGTAAGTATCATTTCCTTCCGCCTTATTAAGCCCACAACCAAAACGAACTGGTAATTGTTCGCGAACACATGTGGTTTGACTGCTGAGGGTATAGCCGAAGCGAGAGGTATAATCCGCGTGTCTATGGCGTTGGCGGCAGGTACGAAACTGGATGGCTACGAGGTTCTTAGCCTGTTGGGCGAGGGCGGGATGGGAGAGGTATACCGCGCTCGTGACCCAGTTTTAAAACGCGACGTTGCCATCAAAGTTTTGCCTCAATTTGTTTCGCAAGATCCTGAACGCATGCGGCGATTCCAGCAAGAAGCGCAGGCCGCCGCGGCCCTCAACCATCCCAATATTCTAGCGGTCTACCAGCTCGGTAATTTCGAAGGCACGACGTATCTTGTCTCGGAGTTGCTGGAAGGCGACACACTGCGTCAGGAATTGACGCACGGCGCGTTGCCTACGCGCAAAGCCATTGATTACGGGGTGCAGGTCGCAGACGGATTAGCGGCGGCACACCACAAAGGAATCGTGCACCGCGATCTAAAACCAGAAAATATTTTTATCACCAGGGACGCGCGGGCGAAGATCCTCGATTTTGGTCTGGCGAAGTTGATACTCCCGGAAGACAGCGACACGATGACGGCGCACGATCAAACAACGCCGGGACAGGTGATGGGTACTGCCGGGTACATGGCGCCGGAGCAAGTGCGCGGCGAAACAGTTGACCATCGCGCGGATATTTTTGCATTTGGGGCGATCTTGTACGAATTGGTGACGCGCCAGAGAGCATTCAAGAAGCCAACGTCGGCGGAGACGATGACGGCCATTCTGCACGAGGATCCCCCGGCAATTCTGCCGAGTACGGAAGGCCTTTCACCGGGACTATTGCGAATCGTGCAGCGGTGCCTTGAGAAAAAGCCGGAGAGGCGATTTCAGTCGGCATCGGATCTGGCGTTCGCGTTGGAGGCGCTCTCGGATTTCACCCAAGTGACGTCGGCCGCTTCTGGGCGCGCTGCGGTTGAACAAGCCGCTGTCGAGCGGACCGCGGCGTCGTCGGGAACATGGAAATGGGTGGCTGCGGCAGTGTTTTTTGCGGCGCTCGTTGCAGGCGCGATTGCGTGGTTGAGGATGGCGCCCGCGGTTCCAGTTGT
Organism: Candidatus Acidiferrum sp.; assembly: GCA_036270765.1. Taxonomy (GTDB): domain Bacteria; phylum Acidobacteriota; class Terriglobia; order Acidiferrales; family UBA7541; genus Acidiferrum. The sequence goes on from DATBBY010000007.1 coordinate 4,549, forward strand.
GGAGTCGGTTACGCAACTCACGGATGACGGCGAGCCGAAGACTGGCCAACTGGTTAGCGATGGATCGCGAGTCTATTTCGACGAAGGACCGAACGGGAGCTGGAAGATCGCGCAAGTCTCGACGACAGGCGGCCGAACATCGCTGGTGGATACACGGGTTGCGAATCCATGGGTCGCTGGAGTTGCACCGGATAATTCGGCGTTGCTCGTTTCTGCCGGCGGATATGAAGACGGTCTTTATCCCCTATGGTTGGTTCCGATTCCGGCCGGCGAGCCTCGCCGTCTGGGCACCCTCGCGGGAAGTGACGAGGCTTTCTTTCCCGATGGACGAATTTTGTTCGTTAATTACAGAGACTTGTATGCGGCCGAGAAAGACGGCTCGAACCCGCACTTGCTGGCTTCCATGGATGGATATATCCAAGACCCCAGCGTGTCTTCTGACGGGAAGAACGTGGCGGCTACTTTATATACACGAGGATGGGCTTCCTCGAAATTGATGGAAAGCGGAGCGGATGGAGCCGGTCTCCGGACGATCCTAAGCGCAGGTAAGGATGGGCGGCCCTGCTGTAGCACGTGGACTCACGACGGAAAATATTTGGTGTATGAAACTGAGCATCGACAAGGCTCAGATCTTTGGGCGCTTCCGATGCAAACGGGATTTTTCGGCCGGAACAAAGCGCCCATTCGACTCACTGCCGGACCGCTTGAATATTCTGGCGCGGGGCTGAGTCATGACGGGAATCAAATTTTTGCAATCGGCACCAAGCGCCGGGGTGAACTTGTTCACTTTGATTTGCAGACCCAACAATTCCTGCCATTTCTGGGCGGAGTTTCGGCGATCGACCCTACGTTTTCCAAGGATGGGAAATGGGTGACGTACACCTCTTACCCGGACCATAGCTTGTGGCGCAGCCACGCGGATGGAACGGAGCGCACGCAACTTACTTATCCTCCCTTGAAGGTGCAAGGCCCATCTATTTCTCCCGACGGAAACAAGGTGGCTTTTACCAGCGCTCAATACGACATCTATGTGGTGGGAGCAGATGGCGGGGTGCCACAAAAAGTAGCGGAGCATTCCCTGGCTCCCAATTGGTCGCCGGACGGAAACGTGCTGCTATTTACGTCTTTCTATGGATACGACCGCCCGGCGGCAGAGAGACACCAAAGTTATTTGCAGACTTTCGATTTACGAACCAAGGAGTTGAGGGTAGTACCGTCTTCCGAAGGGAAAGGCGGAGGAATATGGGTCGGGCAAGATGGACTAATAGCGGGAGGGGAGGCATCTACAAAGTTACTGTATTTTGATTTTAAGTCACAAAAATGGTCGGAACTACTTTCCGGCAACTTTGTGACGTGGTCCGCTTCGCTCGATGGAAAGTACCTCTACTTTACGACCGGTGGCGCGGAGCCGCAGGCGAAACGTATCCGTTTGTCGGAAGGGAAGGTAGAAACCATCACAAGTTTGAGCGGTCTTCGGCGAGTGGTGGACGCAATCGAGGAGATTCCAGAGATTGCCACCGCGCCGGACGGTTCAATAGTGTTTACCCGCGATATCGGAACGCAGGAAATTTACGCACTGAATATAAAATGGCCGTGAGCGTGGAGTCGGCCAACAAAGAAAGGAATGTGGTCCCGGTCGCCTGAACGAATCGAAACTCATAGGGATTTACTGTTTCGAGAGGTTTAAGCGTGACGGCGAAGAATCATGACAACTCCCAGAACATCAAGCATCAAAAACGCGATGGATAAAACGTAGAAGGGAACTCGAATTTTCGGCCAGAGCCACGCGGGCATAGTGTCGGAGAACTTGTCACTCCACGTTTCCGCCAAACGCGGGGGAGGGATAGCTTCAGTGGATTCGGGACTCCATGTGGAGGCAATCCACGTCGCGCGGAGATTGGAAAACAGGGCGGCCGCGACAGCAACTCGTAAGGCACTTGGCGCAGATATCGTGTCCAGCAGATACAAAATCACCACTATGGCTGCGGCATAGCGGCTGTGTTCGCGCACGCCTACGCCGCCCAAAAAGAAAACTAGCAATACCATCGTGCCAACAATCTCGTGACCGCTAAATGCGGACACTACGAATGACAAAATCGCAACAAAGGTGCAAACCCAGAACCCTTGCGTCCCGAGATAATCTACGTCGTCGCCAGTTTTAATGAAGGGCCAGAATAAACTTTTGAGGCGACCTTCCGTTCGGGGAGCCGAATCCGTGAGGCCAAGGGTTTGCATCGGCGGATTATTCTGCAAGTTTACGAACTTGTCAATTAATGGGTTTCAGCGCGTTATTGTGACGTTCGCGGAAAGCATCGCCAACCATGGGGGTTCGCTGGAGTCAATGAGGGATGGCGAAATGGTGACGCCCGTCCCACGAGAGTGTTGCGGCGGTTTTTGCGAGACGCCTATACTGGCAGGAAGTCGCTTTTTCGGCGTAGAACTGTCTCTGGAATCGCCGGGGTTGTCGACGAGCACGGATAGCCATACCTATAAAGGATCAAGGTTCAACACGCGTGGAGGAAGTGAAGCAGTTTCCGGCCATAGAACGACGCCGCAACGCGTCTGTTTCAAATGAACAGCGCGAAGCCGGAGAAGTCGCGATTTTCCAGGAGTTAGGGAAGGCGCTGACGTCGTCGTTGCAGCTCGATCAGGTTCTCCGCACCATCATGGAGAAGATCGACGAATTTCTGCGCCCGGACAACTGGTCGCTGCTGCTGCTGGACGAGGCCAAGCAGGAATTGTATTTCGAGTTGGTAGTGGGCAAAGCGTCGCCGTCGCTGAAAGATGTGCGTATCAAGATTGGGCAGGGAATCGCGGGATGGGTGGCCCAGAACGGTGAGACGGTAGTGGTGCCCGACACCGCGAAAGACACGCGATTTTTTGGTCAGGTGGACGAGAAGACCAAGACGGAAACGCAATCCATCGTGGCGGTGCCGGTAAAGTTTCGCGACACTTGCCTGGGCGTGATCGAACTGATTAATTGCATGGGGCCCGATGGGTTCGACAACCGGGATTTGAAATTGTTGGAAGCGCTGGCGGACTTTGCCGCGATTGCGTTGGAAAACGCGCGGCACGTAAAGCGAATTCACGAGCTGACCATTACCGATGATTGCACGACGTTGTATAACGCGCGGCACATGGGTTTTATTCTGGATACGGAGATCTACCGCTCGCAACGGTACAACTACGAATTTTCGCTGGTGTTCATCGACCTGGATCACTTCAAACAGGTAAATGATACGCATGGGCACCTGGTAGGGTCTCGGCTGCTCGCGGAAATCGGGAACGCCCTGAAGAATAAATGCCGGCTGATCGATTTTGCGTTTCGTTATGGGGGAGATGAATTTGTGCTGTTGTTGCCGCAGACCTCGAAAGAGAGCGCGTTGAATGTCGCGCGACGGTTGCACAAGATGATCCGGGAAAGTAAGTGGCTGGAATCCGAGGGTTTGAATATTAAGGTTACGACAAGTCTGGGGGTGGCTTCCTACCCAGTGGACTCCAGATCAAAAGAAGGGCTGCTGCATCTGGCCGATGAAGCCATGTACCTGGTGAAAAACAGCAGTCGCGATAGCGTAGCAGCAGCCAATGTGGGAGTTTTGCCCGATACCGTGGCCAAGACTAAATTCGCTGAGCAATAGCGATTTTCCGGATTTGCAGAGAGTTCCACGGCAATTCCGCATCGTATACACACCTCGAAAAGTTTGTTTAACTTGATGATATGAAACGAAGCGAAGCGTCGCGTTACGCGCGCTGGTCTGCCACCCTGGCGCTATTGCTGGCGCTCGCCACCGTTGCCGTGTATGTGCAGCACAAGGTGATTGCACGGGTGCAAAAAAGAGGAGCGCCCCCGGCTGCGCCGCTGAACGTGGAGCGGCAATCCAACGGCCTGACATTTTCCAAGGTAGATGGCGACCGTAAGATTTTTACCGTGGAAGCCTCCAAATCAACCGAGTTCCGCAATGAGGAAGCCAGCTTGTTGGAAGAAGTAAAGATCACCATTTTTGGGCAGCAGGGCGACCGGCACGACGTTATTCGCACGCACAGTTGCCAATATGCCAAAAGCAATGGCGCGATCAATTGCAGTGGCACAGTGCAGATCGAGCTGCAAACGGCCGCAGAGGCGGAGTTGGCAGAAAAACGCGGAGCCAAAGAAACCACGACTCATGTGGGGCACGTTGAGACGCGCAACGTCACGTTCGATCAGATTAGCGGCACCGCGCATACGGGTGAGCGCGTCACCTTCAAATTTCCGGAGGGAAGTGGCGAGGCCATGGGAGTGGACTATAACTCCCAACTGGGAACGATGAAATTGCTGCGCGATGTGAAGATGACTTTGATTCAGACCGGCGGACCGGCGGGCACGGCAGGACAGGAGGTGCATGTGACCGGCGCGAGCCTGGACTTCGATCGCGATACACGATTGCTGCATTTGGAGGGGCCGGCGCATGCGCAAACTCAAACCGCGCAGCTGGATGCTGGGGAGATGACGTTGAATCTGGATGAGGATTTTCGCGCGCGAAAGCTTCTCGCAACGGCGGGTGGGCACGGTGAAAGGCCGCACGCGGTGTCGTCAGCGGCCTCCGGACCCATGAACTTGACCGCGAATGCGTTGACGGCGTGGTTCGATCAGGACGGCGGCCTGAAAAGGCTTGACGCCACTGGCAAAGTAGAAGGTTCACGAAAAAGTGGAGCGGAAGATGAGGAATTCACGGCCGCGAATTCTTCCGTGGAACTGTGGCCGGAAATCAGCCAGCCGAAGTTAATAAATTTGGATGGAGGCGTAATACTTAAAACTAACGCCAAGACCGGGCAGATTCGAATACTGGAAACCGATAAAGCTCGTATGGAATTTACGGAGAGCAGCGACGATAAGCCCAGCCAGCCAAAGAAGGCAGAAACGCTGGCGCCGGGCACGATTCAATGGACGGATGCGCAAGGAACTGGAAAGGCGGGCGATGGTCTGGATGCGGACAAAGATAGAGCGACGCGGACAAAGTTAAGTGCTGACAAGTTTGTGCTCGATTTTACTGGTGGCAAGGCAACGCAGTTGGCGGCGAATGGAAATGTGCAGGCGCAACGAGACATGCCTGGCGCTCCGTTGCAAATCACCACTGCGAAGCGCGGTGTGGCGCATTTGCTTGCCAATGGCGGTTGGTCGCAAATCGAGCTGAATGAAAATGTGAAGTTCAAAGAAGGGGAACGAAGCGGACAAGCAGATCATGCGGTCGCAGTCAGTGCCAGCCAGATCACCACGCTGACCGGACAGGCCATAGTGCGGGATGCGTCGACGGAAACCCGCGCGGCCAACATTATTTTTCTCCAGGCTAGTGGCGATATTCGCGCCGAGGGCGGAGTGCGCTCGCGAACATTTACAGCGCGCGGGGCAGGCTCGCAAGCCTCAGCGACGACACCGCAATTTTCCAGTGGACCCGCGAATATCACTGCCGAGAAAATGCAGGCGAATGCCAAGTACGGGCGCGCACTTTACAGTGGGCATGCGCGACTTTGGCAGGGCGAGTCCGTGTTGGAGGCCGATTCAATAGAGCTACTGCAGAACAGCAAGCAACTGAATGCCGTGGGCAAGGTTCGCTCGGTCTTTCCCCAGGCGGCTGGGCACGACACCATCGGCGCATCTGCGACTAACAAGTCCTCGAAGAAAGTGAGTCTGTGGCACATTGCTTCGGATACGTTCACCTATATGGATTTGGAAAACCGTGCGCACCTGGAAGGCAACGTAGTGGTGCAATCGGAGGTGCAGCGGATGCGCAGCGATTTGCTTGATTTGTATTTTACCCGCGGCAATGGCGCAGACACCGCCGATAAGAATTCCAAATCTGCTACCGGCGCGCAGCAAATCAGCCGCGCGGTGGGGTCCGGCAGAGTTGTCGTGGACGAGCAGACGCGCAAGGCTACCGCGGAGCGCGCGGAGTACACGGCGGCGGACGCAAAATTTGTCATGAGCGGAGGGAATCCGACGCTCTTTGACGGAACGCAAGGCACCACCACAGGGCGTCAATTGACCTTCTTTTTAGCGGATGATACGATCATCGTCGATTCAGAAAAAGGCTCGCGAACTTTGACCAAGCATCAAGTCCAGAAATGACGAGGTATGCTGAATCTCCAGGCTGTTGAGTTAAGCAAGACGTACCGCGGCCGCAAGGTCGTCGATGATGTGGAGCTGGAGATTGGTCAGGGCGAAGTTGTGGGGCTGCTCGGCCCCAACGGTGCAGGAAAAACCACAACATTTTATATAATGGTGGGACTGACGCGGCCCGATTCCGGGCGTGTGCTGTTAAACGGCGAAGAGATTACAGATCTACCAATGTATCTGCGGGCCCGCAGCGGAATCAGCTATCTACCTCAGGAACCCTCCGTTTTTCGGCAACTCACTAGCGAAGAAAATCTTCTGGCGGTGCTTGAGACGTTGCCCCTTACGCCCGAGCAACAGCGCGATCGCCTTGAGGAATTGATCGTACAGATGGGCCTGGAGACGGTGCGCAGCAGCAAGGCGTATGTGCTTTCCGGGGGAGAGCGGCGGCGGCTTGAAATCGCGAGATCGTTGACGCTATCGCCTTCGTTCATTTTGCTGGACGAGCCGTTCTCGGGAATCGATCCACTCACAGTGAAAGATTTGCAGGAAACGATTCGCGATTTGAGCCGCTCGGGAATAGGTATTTTGATTACTGATCATAACGTCAGGGAAACATTGAACGTAACGGATCGCGCGTATATCGTGAATCATGGGAAAATAATGGCGCAGGGTACACCCGAGACCTTGAGCAACGATGCGGAAGTTCGACGGGTTTATCTGGGCGATCATTTCCGATTGAACTAGCGGGTCAGAAACAGAGGATCAAGACCGAATGGCGTGGCAGGGGCTCAAACTAAACCTCAGGGTGTCGCAGAAGCAGATTTTGACGCCCGGTTTGGTGCAGATGGTCAGCGTGTTGGCGCTGAATCGTCTTGAACTGCGGGAGATGATCAACCAGGAGATGATCGCCAATCCGGTGCTTGAAGAGTTAAGCGAAGAACCCACCCAAACCGATAATTACAGCGACGAAAATTTCCTGAAAGCGGAAACGGAAAAGGTTCCGGAAAAGCCGGAAGCCAATCCGTTTGATGAGTTCGACGTGGGGAGCTTCTTTAACCAGTATCTGGATACCGGTGGCGATGGCGGAAAATCGCAGGAGCGGGAAGTCTCCGAGCGACCCTCTTTTGAAAAATTTTTATCTTCGCCGACCGGTTTGAGCGAGCACCTCGCCTGGCAGCTTAGTGTGACCATTTGTTCGGACACGGTGCAGGAACTGGCGGAAAGCATCATCGGAAATCTGGACGAGAATGGCTATTTGACGGCGTCCGTTGAAGAGTTGCTGCAAGACGGGAAATATTCCCAGGACGATTTGGACGATGCTCTGGCGGTGGTGCAGGATTTTGATCCCATAGGGGTGGGCGCGCGAGATTTGCGGGAATGCTTGTTACTGCAAATCAAGGCGTTTGATCCCACGAACACTTTGGCGCAGCAAATTGTTTCCGATCACTTGAAACAGGTGCAAGGGAATCAATTGAAGGAAGTGGCGCGCGCTTTGAACCGGCCGTTGGAGGTAGTGAAGCGTTCTCTGGATGTGATTCGCAAGCTCGACCCGCGACCGGGATTGCGCTACAACAAGACCGAGCCGCGGTTGGTTGAACCGGATGTGTATTTTCGGAAAGTGGACGATCAATGGGTTGCTTTTTTGAATGAAGATGACATGCCGCAGCTGCGCTTGAGCCCTACATATCGGCGATTGCTGGTTAAGGATGCTTCCGACCGCGATGTAAGAAATTATGTGAAAGAGCGGTTCACGGCGGCGATTCAGCTGATGAAGAATATTGAGCAGCGGAAGCACACTATTTTGCGAGTGTGCCAGTCCATCATTGCGCGGCAGGGGGAATTCCTGGATCACGGGCAGGATGCGCTGAAGCCCATGATGATTAAGGAAGTGGCGGAAGAAGTTGGCGTGCATCCTTCCACCGTCAGCAGAGCGGTAGCGAGTAAGTATGCGCACACTCCGCAAGGCGTGCTGGAGTTGCGGTCATTTTTCAGCGAATCGGTGAACGGGCCGGAGGGCGGCGCGATGTCGTTGCTGACCCTGAAGCGCGTAGTAAAAAAGATGATTGAAGAAGAAGATGGCACGAAGCCCCTGACGGACGAACAAATCGCGAAGAAGCTGGATGACGCGGGCATCCACGTTACGCGCCGCACGGTGGCGAAATATCGCGAAGACATGAGAATTCCCAGCACACACCAGCGCCGAGTGAAGAGTTAAGGCGCGCGCCCCGGTGAAACGGCCGTCGACGAGACACGATGCGCGGCACCTCGTCGTACTCACCGGACTCTCCGGCTCCGGAAAAAGCACGGTACTAAAATCCTTCGAAGACATGGGTTTTTATTGCGTCGACAATCTTCCTGTCGAGTTGATGCCCATTTTTGCGGAGCTGCATGGCGCAGGGGATGGCGATTTTGCGCGCGCGGCTTTGATGATTGATGCGCGCGAGGGGCTTCAACTGCAGAAGCTGCCTCCTTTGCTCAAACATTTGCGCAAGGATCATCCCATTTCTCTGGTGTTCATCGAGGCGCAGGATGATGCGCTAATGCGGCGCTATAGCGAAACGCGGCGGCCGCACCCGCTGGGCAAGAATTATTCGGTGCGTGAGAGTCTGCGGCGCGAGCGCGAATTGATGGCGCCGATCCGAAAGCTCGCGGACGTGGTTATAGATACGACACAGTTCAATGTGCATGAGCTGCGCCAATTTGTTACGGAGCGTTTCAAAAATCCCGATAAGCGGCCTTTAATGGTGTCGGTGGTGAGCTTTGGATATCGCTACGGCGTGCCGACCGACGCGGACTTGGTGTTTGATGTGCGATTTCTGCCGAATCCGCACTTCGTTCCGCGGCTGCGCGAATTTACCGGTAAAGACCCCAAGGTGCGCCGATATATTCGCTCATTTCCTCAGACCGGGGAGTTTTTGCGGCGTGTCGAAGGACTGCTGTCGTATTTGATTCCTCACTATGCGCGAGAAGGCAAAAGTTATTTGACGATCGCTTTTGGCTGCACCGGCGGAAGGCACCGGTCGGTGATGATGTCTGAAGCGGTGAAGAAATATCTGGAAAAGCGCGGCACTACCGCGAAAGTCGTGCACCGAGATATTCAGAAATAAAAAGTTGGATAGCGCTTTCGTAATGGGTTACAGAAGTTCGCTGCCAGACGGTGCACTAACTTGACACACCCCTGTAGCGGCGAATAGCGTACCAAGAGAGTCGTTCGGGGAGTCTGAAGCGTGGCAGCGTTGTTCTCACCACAGTTAAAGCGGCTGTTGGCGTACGTGCGACCGTACTCGCTGCGGCTAACCGCGGGAATATTGTTGCTCGCATTCGTGGCGCTGGCTGAGGGCGGCGTGGCGCTGATGGTAGCGCCAGCGGTGGACCGGGTGCTAAATCCTGCTGCTGTGGGCTCGCTGTTGGCGTTGGTGAAGTTACCGTGGTCGGGGCGAACGATCTATCTTAACGATTTCTTTCCACCGAGGATTCACAACGTCTGGACGGTGTTCGCGTTTGCTTTGTTGCTCCTGTATCTCTCCAAGGCCGTTGCCGAATATCTGGGCACTACAGAAATCCAGTACGTGGGCCAGGCCGCGGTAACTGATCTGCGAAACCAGGTGTATGCCCGATTGATCCGGCAACCGATGGGTTTTTTTCAGCACAACTCGACGGGGCGCCTGCACTCCACGGTGATCAATGATGTGGAGCGCACCCGGATCGCGCTTAGTGAATATCTAGCGGATTTATTTCAAAAAGGATTCACCTTTCTTGTGTTTGTGGGTGTGTTGCTGGTGGTGAATTGGAAGATGGCGTTTGGAGCTGCGTTGCTTTTGCCGCTGGTGATTCTGCCGGTAAATAAATTTGGAAGAAAAATCCGGCGATCTGCGGAGACCAGCCAGTCGCGGTTGGGAGACTTAAGCCAGATTTTGCAGGAAACGGTGAGCGGCAACCGGGTTGTAAAAGCGTTTGGGATGGAACCGTTTGAAATTCGCAAGTTCCGCGAAGCTTCGAGGCGGTTGTTACGCGAAAACATGCGATGGGTTCGCGCCGGAGTCATTACTTCGCCCCTGATGGATTTGCTGGGAGCGATCGTAATTCCATTGTTATTGCTGTATGCGCGCGGCGCGATCCAGCACCACGTGATGACCACCGGACAGTTTTTCACGTTTATTTATGCGATGTTCAACGCGTATATGCCGCTGAAGCGGATGGGCAATGTGTATCAGCAGTTTCAGGCCGCCCAAGGTGCCAGCACCCAGGTTTTTGCCTATCTTGATCTCGAACCCGAAAATATTGAGCAGCTAGGTGCGAAGATTCTGCCAGCGTTCGCGCGTGAAATTGAATTTGAGCATGTTAGTTTCAGCTATAGCCCGGGCTCCACAATGGTTTTGCAAAACGTAACGCTGCAAGCGCGAAAAGGCGACGTGATTGCTTTGGTGGGCTCGAGCGGAGCAGGAAAAACCACGCTGGTGAATCTGCTGCCGCGCTTTTATGAAGTGACCGCCGGCACAATCAGAATCGATGGGACGGATACTCGCGAAGTGACCATTCGCTCACTGCGAGACCAGATCGCCATGGTCGCCCAGGAAAATGTTCTTTTTTACGATACGGTGTGGAACAACATTTGTTACGGGCTAACCGGCGTGGCTGAAGAACGGGTGCTGGCGGCCGCGCGAGCGGCGCTGGCGCATGATTTCATTACGGAATTGCCGCTGGGCTATAACACGCTGGTCGGCGAACGCGGAACCAGATTGAGCGGGGGACAAAGACAGCGCATCGCTATTGCACGCGCGATTCTGAAAGATTCCCCGATTTTGATTCTCGATGAAGCCACTTCCGAGCTGGACGCTGAATCCGAGATGTTCGTGCAGAAAGCGCTGGCCAACTTGATGGTAGGCCGCACCACGTTCGTGATTGCGCACCGATTGGCGACGATACGACGAGCCAATAAAATTATGGTGTTGGAAGACGGACAGATTCGGGAGAGCGGCACGCATACAGAGTTGATGGCCAAGAGCGGAACGTACGCGCGGCTGCACGATATTCAATTCGCGGACGATGACATGCTGGCGCCGGCAAGGTTGTCATCCGAGACAAACGTCAAGTCACAACTTCTATGAGCCAAACTCCAGCTGCAATTAGGAAACCCGAATGCCTGTCGATGACCGGATATGCGCAGGCACGCGCGGAAACCACCGATCTGGCATTGCGTGTCAGCATTAAAAGCGTCAATCATCGTTTTCTCGATTTGAAAATGAGACTGGCGGAGGGGCTGGAACTTTACGAGCCGCGGTTGCGGCAGATGGTACGAGAACGTATCCATCGCGGTCACGTGGAACTCCAAGTCAGCGCCGAGCCGCGCACGGTTGCGACGATTCAGGTGAATCAAGAATTGGTAAGGGCTTATATGCGTGCGGCGGAAGCGTTGCGGCAGGAAACTCGTGCAGCTGCGGATGTCGATGTGGTGGCGCTGCTGCGTCTGCCCGGCGTGATTTCAGGATTAGGCATCGCCACACCACAATCGGAAGAGAGTCAGGAAAAACTTGGGCGGGCGCTCGAGGAGTGTCTTGGGGAAGCTCTTTCAAAACTCGATGACATGCGCCGCGCGGAAGGCGGTCATCTGATCGCGGAGCTGAACAACCGGCTCACCAAGATCGAAGAAGAAGCAGATGAGGTTCGCGTGCTGGCGGAGACGCTGCGGCCGGCATTTGCGCGGCGCCTTGAAGCGCGGCTCGCGGAATTGTTGAACGGAGTTTCCCTGGAGCCGGCGCGACTCGCGCAGGAAGCCGCGCTACTTGCGGAACGCAGCGATATCAGCGAAGAGCTGGAAAGATTGCGAAGTCATGTCGCGCAATTCGCGGGATTGCTGCGCGGAGCCGGCGAAATGGGAAAGAAGCTCGATTTTCTTTTGCAGGAGATGAATCGCGAAGCCAACACGCTATTGTCGAAGACCCCGGGTGTGGACGCGGAGGCGTTGGCAATTACCGGACTGGCGCTGGAGATCAAGTCAGACATAGAAAAATTGCGAGAGCAGGTTCAGAACATCGAATGACTGCGGAGGCAAAGATTGCGCCGTTAGTGATCATCGTGTCCGGCCCTTCGGGTTCGGGAAAATCGACGCTGGTGCAAAAAATATTGGAAATGGCGGGAACGATGCCGTCAGTGTCATGTACTACCAGGGGGCGTCGCGCGACCGAGTCGAGTGGGAAGTGCTATGATTTCGTGACGGACGCGGAATTCGAAGCGATGATCGCGCGCGGCGAATTCCTCGAATATGCGCGGGTGTTTGGCAGGCACTCGTATGGTACGCCGAAGAAATGGCTGGAGGAATCGAGAAAATTAGGACTCGATCTCGTATTGGAGATCGATGTCCAGGGCGCTTCGCAGGTGAAGCGGCAATTGCCGGAGTCGGTGGCGATTTTTATTTTGCCGCCTTCGCGGCAAGAGTTAGAAAGGCGGCTGCGGTCGCGAGGACAGAATTCCGACGAGGACATTGCTCGGCGGTTGCAAAAAGCGCGCGATGAAATCTCGGAGTTTGGAAAATATTACGATTATTGCGTCGTGAATGAAGATGTGGAACGTGCGGGACGCGAAGTACAAGCAATTGTAACGGCGCTGCGTTGTAGCAAAGCGCGGCGTCAGGGCCTGGTAGAAAAACTTCTGGCATCGTTTGGGGGGGAATGACTGAGATGACGGTACTGACAAAAGCTCCGGAGAGCCAGTTTGCGTATGTGGTGCTGGCAGCTCGGCGCGCGAGACAGATCATGGCCGGCGCGCCACCATTGGTGGAAAATCCAAGAACGCAAAAAGCGACGCGAATCGCGGTGGAAGAGCTCGATCATAGTTTGCTCGAGTACGATTTCGTGGAACCGGATTCGATCGACGAGGATAAGGACGGCAACAAGCGCCGTAAGTAACGCGGCGCTGCCAGGGACACCATGCGAATCACGATGGGTGTGACCGGGGGAGTCGCGGCTTACAAAGCCGCCGAACTGGTACGCCTGTTGCAACAAGATGGATTTAGCGTGGAAGTAGTGATGACCCGGGCGGCGCGCGAATTTATTACGCCGCTGACCTTTGCGGCCTTGACCGGGCAAAAAGTAATTACCGACCTGTTTGGCAATACTGAGAACGAAGCGAATCTGGAAAGCGCCATCGAGCACATTGCGGTGGCACAGCGTACCGACTTGTTGCTGGTTGCTCCGGCGACTGCCGACATTATTGCGAAATTCGCCCGCGGGATCGCGGATGATTTTCTGAGCACATTGTACCTGGCGTCGACCGCGCCAGTGGTGGTGGCTCCGGCGATGAACGTGAATATGTGGAATCATGCGGCGACGCAAGAAAATATTGCGAAGCTGCGAGAGCGCGGCGTGAATGTGGTGCAGCCGGACGAAGGTTATCTGGCTTGCGGTATGGTGGGAGCTGGAAGGCTCGCGGGGCACGCAGACATTTTGGCGGCGGTGCGGGCAATTATACACGCCAATAAGGATTTGGCCGGTGAGACGGTGGTAGTTACCGCGGGTCCGACATGCGAGGACCTGGACCCGGTGCGTTATTTGACGAACCGCTCTTCCGGGAAGATGGGCTACGCAGTGGCTGAAGCCGCGGCACGGCGCGGCGCGAAGGTGATTTTGGTGAGCGGCCCTACGGCGCTGGAAACGCCGGCTGGCGTTCGCCGTGTGGACGTGCGAACCGCCGAGCAGATGCACGCCGCGGTGATGAAGGAGTTTGCAGGCTGTTCGATTGGGATTTTTGCCGCTGCGGTAGCGGATTACCGGCCGGTGGAAAAGCATGCTGAGAAAATCAAGAAGAGCGACGCGAGTTTGACTGTGCGATTAGAGCCGACCGTAGACATCTTGCAGGAAATGGCGCGCGCAAAGGGCGACAAATTTATTGTTGGATTTGCCGCGGAGACCGCTGACGTGGCGCAAAATGCGCGCAAGAAATTAACCGCAAAAAATCTGGATCTGCTGGTGGCCAACGATGTTGCCGCGGAGGGCGCGGGGTTCGACCATGATACGAACGTGGTTTCGCTGTACTACCGGGATGGACGCGACGTGGCGTTGCCGAAGATGAGCAAGGCCGAAGTAGCGCAGCGTGTGCTGGATGAAATTGTTCGGTTGCGCGGAGCATCGCGATCGAAGCCTGCCAAGCGTCTGTCGGTGGTTTAATTCCTATTATGACCAATCGACTTCCCGAAAACCTTCAAGAAAAACTTTCTTTGCGGCTGCGATATTATCAGGACATTGGCATTCAGGAATTTTTCCGCGATCGCATCGCTCCTGCTGGTCTAAACGCTCCACTCGAAGAAGTCGTGTCACAGACCTTAGTCAACGTGGCCTATGAAGACGCCCAAACTATGAATGACTCACCTACGCGGCAGCCGCTGACAACTGCGATACCTAAAATTGGGGAAGGTACGTTGCAGACTATTCGCGAAGATATTGGCGACTGCATACGATGCAAGCTGCACAAGGGCCGCACCAAAATTGTTTTTGGCGATGGGCATCCGCACGCGAAACTACTTTTCATCGGGGAAGGTCCCGGACGCGACGAAGATTTGCAGGGGCTTCCGTTCGTGGGGCGTGCCGGGAAACTGCTTACGCAAATGATTGAAGCCATGGGGCTACGCCGCAGTGAGGTGTACATATGCAACGTGGTGAAGTGCCGGCCGCCGCAGAATCGCGCGCCCGAAGGGGATGAAGTTGAGGCGTGCTCGCCATTTTTGTTTCGGCAAATTGACCTAGTGGCTCCCAAGGTGATTGTTTGTCTCGGCAGCATCGCGGCGCAGACCATACTGGAGACCACGCGGGGAATATCACAGTTTCGCGGGCAATGGCTGGAGTTTCGCGGAAGAAAGTTGATGGCCACCTATCACCCTGCTTATCTGCTGCGAAATCCCGCAGCGAAGAGTGAAGTGTGGAAAGATTTGCAAAAGGTAATGGCCGAGTTGGGACTTGAAGTGAAGAAGAAGTCTGCTCAGACACAAGCTTGATCGTTGAAATAAAACATTTCACAAAAATTCACTCCGGCAACTTGCTGTCCGCCCGGCGATGAGAAACTAACCACATGGGAATTCTGCTGGGCCTGCTTACCGCCGTAACTTGGGGCGGCTCGGATTTTCTTGCGCGATTCGCAACCCATCGTATCGGCACACTCCGGAGCATGTTTTACATGCAGGCCACGGGGCTGGTGTTGCTGAGTATTTGTCTGCCGTGGCTGGGCGGTTGGGGACATTTGCATGACGGCTCGGGATGGCAGCCATGGGCTTGGGGAGTATTGGCCGGATGCATTAATGCCGCTTCTACGCTGTCGCTTTATCGTTCGTTTGAGGTGGGGAAACTCTCGGTGGTGGCGCCGCTATCGGCCAGCTACCCGGCGTTGACAGTTATTTTGTCGCTGCTAACGGGCGAGCATCTGCGTGCCGTGCGAGGAGCGGGAATAATTTGCACCATGCTGGGCGTGGCGTTGGTAGCACGGGGTGAACGAGAGCCACACGAGGATGACGTGGAGGGAAATGCGCGGAAGGGAAAGGGCGTGGTGTGGGCGCTTTGTTCGGCGTGTGGATTTGGCGTGCTGTTCTGGTTGTTGGGGATTCGAGTGGTACCGCGGGTCGGCGCGCCGCAAGCGGTATGGATGATTCGTTTGATGAGTGTGTTTCTGACTGCGTTGATTTTGCTGGCGGCGAAGCAGCCTATCGGCCTGCCGCGCGGACCAGTTCGGTGGTATGTGTGGGCCATGGGCTTGCTCGATACCAGCGCGTTTGTGTTCAGTAATCGCGGAATGCAAAAGGAACAAGTGGCCATCGTGAGCGTCCTCGGATCGCTCTATGGCGCTGTGACTGTGGGGCTGGCTTCGATTTTCTTAAAGGAACATGTTGCGAAGTGGCAGTGGGCCGGGATTGTCACAATTTTTTTGGGAATTTTTTTGATCAGTTTGTAGAACGCGCTTCCGCTTTACAGATCTCACTGCCTGTTAAACTACACCCCGACCTATGAACCGGACATTTTGTAATGTGGCGCTGGCTGTGCCGCTGCGAACGACGTTTACCTACGCGGTGCCTGAACAGCTGCGTGCCGCGGTGCAGCCGGGTGTGCGCGTACTCGTGCCCTTTCGACAAAAATCGCTGGTCGGAGTTGTGGTTGATCTGCCGGAGCGGCCGCCGGAGAAAACAAGAATTCGCGAGATCACCAGGGTGCTGGATGTAATCCCGGCTTTGACTCCGGCACTCATCGAATTGGGGCATTGGATCGCCGGGTACTACCTGGCCCCGGTCGGAGAAGTTTTTCGCGCGATGTTGCCTCCGGTAACTGAGGTGCGAACGCAGCAACAAATTACGATTACCGCGGCCGGGCGGCATCTGGTTGATTTGACCTCCAGCACACTTAGCGAGGAACTTGCCGCGGACGAAATCGCGTTGCTTTCGAAATTGATTGCGAAGAATGGGGTTTTGCTCGCGAGCGCGATCGAGAAGTCGGGATTGAATACCGCGCTATTGCAGCGGCTTGCGAGGCGCGGCCTGGTGGAGATTCGGCGGAGCCTGCTGGCGAGAAAGCAGAGAATGCAGGCAATTCTTGCCTGGCGGGCGGAAGAGCCTGAAAAGCGAGAAAGCAGCACAGATGCGGCGTCACAAAAGCCTGTTCGGCCGTTGCAGGGAAACGCGCTGGAGAAATTTCAGACACAAACTGCGCGAGTACGAGAATTACTGGAAGCCGAACGCGGGCCGCTGCCGCTGCCGCAAGTATTGAAATTGGCTGATCTTTCGCGTGCCGCGGTTGAGCGGATGCTTGTCTGCGGCCTGCTCTACAGCTGGGAGGAGCCGATTGACCCGGCGGAGGATCCATTTGATGTGGGATATGCGCCGCCTGCTCACGAGTTGAACGCTGAGCAGGACATGGCGCTGAAGCGCATTCGCGCCCGATTCGAATTGGGCGAATTTGCTGTGCAGTTGTTGTACGGCGTGACCGGTAGCGGGAAAACAGAAGTGTATTTGCGGGCGATACAAGAGACGCTGGCGCGGCAGAAGACCGCGCTAGTGCTGGTGCCGGAAATCGCGTTGACGTTGTGGATGGGTCGGCAATGCCGCGCGTGGTTTGGCGCGCGATTCGAAGGAGTGGCGGTGCTGCACTCCGCGCTGACTGATGTGGAGCGCGCGCGGGAGTGGTGGCGAGTACGAAACGGCGAAGCGCGCGTAGTGGTCGGGACGCGGTCGGCGGTTTTTGCGCCGCTCGAGCGGCTCGGGCTAATCATCGTCGATGAGGAGCAGGAGAACAGCTATAAGCAGGAAGAAACGCCGCGATATCACGGGCGGGATGTGGCCATCGTGCGGGCGAAAATGGAAAACGCTGTGGCGTTGCTAGGATCGGCCACGCCTTCACTCGAAAGCTATGATCACGCCACCAACGGGAAGTACGAGTTGTTGACCCTGGGTTCGCGCGTTGAAAATCGCGCACTGGCAAAAGTGGAAGTCGTGGACTTACGCGAGGAGTTTCAACAGACGCATCAGGCCAGTTCGATTTCCGCCAAGCTGCGTGCCGGGATTCAGGAATGTCTGGCGAACGGCACACAGGCGCTGGTGCTGATTAACCGGCGGGGGTATTCCTGGTCGGTGTTGTGCCGCAGTTGCGGAGCTTCGGTGCAATGCGCGAATTGCAGCATTTCGATGACGTATCACAAGAACCGAAATCGCCTGGAGTGCCACTATTGCGGTTTCGTGGCGCAGACGCCAAAGAATTGTCCGAAGTGCGATTCCAAATATGTTTATTTTTTTGGGGAGGGTTCGGAGCATCTGGAAGAGCGGCTGCACAAGGAATTCCCCACTGCGCGCATCGCACGCCTGGACCGCGACACGACTCGCACCAAGCGGCAATATCAGGAGACGTTAGGAGCGTTTGCAGGAGGAGCACTGGATGTTTTAGTGGGGACGCAGATGCTTGCGAAGGGGCACGATTTTCAGCGCGTGACGCTCGCGGGCGTAATTTCCGCCGATGGATTGCTAAGCATGCCGGATTTTCGCGCGGCGGAGCGCACCTTTCAATTGTTGACGCAGGTCGCTGGGCGGGCCGGCCGGGGAGAGCTTCATGGCCGGGTGCTGATTCAAACATTTTATCCGGAACATTACGCCATTCAGGATGCAGTGAAACAGGATTACCTGGCGTTTTATGAGCGTGAAACCAATTTTCGCCGAACCATGGGATATCCACCGTTTACTTCGCTGGCCAACGTAATCGTGCGCGATACCAATCTGGAGAAGGCGATTCGCTGGTCGCGGCAGCTCTCGGAATATTTTTCACCGCACAATGGTAAAGGTGTGCGGATTCTGGGTCCGGCCACGGCACCTTTGGCGCGGCTCAAAAAGGAATACCGCTTTCAATTTCTGCTGAAGTCGCCAAAACGGGCCGTGCTGACAAAACTTTTGGATGGAGCGCTCGATCATTGCGAGACTAATAAAATCCCGGATACAGCGGTGATTGTAGATATGGATCCATTGAGTCTGATGTGACGAGGCCGACTAGGCGGTAGTTTGTTTTCTGCGCCAGAAATAATAGGCCGGGAGCCCAAGTAAGAAAATCACGATAGCCACGGCCAAGTAGCGAAACTGGCTTGGATCGATGAAGGCCAGGAAAATGGCGTTGCCAACGATGGCCGCAGCGACTATTACGAAGATCAGTGGCGTCCATGGATAACCGGGTACGCGGTAGGAAATTGGCAGACCTTTTGAAGCGCGGCGAATCGG
Source organism: Candidatus Acidiferrum sp. (assembly GCA_036270765.1). GTDB lineage: Bacteria > Acidobacteriota > Terriglobia > Acidiferrales > UBA7541 > Acidiferrum. Next base: position 23,367 of record DATBBY010000007.1, read on the forward strand.
AAAAATTGCCGCGGCGCCCAGACCGTAAAAAATCCATCCGATAAAAATTGCGCCAGAAGCAAGCTCCGCGAATTTGCCGGCGCAGGAAAGAATCGCCGACCACACACCGAGGGCTAAGACCGCCCATGTGGGGGTTTGAAAACGCGGATGTACCTCGGCAAGTTTTTTGAAGAAAAGATTATCGTTAGCCATAGCGTAAAAAACGCGCGGCGCGGTAAGGATCACGCTATTTGTGGCGCTGAAAGTGGAGACCAGGATAGCGACGGCTACGATTTTTCCTGCCCACGGCCCGAGCACGACGCTCACGGCGTCGGCTGCAATAGCGTCACTCACAGTGGCCGCCGCGGGACCGAGCGCGACGAGGTACGCGATTACTGCGATCAGGTAAAGAGCCATCAAAAATAGAGAGCCCATCAAGAAAGCTTTGGGGAAATTTTGCTGGGGCTTCAAAACTTCTCCGGCGCTGTAGGTGCCGAATTGCCATCCCTCATAGGCCCACAGCACCGCAATCATCGCCAGACCAAAATTTGATATTAGTGAAAATCCGTGTTGTGAAGTTCCAAGCGCTCGGGGCAGGTCGGCGGCATGGTGGCCCATGGACAGCAGCACGGCGCTGAGGATAACTATCATGCCGACCTTTGTCAGAGTGGTCCAGTTTTGTAGGTCCGAACTTTTGCGAGTGCCCCAGACATTTACCGCGGTCACTACCCCGATCATGGCTACGCCGACAACGGTACTGGCGATTGGCGAAAGCGGAATTATTGCTGTGAGGTAACGGGTGAACGCGCGTGCCAGCGCTGCGATGGTGCCGCTGGCAATTATCAGGAACAGGCTCCAGCCATAAAGAAACGCGGAGATCCGGCCGAAACCATCGCGAATGTAACAATAGAGACCGCCAGCTTCAGGATTAGAGGCGGCGAGCTCCGCGTAAGTAAGCGCGCCGAGAAGCGAAAGAATGCCGCCAACGAGCCACACCAGCAGGGCTAATCCCACTGAACCGTAGAGTTGTTGCAGGATCAGGCTGGGAGTGAGAAAAATTCCCGAGCCGATTACGGAGCCGATGAACAGAAATAAAAGATCAGTGAGGCGCAGTGTGCGGATGAGCGGCGGCATCGTTGATAGAATTTTTACCCCGGTAAAGGAAGTGACCAAGCATGATAACCGGAGTCACTGTAGAGATGGCTACAAATGACAGCTAAGGTTTTCTTTAGAGGTTGATGATGGGGGCGGGCATAAAACACAGTAAAAATATTAGCACCGCGAGAAAGGCGGCGAAGCGGCGATCAGGGTCGAGCGGGGTGTCGTCATAGATGGGGGCGGCGCGGAGAAAGCGGAGTCCGAACAGCAGCGCGGCCCAGATGTACCAGCCGGTCCAATGACGAAAAAAGCCGAGGAAGAGCAGCAGCGCGGGCAGGAACGTGGAGACTAGGCGATGAGTGCGAGCACTTAGGGAACGAAGAATGTGGCCGCCGTCGAGTTGCCCCGCGGGCAAAAGATTCAGCGAGGTTGCGAAGAGACCGACCCACGCGGCGCGTCCCACTGGATGTAGCAAAAGAAAATCCACGGAAACGTTAGGGTGAAAAATTCTTGCCAGGATTTGCAGGATTACAGGTACACCAAACACTATGTCGGAATTGGCGGGGTCGGCCAGGCCTGGAACGATTCTGGCGTTTAAGACCCCGTAGACCAGCGCTGGAATCGCAAATAAAAATCCCACGAAGGGTCCGGAAGCTCCAACATCAAAAAGCGCGCGAGTATTGCGGATGGGTGAGCGCAGCAAAATGAATGCGCCAAAAGTACCGATAAGTGTGGGAGCTGGAACGAAGAACGGGTAACTGGTTCGAATGTGGTGGTGGCGGCAAGCGAAAAAATGGCCAAGTTCGTGAGCTAGCAGGATGGTGAGTAGCGTGACCGCGAAAGGCAAGCCGCTAAGCAGCGCTGCCGGATGTTGATACAGGAGTTTAAAATCTCGTACAAATTCGTCCACGGATACCGATTCATTGTGGGCGAAGGCTACCGCGAATTGCGCCCCTGCGACGAGACAGGTGCATAAGGTCAACAGAAACAGAAGTCCAGCCAGTGCCAGGCTTTTGCGCGAAGGACGAGGCTGAATGACGGCGTAATAGCGGCTTACCGGCGGAATGGTGCGCCAATCTATGTTGACGGGAACTGGTTGAGTGGTGCCTTCTGGGGATCGAGTGGCCACGAATGATATGACGAACCTTGAAAACGGTGAAATAACAGTACAGCACAGATGTGGAGGGCGCGCCAGTCAGTCGGAATTTGGCAGTGCCCAGAGTTTGTAGTTGTGCGGTTAATCTATTTGTAGTCGGGCTGTCTTTATTTGGGATGCGACTTTTTATTGTGAAGAACGGAATGAGTGTGGTGGCTAAAATTCGCGGGCGAACCCTGCTCGCGGCTCTTGGCATCGGGCTGGTGGTGGAGGCGCTCCTCGTACGGCTATATTTATGGTATCTGCCGGGCGCATTGGCAGCTTCGCAAAATCATCACTCGAATTTATGGCTGTGGGAAGCGATACGACTAACGCAGCAACCAAGTTTGGGTGTGATGCAGTCGTGGATCGGGGTGGTACGACCGGGTTACGGGGAGCTGATAGGCGACATGTTTCTTGTTCCGGTATTTCAGTGGGTGGTATACGCCGTCATCATTTATTTTGTTTTGGAGTGGTATCTACGGAAGAGCATCCGCGAGACCCGGGAACGCAAAGGCTAACCGGGTTAGTGCTATTGAAGTTGCGTAAGAATCAAGCGAAGCGAAAGTCGGCTCGAAAATAATTTGACTAAGCCGACTCAGCGGGCTTGGTGCCTTCCAGGCCCTGCAATTCCTTGCCCGGTTTGAAGCGCACGGCTTTTCCCGGAGGGATGCTGACTTCTTCCCCTGTGCGTGGATTGCGGCCAATGCCGGTTTTGCGAGGTTTCACGCTAAAGACCCCAAAGCGGCGCAATTCAATGCGCTGGCCGCGGCCCAAGGCGGTCTTGAGAGATTCAAACACGGTCTCGACCGCCTGCTCGGCCTTGGTGCGGCTGATGTTGGTCTTGGTCACCACGGCGTTAACGATGTCCAACTTAATCAAAAGGAACCTCCCGGGAGCGTGGGCAGATGCTAGAGGGTGCGGCGCAGGTTGTCAAGACGTCAGGGCGTACACTACACTGACGTTCCTTTGCGGCAAGCGGCTAATTTTTTGAATGATATGGCAAAATTTTTATCGTGAACTTTTCCAGGAGGAAGTGAATGTCCGTTAAGCCAGACAGCTGGATCCGGCGCATGGCGCTGGAGAACAAAATGATTGAGCCTTTTACGGACCGGCAAGTGCGGGAAGGGGTCATCAGCTACGGGGTGTCGTCGTATGGTTATGACATCAGGGTTGCCGACGAGTTTCGCATTTTCACGAATGTGAATTCCACGATTGTCGATCCCAAGAATTTCGATTCGCGCTCGCTGGTGGATTGCAAAGGAGACGTGTGCATCATTCCGCCAAATTCGTTCGCGCTGGCGCGTTCGATTGAATATTTTCGGATTCCGCGGAACGTGTTGACGATTTGTTTAGGGAAATCCACTTACGCGCGCTGCGGCATTATTGTCAATGTGACGCCTTTTGAGCCGGAATGGGAAGGATTTGTGACCCTGGAGATCAGTAACACCACGCCGTTACCGGCGAAGATTTATGGAAATGAAGGGCTTTGTCAGGTGATTTTTTTTGAGTCCGACGAAGATTGCGAGATCAGCTACAAAGACAAGAAGGGAAAGTATCAATCGCAGGGCGGGATTGTATTACCGCGGCTGTAGCGTTTTCCGTACGGGCTAACGGTGTCAACCCGAAACTCCACAAATTTATTTGAGCGCTGGCTCGATGGGGACGAGTTTCACTGATGGAGCTGTGCCTTCCAGTGGGTAGCCTTTTTCGCGCCACGCGGCAAGGCCGCCTTGCAGTGGCCTAATGCGCCTGATCCCTTGCTTGCGTAAGAGCAGCGCCACACGGGCGCTAGTGGCTTCGTTTGGTCAAGTGCAATAAAGGATGACGTCGCGGTCGTGGGGCAGACGGTCGTTCTTCTCCTCCAGTTCTGCGGCATCCATGCGAAATGCGCCTGGGATGGTTTGTGGGTCGGCTTCGAAATCCATGGAGTGGCGCAGATCGACGATGACGATTTCTGCCCCTGCATCGATTTTTTCTTTTAGTTCGCCGACGCTGATGCGCGCGATGCGCAGTTGGCGAAGGAATCTTTGGCGGGCGATGAATTTATACGCGATATAAAGGGCGAAAGCCGTGAACAGCACAATGCCCAGGTGGCGGCCGAAATAAGCGAGATGTGCTGTGATTTGTTCGATCTGGTCGCTGAATACAAACCCTGCGCCCAAAAATGTGCCGGCCCACAGCAGCGTGCCCATCAAATCGAACATCATGAAACGCGCCAGACGCATGTGAAAGACGCCTGCGAGGGGCGGCGCCACGGCGCCGACCCCTGGAAGAAATTTTGCAAAGATGAGTGAGCGAGCGCCCTGGCGAGAAAAAACGCCTTCGGTGCGTCTCACACAGGAGTCCGGTTCCAATGAAATTTTGCAGAGCAACTGCAGGATCGCGATGCCTCTGACTCTGCCCAGTTGATACCACAGGGAATCTGCGCAGAGGGCCGCGAACATGGTGACGAGGAGCGCGGCGACAATGTTCATGCGGCCCGCGCCCGCCAAGGCGCCAGCGGCGAGAAGCAGCGGAACAGAAGGGACAGGAAGGCCGATCTGCTCAACAAATACCCAGCCGAGGAGAAGCAGGTATCCATGGCGGACCAGGAATTCGAGTGTGCTGTTCATTTGATGCGGTCAAATTTAACCTAAATTTCAGGGCAGGAACGGCGCTTTTTTTTCCCAGCTCCCGGACATCACAAACGCGGAGATCGCTTTGCGAGTGCGTGGCGCCGCTTCGCGATCGCGTAAGGGTTGCGGCAACGACTCCGGATCGCCCGGATAACCAATCGCAATGGCGGCAATCGGCTCCCAGCCAGCGGGTATTCCGAAAACGTCCCGCGCTTTCTGGTGGTCAAAGCCCGCCATTTGATGAACGAATATGCCTCGGGAGGTGGCTTCGACGGTGAGCCATGCGCTGGCCGCGCCGACATCGTACAGTGCGTTGCGATTTGGCGTTCCGCTCTTCGCGAATGCCAATTCAGCGACGGCGAGGGCCAGGACAGGGGCGTGTTGCGCCCAAGTTACGTTGCCGGGGACCAGCACGCTGACTAGCTTGGCAAAATTTTCTGGATCGTCTTTGGTGGCGACAATGTATGCCCAAGGTTGTTCGTTACTACTGGAAGGGGTCCAGCGCGCAGCCTCAAAGAGACTAGCCAGCACATCGGGCGCGACGGATTTGTCGCTGAAGGCGCGCGGACTCCAGCGCTCGGTGATGAAGTCGTGTACCGGAAAATCCGTGGGGGCCCTCTTGTGCATGACGATTCCTTTCGCTATTCAAAGCTGAGTGGCCTCGGACGAAAAATCTAGCGAGCCAGCTTGGTAGCGATTTCGGCTACGTGCTTACCTTGGTAGCGCGCGATCTTCAATTCATTTTCGCTCGGCTGGCGCTTACCGTCGGCTCCGGCCAAAGTGGTGGCGCCGTAAGGAGTCCCACCAGTGATGTCGTCCATGTACGTCAGTCCTGATTCTGTATATGGCACACCCACGATCACCATGCCGTGGTGTAGAAGCGTGGAGTGAAAACTCGTGATGGTGGTTTCCTGGCCGCCATGTTGGGTGCCAGTTGAAGCGAAGACGCTGCCAACTTTTCCGACCAACGCACCCTTGCCCCACAACGCGCCGGTCTGGTCGAGGAAGTTGCGCATTTGCGCGGCCATGTTGCCAAAGCGCGTCGGAGTGCCGAAGATAATTGCATTGGCTTCGGGCAACTTATCTACCGAAGCTATTGGGACGTTCGCAAAGCTGGTTTTGGCAGCCTTCGCGCCGTATTTTTCCAGGACGTCATCGGGGATGAGTTCCGCGACCTGATACAACGAAACTTCCGCCCCCGACACCTGCTTCGCGCCCTCGACGACCGCCTGGGCCATTTTGTAAATGTGGCCGTACATGCTGTAGAAAATCACCTGAACTTTGATGCTCATAATGTTCTCCTTTCGGTTTGATAATCGGAAATTATTCGTTAGAGTACCTCTACTGATTGGCCGTCCTCAATCGCTGGGGCTTGCGCAACGGAATAATCTATTTAGGGACTTGTTTGATCATCTCCGTGTCAATGGTGATGTTTACGTCGTCGCCGACCACCACGCCTCCATTGTCCATGGTGGCGTTCCATTTCACGCCGAAGTCCTGACGGTTGATCTTGGTGGTGGCGTTCGCGGCCGCGCGCTGATTGCCCCAAGGGTCTTTTACGGGAGCGGTTGGTCCGTCGACGTCCAAGACAACTTGCTTGGTGGTGCCGCGGATGGTGAGATCGCCGGTTATTTTGAGTTTGCCTGGGGAAACTTGCTCGACCCGTGTGGATTTGAAAGTCATGGTGGGGAAGTGCTCGACGTCGAAGAAATGATCGCTGCGGAGATCCTTGTCGCGGGCCGGTTCGCGAGTGTCGACTGTGGATACGTCAATGGTGACGCTTACCGCGGACTTGGTGATGTCCTGATCATCCAGCAATACCGTGCCCGTGACTTTACTGAAGGCGCCGCGGACGGTGGAGATGGCCAGATGGCGCACGGAAAACTGCGCGGCGCTGTGTTGCGGATCGATTTTCCATTCAGTAGTGGCCGCAAAGCCCGGAGCGCAATTGAGTAGCACCACGACGGCAATTCCCGCGCTGGAAATGATTCTCGTTGAGAGATTCTTCACCGGTGTTCTCCTTTTAGTTGGCTGGGTCTTACTTTGAATCATTTTGCTTCGATTTATCAGATGCACCGGTGTGCGAGTCGCAATCAGCCTCTTGACCAGTTTGCTTCGAGCGAATTTCTTCCAACATCGCAGCCAGCACTTTTAATTTAGCTGGCGAGACGTTCTGGAATTGCCGTTTGTGCAAGGCGTTCACGGGGCGATCAAGAATTTTAAGAAGTTCGAGACCGTGCGGAGTTACAAAAGTTTTCACCACGCGACGGTCATCGCTCTGGCGTTTTCTGGTGATGAGATTGCGCTTTTCCATGCGGTCCAGCAGGCGGGTAATGTCCGGATCGCGAGAGATCATGCGTGCACCGATTTCGCGGCAGGCCAGTCCAGCGGGACCGGCGCCGCGAAGAATACGCAGGACATTGTATTGCGCCGCGGTTAGGCTGGCGGTCTTGATTACTTGTTCGGCTTGAGCCCCGAACGTATCGGCGATTTGCATGAAGGCCACAAACAAGCCGGCCTCCATACGGGCATCGGAGCTTTTATTGGACGAGGAACTCACAGGGCACTATAGTCGTTATAACGACAGTTGTCAAACCTAAAATTAAAAGTCGAGAGGGACCGCGAATCGCATGAACGGAAAGATCTCCTCGCGCTGTGATGGAGGCGGTCAGGGTTTACTTAAGGGGCGAATCTGCAGCTGGCTTATAAAGCTTTTCGGGCTTTGCGTCACGATGGTTTCCACGGCGTGAGCCACGTCATCCGGCGACAAAACTTTGGCGGGGTCTTTGGGGCTAGTGCCGGAAAATTCTGTCGCTACGCTACCTGGACAAATGGTGCTGACGCGAATCCCGTAACCGCGCAAATCCTCGGCCATGCACGCCGAGAGGCCCTGGAGGCCCCACTTTGAAGCGCAATACAGACCGCCACCTTTGAAGGCGTTTACTCCAGCCAGGGAACTGATGTTGACGATATCGCCGCGCTTGAGGCCGATCATCCCTGGCGCGACCGCTTTGGAAACCAGGAACACACTTTTTAAATTGGTATTCAACACGCGATCCCAATCTTCTTCAGATTTTTCGTGTGCGGGACCGAAAACCCCGATGCCAGCGTTGTTTACGAGGATGGTAATAGAACCGAGAGCGGATTCGGTTTTTGCCACCAGAGCTGCCACATCGGCGGCACGAGTTACATCCGCAACGTGGGAAAATATGCGACCTCCCAGACCAGCCAGTTGGGCCGTCACGTCATTTAAGGCGTTAGCGTCGCGGCCGCAAACAGCTACGGCCGCTCCCAACGACGCCAGACGCGCCGCGATGGCGCGGCCAATTCCGCGGCTGCCGCCGGTAACCAGGGCGACGGCAGCACTAAGGGGTTTTTCAGCGGTCTGAGCACCCGGCTTATGTGTTAGAGGCATCCAAATTCTTTCTCTCGCAGGCCACGGTTTTTATGCGAAACTCATCTTGACATTGGAGGCCGACCTCCAGTCGCCTGACGAATCACGAACTGATAACGCTGGACGGAAACTCGAAAATCTCAGTAGATTATTTTTCAGGTACGTAACGACTTGCGGAGGCCCTGCGTCTTCCCTATAATCCCAGAGTTTTCCAAACGATAGCAGAAATTCCGGGTAGCACTTAAGCAGGACGAACGGGAATAGAGTCCCAAAGGTTGTAGTTTGAGCGAGGAGAAATCGGAATGAATGGAACACAAAAGATAGTAGGCCTCGCGATGATCGCGGCGCTGAGTATTAATCTTAGTGCGGCGGTCGGCACAATGGCCCAGGCGACGCAAGCCCCGCCTGCGGGGCAAGATGCGGGTGCCAAACCGCAGTATACCATGGCGGAGTACAACTCCTACCAGGCTGCCGCGGCGGACAAAAATCCGACTTCGCAAATCAAGGCGCTGGACGATTTTGTGGCCAAGTATCCGAACTCCGCGCTGCTGATTTATATCTATCCATTGTATTACCAGGCTTATAGCCAGCTGAAAAACTACCCGAAGGTAATCGAGTACAGCGACAAAGTGGTGGCGTTGGGCGAAAAGGTAGATGCTGGGGCACGTTACCAGGCGCTGTATGCTCGCGCATTCGCTTACAACGCGATGGTCGCCGATCCGGCGAACGCTAATACCGCCGCCAAGGATCCGGCGCTGGCGAAGAGCGCGCTGGCCGCGGCGGTGGCTGGTTTGAAAGCTCTGGACGAAGTCAAAAAACCTGACGCTATGAGTGAGGACGCGTTCGCGGCCCAGAAAAAACAAATACAAATTTATTTCCATGCAACGGCGGCGCAGGCCGGGATGGTTCTGAAGGATTACAATGCCGCCGTAGAACACTACAAGGCGGTGCTAGTGCTGAATCCGGATGACGCTATCACCAGCTACCGCCTGGGCCTCGCTTATATGGCGATGACGCCTCCGCAGCAGATGAATGCGTTCTGGTCCATTGCTCGCGCGGTGACTGCGAAAGGCGCGACCAAGGCGCAATCCGACAAGGTGAAAGATTATTTGCGCAAGTTGATCGTAAATTACCAACAGGCAGCTTGCGACAATCTTACCGATGCGGAGCTGAACGAACTGCTACAGTTGGCGAGCAGCTCGCCGGACCGTCCCGAGAGCTACAAGTTGCCAAGCGCGGACGACCTTACGGCGGCGCGTAAAGACATGACCATGAGGTCGGTTGTCGAAGATCTCAAAGCTGGCGGGGACAAGGCTAAGGTCACTTGGCTAGCGGCTTGCGGACTGGAATTCCCAGAGGTGCCCGGCAAAGTCATCGAGGTTACGCCGGGGACCGATTCCGTACCGCTGAAAGTTGCGTTCGTAACCAGCGAGGCCGAATTTGAATCGGCCAGCACACCAAACATGGACGTGAAAGTCGTGGGGCAGCCTGAAGCGGCGAAACTGGAAAAGAACGGGGCGGTGCACTTTACCGGCACACTGGTCTCGTTTGATCCTGATCCCGCTTTCATGTTGCACTTCGATAAGGCCAAGGTGAAGGAAGAGGATCTGCCGAAGGAAGGCGCGAAGAAACCGGCAGCTCGACGTCCGGCTACCAAGAAACCGCAGTAAATCAGAGATCGTAGTTAAACGTTTAGTTTTGAAACGGCTCTCCCTAAATGGAGACTGTTACGAAACTCGGTTGAGTGGCCGAAAATAAATGAGAAGATGCCCTCGTGAAAGCGAGGGCATTTTTTTATGGGCTTTGTACAAGGCGAAGGCCGGACTCAAGGAACGCTGTTTCCCGTCTGTCTGGAAGAGGTGATTCCGGACGATCACGTGTGCCGCGTCATCGATGTGTTTGTGGATCGGCTGGATATGGCGGCTTTGGGATTTGTGCGCGCTGAGGCGGCCGAGACTGGGCGGCCTGGTTATGATCCCCGCGACCTGCTGAAGCTCTACCTGTACGGCTATTTGCAGCAGATCCGTTCCTCGCGGCGACTGGAGTCGGAGTGCCGACGGAACATTGAGTTGATGTGGTTGCTGGGACGGCTGGCGCCAGACCACAAGACGATTGCCGAGTTTCGGCGCATGCATCGCGAAGGCGTCACCGCAGCGGGAGCCGAGTTGGTGCGGCTGGCGCGCTCGGTAGGTTTGGTGAAGGGCGAATGGGTCGCCATCGACGGCTCGAAGTTCCAGGCTGTCAGCAGCGTGAAAAGTGTGCGCGAGCGTGAGGCGCTGGAACGCTACCTGGAACAGTTGGAGCAGAGCGATGAGCAAGACGAGGTGGTCATCGACCCCAGTGCGGTGGCCAGTGCGCTGGAACAATTGCACCGGCACCCGGAGCCGGAAGTTGCCTTCATGCGCACCACTCACGGTTTCATTCCTGCCTACAACGTGCAAGCCGCCGTCGATGCCGACCACGCGTTGATTGTGGCGCAGCAAGTGACCGTTCAGGCCGGCGACAACGGCAGCCTGCAACCGATGGCGGAAGCGGCGCAGGCAGCGACGGGCGGGCCTGCGCAGCCGATCCACGTGGTTGCCGATGCGGGCTATTCGAATGGAGAGCAGGCCGAAGCGTGCGAGGTTAAGGGCATCGTGCCGCATGTGCCTGCCAACCGTGGCGTGAACAGTCGCGGAGATGGCACGCTGTTCGACCGCACGGAATTTACTTACCAACCTGAGAGCGACACGTTCCTGTGTCCAGCCGGGCGGACTCTCGCCCGCAAACAACTAATGCGGAAAGATCGTGCCGTGCTCTATGCCGCGCAACCCGAAGTCTGCGGAGCCTGCTCTCTGAAATCGCGATGCACTGTGTCGTCGCGACGGATCGTTACCCGACACCTGCACGAAGAGGCGCTACAACGCATGCAACAACGGGCCACGCCGGAGGCGATGCGGCTGCGACGATCAACCGTGGAACATCCATTCGCCAATTTGAAATACCGGATCTTCGGACATCCCCGCTTCCTGTTGCGTGGACTCCGCGGAGCGCAAACGGAAATTAGTCTGGCCGTATCCGCCTACAATTTGAAGCGTATGGTGAACATTCTCGGCGGACGCAAGCTACATGCAGCCCTGCAGGCCACCTGATCCAGCTCCCACCAAGTAATCACACGGCGACAACGTGACTCGCCTCCCCAAAAACAAAAAGCGATGCTCCAGCACTCGGAACATCGCTCTAACTCGCTTTATCACTCTCGTTTCGTAACAGTCTGCTAAAGGGGAGCCGTTTTTTATTTGGCTCGGTTTCAGTTGGAGTCAAGAAGGGAGGTGCGGCTCAGTACCGGGATTTGCGGTGCCCGTTATGGTCCAACTTGTATTCTCCAATTTTGCGGCTGAGCGTGTTGCGGTGAATTCCTAGAGCTTCCGCGGCGCGGGACTGATTACCCTGGGCACAATCCAGAACCCGTTTGATAAAGCGCTTCTCGAATTCGCCCACCGCTTCGTCGAAAAGAATGCCGCGTTCCACCATTTGATTGACCAGCCCTTCCAGTTGATCCTTCACGTCAGACGCTCCATAGAAAAGAAGATCAAACTCGTTCCACCACGCGATCCACTACAGGGCATGCCCTGTGAGAATGCGGAAGGCTTCCAGATACTTCTCGCGCGTGGCTGCTACAACTTCAACAGGCAACTCGGGCCCCGGAGGAATCTTGGGCCAGCGGATGCGCTGGAGATAATCACGCACGAATTGTTTGTCGAAAGAGGGCTGCGGGCCGCCAGCATGGTAGTGCGCCTTAGGCCAGAAGCGCGAGGAATCGGGAGTAAAAGCTTCATCGATCCATATCAATTCGCCATCGAGAAGCCCAAATTCAAATTTAGTGTCGGCAAGAATGATGCCGCGCGGCTCCGCGTATACCGCTGCGCGTTGGTAAAGATCGATACTGACGGCGCGAACTTGGCGAGCCAATTCTTCGCCAATCATGGAAGTGACCTGTTCGAACGAAATGTTTTCGTCGTGGCCTGCCGCGGCTTTTGTTGACGGCGTGAAGATGGGTGTGGGCAGGCGATCAGACTCTCTCATCGCGGGTGGCAATTCAATGCCACAGAGCATTCCGGTGGCTACGTAGTCCTTCCAACCGGAGCCCGAGAGATAGCCGCGCACAACGCACTCGACGGACAGAGGCTCCGTCTTGCGAACAATCATGGAGCGCCCCGCAAGCTCGTGGCGATAGGCGTCAAATGGGGCGGGGAAGTGGTCGGCGCTCAGCACGTGATTGGGAATTACGTCGTTGAACAGGTTGAACCAGAAGAGGGATAGCTGCGTGAGTACGCGGCCTTTGTCTGGAATGGGTGTGGGCAGAATGACATCGAAAGCGGAAAGACGATCGGTGGCGACAATCAGTAGCTTATCGCCCAGGTCATAAATATCGCGGACCTTCCCACGAGCGGAAGGCTCGAGGCCGGCAAAATGTGTTTCACTCAGGATGCGACTCGCAGGAATGGCAGCCAAAAACTTTCCCCCGACCAAGTAAAAACATTTTAGCGTACAGCGAGTCGATGTCAATTGTCCGAGCGGTGGAAAACTCTGGAAAGAATCGTGACAAAAAATCTTGCGCCAAGACATGCGAGACCTTTGTGACACGCTTGGACATCAGCGAAGGAACTTCGGTTATATGAACCGCGTACTCATGGAAGAGGTGCAAGGTGCTGAGACAAATAATTGCCGTGATTAGTTGTTGCGCATTTTTTGCGACCCAGAACGAGTCTCCAGAGCGGCGGGTTGAAAGAAATAAGATTACTTCTGAGCACGATCCCAAACTACGCATACAGTTGCCACAGTCAGTGGAATACGTTGGGGCAGACCGATGGGTGCTGTATGGCATCGCAGATTGCGAACTGCACGCTTTCGTCGACTTGGACCGGAAAAAGAATCTTGAGCGTCTTTACTGGGTGCAGTTTGAACAATACGTTCCGACGAGACCTGAGTTACATCACACTTATGATTCGCCGGAGCGCGTCACGATTGGCGGGTTGGATTTCTACGTGGACAGCTGGGTCCGTGCGAGCGACGAGACGACCGAAGCGGGCTCGGATCGCGAGCACATCGATGCGCTTATTCGCGCGAAAGGATACGTGATGCCCGCGGACATGATTTACGTGAGGCTGGTACATCTTTTCGACGCAGAGAAACGCAAGGAGCTGATGATTATTTATGGCGAAAACTTGGCGTCTATCGGACTCAAAGCAGAGGATTTGAAGCCGGGAGGCAAAGCGCGCGACCAATGGCCGACATTGGAAAGAAGCCGGGTCGAGCGGGCCAAAACGAGAATTGTGATCGAGGAAACCGGCAAGCCATGATCGTGTTTGTAGCTATTCGACCAGATGGCCTGATATTTATGCGGCGGAAGCGGCTGCGGCGCGCTGTTTGGGCTCGGCATCGCCTTCCCAACGGACGCTGACAAGTTTTGAAACGCCGGGCTCCTGCATGGTCACGCCGTAGAGGACGCTGCCCATCTCCATGGTCTTGCGATTGTGCGTGACGATGATGAATTGGGTTTGATCGCTCATGTCGCCAATCAGACGGGTGAAGCGTCCGACGTTGGCTTCATCGAGCGGCGCGTCCACCTCGTCGAGAATACAGAAGGGGCTGGGCTGATAGCGGAAGATTGCAATGAGCAACGCCAGCGCAGTCATGGCTTTTTCGCCGCCACTGAGCAACAGAATATTCTGCAGACGTTTGCCGGGAGGCGAGGCCACGATGTCGATGCCGGCGTCACCGGAACTGTCCGGTTCCGTCAGGCGCATTTCCGCCATTCCTCCGCCGAAGATGGTATGGAAAGCGTCGGAGAAGCTTTTGTTGATGGCGTGAAAGGCGTGTTCAAATTTTTCCTTGGTGGCGGCATCGAGCTCCGCGATAGCTTGCTGCGTGTCTTGAATGGATTTCAGTAAATCATCGCGCTCGCGGGTGAGGAAGGTGAAGCGCTGGTCGCACTCGTTGAATTCCTCGAGGGCCATCATGTTTACGGCGCCCATGGAGTCGATGCGCTCTTTCATTTCGCGGTAGCTGATTTCGGCGGCGGCCAGTTCCTCGCCGCTCATGAAGGCCGTCTCGGTGGCGAGCAGGTCTTCAGGCTGGGCGTTTACTTCGGCCATGCAAGTTTCGCGCAGATGCTGGCGATCGGAATCGTTGCGGGCGCGAGCGATTTCCGCGTGGTTACGCTGTTCGCGCATTTCTTGCAGCGATTGGCGGCCCGTGCGCAGGTGATCTTCCATTTGCGCCACGCGATTGCGTCCGGCGTCCCATTCCTGTTCCATTTCGTGTTGGCGCGTTTCGAGGCGCAGCTTTTCGGCGCGCAAGCCCTCAAGTTGAAGCGACAACTCCTCGCTTTGCTGTGCCAAGCTGCCGAGTTCCTCGTTTACGGAATTAAGTTGCTGGTGCAAGGATGCCTCGCGGCGCACCAGTTCGACTTGCTCTTCGGTCAGGCGTGTGGCGAGAGCCTCGGCAGCGGCGAGGCGTTCGTTCATGGCGGCTAGCTCCGCGCGTCCGGCGGCGAGTTCAGTCTGGTCCGACTCGATGGAGCCACGAAGTTCGGCCAAGTGATCGGTGAGGCGGGCTCTTTCGGCTTCGGCCTGCGCGCGGTTCGCGGAAGCGGTAGCGTGCTCTGTTTTGGCGCGATCCGCGCGGGTGCGGGCTTGATCCACGTCCTGGCGGATGCGGCGCAACTCATTCTGGCAAACGGTCAGCTCGAGGCCGAGGCGAGCAAGTTCGCCCTGCATTTGCTGATGGCGATGTTTCGAAGCGAAGACCGTACGATCCACGTCACGTTGCTGCAAATCGACGTCTTCCAGGGCCTTCCGTGCGAGCTGCAAATCGGCGTTTAGCGCTTCCAACGCGGCCTGTTTGGCGCTGGCGTCGTGCTCCAGCTGCATCACTTCCGCGTCCAGGGCGCGAAGCTCGCGCTTCATGCCCAGCGGACCGGCTTCATCGGCGCGTCCGCCGGTGACCATGCGGCCCTGGTAACAAGTGCCGTCGGGAGTGACAAAAGCAAATTGCGGATTGTCGCGAGCAAGGCGTTCCGCGGCGCCGGCGTTATCGGCCAGGTAAGCAGCTTTAAGACGCGGCAAAAATTGTTTGGCAGCCGCGCCCAGGGGATCGCGAAATTCAACCAGCTTGTCGAGGCGGGAGATGACACCGTCCTCGATACGGAAATTTATGATTGGCTCGTAGTCAGCCAGGCGCAGGTTGCGCAGGGAATCGACGAAAAATGTTGCGCGCCCGCCCACTTCGTTACGCAGGAGCGAGACGCCGGCTCGCGCGTGGTCGTAGGTCTCCACCACGACGTACTCAAGTTCGTCGCGCAGGTATTGTTCGATGGCCGCCTCGTGGTGCTCTTCCACCTCGGCGTAATCTGCCAGGACGCCCATGGCGCGAAAATCCTGCCCGCCGCCGCGTTCATTAGCAGCGAAAAGCTTCTGCACCGCATCGGCAGTGTAGGAGCGGTCGTTCAGAATTTGTGTGAGCGTGGAATGGCGAGCACGCACGCCGGACAGAGAATCGCGCAATACATCGACCTGCTGCTTGATCGCTTCTTGCTCCTGACGCAATTCCTGAATGGTGGCCTGCCAGTCCGCAGCCTTCTGCTTCAGTACGCTCAATTGGCCGGTCGCGGCTTCAAATTCATGCGCCGCGGTGTCGGCGTCATCGCGGACCTTGATGGAGGATTCCAGCAATTCATGTTCGTTCGATTCGAGCTTGTATAGTGCCTGCCCTTGGTGAACGAGCGCTTCTTCAGCCTGCTTTTGTTCCCCGTGCAAACGCAGCAGGCTTTCGCCAGCTTCGAGTTCGGAGCGGCGCAAAGCTTCGATTCGTGCTTCGGACTCGGCGATCAGCGCCGCGCGCGAGTGCGCGCGACCCGCAAGATCTTCGACTCGTGCCGTCAAGGTGCCCGATTCTTGTCGTACTTGTGTGACCGCGTCGATTTGCGCGGCGCTACGGCGCTCGCAGTCGGCGGCTTGCCCAGCCGCCTGGCTCAGTTCATGCGAAACCTGAGTGTGCCGCAGTGACAGTTCTTCCGAGCGTTGCCGATTGAAATTGATTTTATTTTCGCCGCGATCGACCTCGAGCGCCGTCAGGTTCAAAACATTTTGATTCTGTCGGGTTTCCGCATCGAGCGCGTAGATCCGCTGGTTCAGCCGATCGTGATCGTCTTCCTGCTGTTTTATGTCGGTGGCGTGTTGAGTTTCGGCAGCAGTCATCTCGCTGAGTTGCGCAGCCAGGCGATCCGCTTCCTGGTCTAACTCCCGAGCTTTGCCAGCCAGCATCTGGCGCACGATGCCGCGCATTTGATCGCGAATTTCTGAATAGCGGCGCGCCTTGGAGGCTTGACGCTTTAGAGAGCCAAGTTGCTTTTCGACTTCCACGACGATGTCGTTTACGCGCGAGAGGTTGAGGTTGGAGGATTCGAGCTTGGCTTCGGCGAGCCGTTTTTTGGTTTTGAATTTGGTTACGCCGGCGGCTTCTTCAATAATGGCGCGCCGCTCCATCGGTTTGGTGGAGAGAATCAAGCCGATGCGGCCCTGTTCGATGATGGCGTAGGAATCCGGACCAAGGCCGACACCCATAAACATTTCCTGGATGTCCCGGAGACGGCCGGTGCGGCCGTTGATTAGGTATTCGCTTTGGCCAGAGCGGTAAAGCCGACGGCTGATGACAACTTCACCCGGTCTGGTTGCTAACACTGGTTTATCCGCACCTTTTCTGCGGCGTTTGGAGCGGTCTTCGGATATAGGCGCCATGGGTGGAACAGCCGCAGCGTCTATGTTGTCGTCTGGCATGCTTTCCGATTGTTCCGGGGACTGCGCGGGGACAAGCGAGTGAATTTCGGTGTTGTAATTGGGGTCGTCTACTGCAAGCGCCACATTCTGGCCGTCAGCGTTATTAGAGAGTCCAGAGGCCTCGACGGGCGTTGCGGCGGCCTGGGACTGAATATCAGCGCTCTCCAGTACGAATCGCGCGGCATCAGCGAGTTCAGGGTCTTCCATGGTGATGGTGACTTCCGCGAGGCCCATGGGGGGGCGCTTGACGGTGCCATTAAAGATGCAATCGGCCATGCGCTCGGCGCGCAAGGATTTGTGGCTTTGTTCTCCGAGCACCCAGGAGATGGCATCCACGACGTTGGACTTGCCGCAGCCGTTTGGGCCGACGATGCAGGTTGTGCCTGAGCCGCTGAAGGTTACAATGGTGCGTTCGCAGAACGATTTGAAGCCGACGATTTCGACTTTCCGAAGCTTAAGCAAGGTTTCCTCTTTGTGTCCCTGAACGCATATAAGACTTTAGCCAGCAACTCGCCGTTTCAGACAGTCGTAGCCCACGGCGGCACCCTAAGTGCGATGAGAGACGAGTCTTTGTTCCCGGAGAGGAAGGCTGGTGTGGCGACAAAAACGTTGGCTGGATCTCGATGAGAACCCTAGCCGCCCGGCGCTGGCGCGTGGATGGCGGTCGAGTAAAAAACTAGCATGAAGCGCCAAAGGTGTAAAGGATTACCCCACACATTGTGGCGCATTTGTTACGGCCACAAGGAAGCTGACTGAGCTTCAATAAACGCACGGGGAGGCTAGAAGAGTTCTCTAAAAACCGAAGAGATGGAATTACGAAGTAAGGCAATGAAAGCCCACAAGCAACGCTTGGCAGAAGCCCTACGAACCCTAATTTGACTACAGTGATATACGTATGGCTTGTTTACGAGAAATAATCTACTACCTTTCAAACATAAGCGATCGACAAGGCATTGCACTCTTCGGCGTATCGTCAATCTGCAACCGATTAGGCAAGTGCGGAACCAGCCCGCCTTCAGCCCGAGGACGTTCAGTAGAAGTAATACGGGTCCACACATTTGGAAAAGCGGGCAACCCTGCGAATTCTTGTCGCCGATGATCACGAATCGGTGCGCAAAGGCGTGTGTGTGATTCTGGGGACTCGCGGTGACATAGAAGTGTGCGGCGAAGCTGCCAATGGCCGGGAAGCAATTGATAAAGCGCTGGAGCTGAAACCGGATTTAATTATTTTGGATATTACCATGCCAGTGCTCAACGGCATTGACGCCGCAGAAATCCTTCGCAAAACAATGCCGCATGTGCCGATCCTGTTTTTGTCAATGCATCAGAGCAGACAGATTATTACAGAAGCCAAAAGAATCGGCGTGCGGGGCTACGTCAAAAAATCAGACGCAGCCGCGACCCTTTTGAATGCGATAGACGCTCTTCTGCGCAACGAGCCGTATTTCCCTTGAGGTTGTTTAAGAACAGCGCTTGGTTCGGCCTGCAACCGTCAGCTGTTTAGCTCACTTGTTTTTTTCCTGCGCGCCCGAATCATTTTTCAGATGTTTGTCATACCACGCCAGGACCCGATTCAGGCGGTCCACGAGGTGCTTTTCTTCATGGAAGCCGTGCGGCTCGCGTGGGTAGAGCACCAATTCCGTATCGACTCCATAGCGTTTGAGGCCACGGTAAAGCTCGAGGCTCTGGCCGACAGGATCGACGGTATCGGCTTCGCCCTGCAAAATCAGGGTCGGGGTTTTGGCGTTTTTCAAATGCACGAATGGAGAGCTATTGAGAAAACCGGTAATCTTTTCTGGCTCGTAGGGCACGCCATAAAACCATTCGTCATACGATGGATGTTGTTCAGTGCCGTATTCCGAAATTAAGTTGGATAAACCGGCGCCAGACACCGCTGCTTTGAAACGGGTGGTTTGCGTGATGGCCCACTCGGACATGTATCCGCCATAAGACCATCCGCCGATGGCGAGCTTATCTGGATCGGCGATACCTCGGGCGATCAGGTCGTCGATTCCGGCCATTATGTCT
Source organism: Candidatus Acidiferrum sp. (assembly GCA_036270765.1). Classification (GTDB taxonomy): domain Bacteria; phylum Acidobacteriota; class Terriglobia; order Acidiferrales; family UBA7541; genus Acidiferrum. The sequence continues at coordinate 42,438 of DATBBY010000007.1, forward strand.
CTGAAATCGCCACCGCCCCAGTCACCGCGATTCATCTCAATAAATTTTTGACCGTAGCCGATGGAGCCCCGTATGTTGGGATAACAAATCGCGTACCCACGCGCTACCAACAATTGGCCCCACGTCTCGACGGTGTCCTCCCAGGCGCCGGTGGGGCCGCCATGGATCAAGGCGATCAGCGGCAGCTTCGATTTACCGTTGTAGCCCGCGGGCTTTAAGAGTGCTGCTTCAATTTCCTGTCCATCAAACGATTTGTATTTGTAAAATTCCGGCGTGGCCAGGGAATATCGCTTCCATGCATCGTTGAAGTGGGTCATTTCGCGCGGACTTGTTTTCTGGTCCCAGACAAAAAGTTCCTGCGGTTGTGTGGTGGTCTGAGAAACAAAAAATATTTCTCCGCCATCCGAGACCGCAAATGCGGAGGGGTTGATGGGAATTGTTGAGTTGATCTCCTTGATTACGCCATTCGCGCCAAAGGCCCTGAATTTGGTATGAAAGCCATCGGCAGAGACGGCCAGCAAAGTTCCGTCGCGCAGCCATTTGAAATCAAAAATTTGACGATCGAGGCTAAGTCCGGAGATATTACGCGCGGCGTCGTTTTCAACGGGGAGCAACATCAGATCATGAGGCGAAGGCCCGTCTTCGCGGGCGCCGATGTACGCGATGGTTTTGCCATTGGGCGAAACGCGAATCTGGCCAAAAGGCCCACGTGGCGTAGTGAGTCGAATCATCTGGCCATCCGGCACGTGAACCCCAAAGATGCGGTCCGTGTTTTGATCGGACTCCGGATGATCGGTGGCAGAGACGACCAGGTTTTGGCCGCTGGGCATCCAGGCGAGCTCTTTGATCTCCCAGTTGGCCGGAGTTATCGCCTTGGGATCTCCCGATTCGACGGGCAACAGCCAGACGCGGGGCTGCTTGTTATCTTTGTCCGCAAGGCGGGCGTCGTTTTTGTCTTTTTCTTTCTTTTCATCTTCTTCGGTTTTGGCATCGGGTGCTATGTAGGCGATGTACTTGCCGTCCTTGGACCACTCAAAACTCTTAATATTGCTTTTTGCTTTTGTGCGAGCGACAGCCTCGCCGCCGTTGCTGTTCATTAGATAGATTTGCTGGTCGTCCCCTCCGCGGTTTGATAGAAAAGCCAGTTGGCTGCCATCGGATGACCACCGCGGGCTTGTTTCTGATTTCTTGGAGTACGTGAATTGACGCACGGCGTCGGTCTTTTTGTCGTACATCCAGATGTGTTGAGCCCTTTGCTCTCCTTTAGGCGCTTCGGAAACGACGAACGCCAGGTGCGTGCCGTCCGGGGACAAGTGCAGGTCGGTCAGGAAATGAATATTTATAGCGGCTTCAGGAGTTAGTGGGATTTTACTGCTGGTTCCGGCAGTCTCTTGCCCGTTGAGAGCATGTCCGCGCCCAAAAACTGCCAGCAAAATCAGAGCAAATCGAACGTTTTTCAAGAAAACATCCTCCCGGGGAACAAACGAGCACTCTAGCCGCCGCCATGGCGGGTCGTCAAATTACGTGATGCCGTTGCGTAAAAATCAGAAACATGTCAACCCTTCTACGTTGCTCCGCTTTTGCGGCGTCAGCTACAATCTAACGTTTATCTAACGCGCAGACACACTCGCATAGCGCGGAGACACTGGGAACACATGGCCGAGATTCAGCTGCACAACACCCTGGGCGGCAAAATTGAGCCCTTCGTCCCGCAAAAAGCGGGCGAAGTGCGCATGTACAGCTGCGGGCCGACGGTATACGACTACGCGCACATCGGGAATTTTCGCACCTTTGTGTTTCAGGATATTTTGCGCCGCTTTCTGAAGTCTCGCGGATTCAAAATGACGCAGGTCATGAATCTTACAGATGTGGACGACCGCATTATCGCCAATGCCGCCGCTGCTGGAGTTGGCATTCGGGAATATACCGAAAAATTCGCGCAGGCTTTTTTTAACGATTGCAAAACTTTGAGTCTGGAAGCGCCCGAGCATTGGACTCGCGCGACCGACAATATCGACAGCATGGTGCGGCTCATTGAACGGTTGCGTGAGAAATCTTTCACGTATGAGAGCGAAGGGTCAATTTATTACCGAATTTCAAAATTTCGCGATTACGGGAAGTTGTCCAACATTGATGTCGCGGGCATCCAGGCGGGCGCGCGCGTCGACGTGGACCGCTACGAAAAGGAAAGCGCGCGCGATTTCGCGCTGTGGAAAGCGCCCAAGGAAGGCGAGCATTTCTGGGAGACCAGCATTGGGCGCGGCCGGCCGGGCTGGCACATTGAGTGTTCGGCGATGGCCATGAAGTATCTGGGTGAAACACTGGACATTCATACCGGAGGAATCGATCTGGCTTTTCCACATCACGAAAATGAGATTGCCCAGAGTGAAGGAGCCACCGGAAAACACTTCGTCAAATACTGGTTGCACGCCGAGCATTTGCTAGTCGAAGGTGAAAAGATGTCTAAATCGCTGGGGAATTTTTATACCTTGCGCGATCTTTTTGCCAAAGGTTACAAACCATCGGCATTGCGTTTTGCGTTGGCTAGTGTGCCGTACCGGCGGCAATTAAATTTTACGTTTGACGGATTGCAGCAGGCCTCCAGTTCAGTCGATCGGCTCAGAAATTTTGCGGACCGCTTGGCACAGGGCAAGTTTTCCGCAGGCGCGCAAAAAAACATGGCTAAAAGAATCGCGGAGGCGGCCGAAGAATTTGATGCCGGCCTGTCTGACGATCTGAACACGGCACGCGGTTTGGGAGCGGTGTTTGAATTTGTGCGCGAAGCGAACATCGCCATGGACAAAGGGGAGTTTGGGAGCGCTGATGTACCGGCCGCACAAAGGTTCTTACAAACTTTCGATCAGATTTTTGCGGTGCTCGAGAACAATGACGCTCAGAAACTTCAGGCTCTAGGTTACGCTAACGAAAACAGCAACGCCGCGGATGCCGAGATCGAAAAATTGGTCGCGCAAAGGCAGGTTGCGCGTCAGACACGTGACTTCGCAACCGCCGATCGTATCCGTAAAGAGCTTGATAAACGTGGTATAATTCTTGAAGATTCGCGAGACAGCAGCGTCCGGTGGAAACGCAAATGACCAATAATTTCCAACCCTTCCCCAGCAATTTTTCACCGGCCGAAACTCGCCCCAATCTTTACGGCGTTGATTAACAACCCCTCCTTGTAACTGAAAATTCTGTAATTGTGTTTCGTCGCCCTCCGGCAAGCTCCGCCTAAACACTGACCACTCTTCTTTAAGGAGGAAGACATGATTACCGCACCGGAATCCAAAACGAAATCCTCGGTGAGTTCGCAATCTAAATCGGAATGGAAACTTCCTCAATTAGTGACGGAACTACCGGGACCCAACGCTAAACGGGTGTTGGAACAAGATGCTAAGTTCATGTCGCCCTCGTACACGCGCGATTACCCGCTGGTGGCCAAGCGTGGGCGCGGCGCGGTAGTGGAGGACGTGGACGGCAACAAGTTTCTGGACTTTGCCGCGGGGATTGCGGTTTGTTCGACGGGCCATTGCCATCCGAAAGTCGTTGCGGCCGTTCAAGAGCAGGCTGCGGAATTGATTCATATGTCGGGAACGGATTTTTATTACGAGAATATGCCGCGGTTCGCTGAAAAGTTGGCAGCCACCGTGCCTGGGCCCGAAGCCAAGAAAGTGTTTTTTACTAACTCCGGCACCGAGGCGGTTGAAGGCGCGGTCAAGTTGGCGCGTTACGCGACGAAGCGCGACAAATTCGTCGCGTTTTACGGGTGCTTTCACGGGCGCACCATGGGTTCTCTGTCGCTGACGGCGTCAAAAGCAACACAGCGCAAGGGATTTGGCGCGTTGTTGAGCGGCGTCGAACATATTCCTTATCCATATGCATACCGCTGCGCCCATGGCCACACCGCCGAGACGTGCGGCGCGGAAATTCTGGAGCAGCTTGAGGGTCAAATTTTCAAGCGGCTCTTCGACCCGGAAGAAGTGGCGGGAATCATTATCGAGCCCATTCAAGGAGAAGGCGGTTACGTTCCAGCGCCCGATTTTTTCCTGCAAGAGTTGCAGCGCATCTGCCGCCAACACGGCATGATGTTGATTGTCGATGAAGTGCAATCCGGCATGGGACGAACCGGCAAGTGGTGGGCGTGCGAAAATTCCGGCATCGAGCCGGACATTCTTTGCTCCGCGAAGGGTATAGCCAGCGGAATGCCGCTGGGAGCATTCATCGCTCGGGAGAGCGTAATGAACTGGAAGCCCGGATCGCACGGCACGACGTTCGGAGGCAATCCGGTGTGCATCGCCGCTGCTTTGGCGACGTTTGATTTAATTGAATCGGAATATCGCGAAAACGCGGCCCAGGTTGGCAATTATATCTTCCAGAAAACGGCGAACTGGACCGACAAGTACAAGATCGTCGGCGATGTTCGCGGGCGCGGTTTGATGATTGGAATTGAGATTGTTCGCGATCAAAAAACCAAGGAAAAAGGCGCCGATCTGCGCAATCACATCGTGGACCTGGCATTCCGCCGCGGCCTCTGCATACTTGGCGCGGGCGAAAATACTCTGCGGCTTTCACCGCCGCTCCTGATCGATCGCGAACAAGCCGATGCCGCTTTGGTAATTCTTGAGCAATGCATTCAGGAAGTGGAAGGCAAGGCATAACGCTCGCGGTTCGCAAGACATCCCCCATCCCGTCCCGTGGCCGTCCGCAAAAGATGCGGGCGGTCATGTGGCTTTTCTTTATATACCGCGTGTACGGTCTGCGTCCTGCCCAGGCAAGTGATGCCAATATTTTCACGTTTGATATTTACGGTTGTGCGTTGGAGCGCGCGCCGTGGCCTGCGCGATTCCCCTGCTGACGCTTCGGCAGAGAAACAAAATGAAGAAAAGCCGCTGAGGGAGACATTCGAGCGCAAAGAAAAGGCGCGTCGGAGAGGCCTGCTCGGAGAAACTTATGGTTACTGGTATTTGCGGAGGCAGGGCTACATTTTCATCGCAAAAAATTATATGCCGCAAAGCGCCAAGGGCGAACTGGATCTGGTGGGATACGACGGGGAAACAATCGCTTTTGTGGAAATCCGAACGCGGACTGTGCGCGGCGATATTTCTGGCCTGCCGGAGCTGAGTGTCAATTATGCCAAACAAAGCGTTCTGGTCCGTACCGCGCAACTTTTCTTGGCGAGCCGCCATCTGAACGATTGTCCTACGCGCTTCGACGTACTGGCGATCGACAATATTCCAGGGCATCCGCCGGAGATCAGGTTGCATAAGGACGCTTTCAGCCCCCAATTGCGCCGCTCTCGATAATTTTCTGAGCTTTGTTGCTCTAAATGGCGATACCATCCGCAGCGCAGGCCTGGGCCGTCACTTATCTGTCCATCGGCGCAATCGCGGTACAATTCACCAATTGCGTTAGCGACGGCGCGCAATTTTAGTGCCTATAGCGCCCGCTCTGCAGTGGTAATTAGTCGAGGAGGAATCTTTGCCTGAGTTGCGGAAAGATCCAATCACGGGTCGCTGGGTTATTATTTCCACCGAACGTGGCAAACGCCCCAACGAATTCCTGCGCGAAAGCGTAGTGGCCTCCAACGGCAAGAATTGCCCGTTTTGTCCCGGGCAGGAATCCAAAACGCCAACGGAAATCCTGGTATACGGACGCAATGGCGGCAGCAAAAATACTCCGGGGTGGAGTATCCGAGTGGTTCCGAATAAATTTCCGGCGCTGGGCATCGAAGGCGATCTGGATCGCGAAGGGGAAGGCCTTTTCGACAAAATGAACGGCGTCGGCGCGCACGAAGTGATCATCGAAACTCCCGACCACGCCTCCACGCTGGCAAGCCTCCCGGAGCGCGCAGTGGAAGACGTGTTGTGGGCCTATCGCGACCGCATGTTGGATTTAAAAAACGATAAACGCTTTCGCTATATCCTCATTTTCAAAAATCATGGCGAAGCGGCGGGAGCTTCACTGGAACATCCGCACTCGCAGCTGATTGCCCTGCCCATCGTTCCGCGTCGCGTACGCGAAGAAGTCGATAATTGCTGGCACTATTACGACGAGAAAGAACGTTGCATTTTTTGCGACATTATTCGCCAGGAGCGCGACACCGGCGAGCGGGTCATCGGTGAAAACGAGCATTTCATTACTCTGGCGCCATATGCTCCGCGTTTTCCTTTTGAAATGTGGCTGCTGCCCAAGGCGCACGGTTCTTCCTACGAAAATAATCAAAGTTCAATTTATGGCAGCCTGGCGCGCATGTTGAAGGATACCCTCATGCGTCTGGATTCCGTGCTGGACCGCCCGGCCTACAATTTCATGATTCACACGTCGCCCATCGGGGAAGAAATCAACGATCACTATCACTGGCACATTGAGATTATCCCGAAGCTCACCAAAGTTGCCGGCTTCGAATGGGGCACCGGTTTTTACATCAACCCCACGCCGCCGGAAGAATCGGCGCGTTTCCTGCGCGAAGCAAAAGTCGATTCGCCCTGGTGAACAAAAAATAAATAAACAAGAAATAATAAATGAGAAATCAGCCGGCC
>DATBBY010000008.1:0-3225 GCA_036270765.1 Candidatus Acidiferrum sp.
GGCCGCATCATTGCCGATGCCCAGAACTTTACGCGCGACCTCGCCAATGAGCCTTCCAACAAACTCACTCCGCGCATCCTGGCCGAAAAGGCCGAAGCCATGGCCAAGTCCGCCGGCCTCTCCGTCGAAATCCTCGATGAAAAGAAAATCGCCGATCTCAAGATGGGTGCTTTGCTCAGCGTAGCTCAAGGCAGCGTCGAGCCACCCCGCATGATTGTCATCACCTACAACCCACCCACAGCTAAGCCTGGCGCTCCCGTCATTGGCCTTGTCGGGAAAGCCGTTACCTTCGACACCGGCGGCATTTCCATCAAGCCCGCCGACGGCATGGAAAAGATGAAGTACGATATGGCCGGAGGCGCGACCATGATCGGGATCATGCGTGCCCTCGCCGCGCTCAAGCCCAACGTCAAAGTCATTTGCGTCGTACCGTCGACGGAAAACATGCCCGGCGGCAAAGCTCAAAAGCCCGGCGACATCCAGACCGCCATGTCCGGCAAAACCATCGAAGTCCTCAATACCGATGCCGAAGGCCGGCTGATCCTCGCTGACGGCGTCCACTACGCCAAACAACTCGGCGCAACGCATCTCATCGACGCCGCTACGCTCACCGGCGCCATCGTCGTCGCGCTCGCCGGCATCAACGTTGGCGTCTTCGGCTCCGACCAGCCCTTCACCGACAAGCTCCTTGCCAGCGCAAAAGCCGCGGGCGAAAAAATGTGGCAAATGCCTGTCGACGACGACTACCGCGAATTCATCAAAGGCACTGTGGCGGACATTCAGAACATCGGTAGCGGCAAAGGCGGCGGCGCCATCACCGGGGCCATGTTCATCAAGGAATTCACCGGCGACACGCCGTGGATTCACCTGGACATTGCGGGCACAGCCTGGAACGACGACGCCAAGCCCTGGCTCGCTAAAGGGCCCACCGGTGTGGCCCTCCGCACCCTCATTCACCTTATTTTGTCTTATTGACCGTCGGAGATCTCGCCCATGCTGAGGATCCGCACAAAGATCGGGGACGTCTTTTCCGTTCCGCTTGAGGGCGTGGGTAATAAGTACTTCCAATATATCGCCAATGACCTTACGCAATTGAATAGTGACGTAATACGGGCATTCGTTAAGACCTACCCTACCAACAGCTCACCGGATTTGCCTGAGGCCGTCAAGGGCGACGTGGATTTCTATGCGCACGTCGTCATAAAGTGGGGTATCAAAATGAACCTTTGGCAAAAGGTTGGGAACGTGTCTTATTCAGAAAGACTAGACGTCCTGTTCAGATCCAGCAGGGACTCCGGGAAGCGAATTGAAACCTCCCATGACTGGCGCATTTGGAGAATCAATGAAAAGTTTCAAAACATCGGGAAACTTGAGGGTGACTACAGAAATGCTGAAATCGGAATAGTAGTGTCGCCGCCCGATGTCGTGGAGCGCATGAAAACTGGCAAGTATGAATTTGTTTATCCCGGCTATTAGCCAATCGCAATTTCTCAAAAGGCAGTCCAGACTTATCAACTACATCTTCTCCGGCGCTTCGATCCCGAGCAACGATAAGGCGCGCACCAACTCGGCTTCCACTAATTCGGCCAGCCGCAATAAGAACGCCCGCTTCTGTTCATCGGCTTCCGACAGAATATGGTGCTGGTGGTAAAACAAATTGAACGCCTGCGCTAACTGGAACGCAAACTTTGCCACGAACGCGGGCTCCCGCGTGGCAATCGCCGCTTCTACCGCATAGTCCAGTGATCCCGCAGCCAGCAATAATTCCCAAAGATCGTTGTTTTCTGATCCCTCCAAAAACTTGCGCGCGGCTTCAGGTCTTGACAGCTCAAGGATTCTCGCGGCTTCCGCAATGGTTGCGTCGGCCGTCATATCTGGAGAGATTTCGGCACCCTTTCGTCGGATTCCGCGTATTCGTACTACTGCGTACTGGCAATACGGTCCGGTCTCGCCCTCGAAGCTCAGCGCATCCTTGAAGTCGAAAGCAATGATCGCGTTTCGCGTGAATTTCAACAGGAAGAATCGCAATGCGCCCACGGCAATAGCGTGTGCGATCTGCCATTGCTCGACGGTTGCTTCGCGCCTATCCATGACTACGACGGGTTCTTCGGCTGGATGTCGCTTTTTTACTTCTGCAAGAGTCGCGGCCTCCAGCTTGTCCATCAGGTCGTCAGCTTTCACTCCAAACCCTTTGCGCCCGCTCACTTCCACATAGGGTTTCTTCGCTTCCTCAGGCGTAAGCGCGTAACCCATTTCCGCCGCGCACCGCGGAGTCAGCGCGACAATCTCATACGACAAGTGAATCGATTGCTCCGCTGCTTTTGCATGCCCGAGCGCTTGCAACCCCATCGCAACGACTTTCTGCAAGTACGCTTGCCGCGCGTCGATCACGTTGTAAACTGTCGCCGCCGCTTTCCCAAAGTGTGGCGCCGCCAGATCGCCCTTGCTGCTGGTCGTCGCCCAAACGATTTGTCCCTCCGGCGTGTTCGGCCACTTCCGGTAATGAAAATCCTTTCCCAGCAATCCGAACTTCCAAAGTTGGTAGGCAATATCCTTTCCGACATACGTGACCGTCCCATTCGAACGCACAATAATCTTGTCTTGCTCGTTCTCATCGCCTTCTGTCTTCTCTGTGCTCTCTGCGCTCTCAGGGACTTCCGTGTTAATTCCTGCCTTGTCTTTTTCCTTCCACGGTAAAATCCAGCACCCTCCCATCTTTCCGCTCGTAGCCAATTCAATCGCACCGGATTTCTTCAACATTTCAAACGCCACATCCCAGAACTTCAGGTGCAGAATCTCGCTCTCCCGCGCCAGCAGTTCGTAGTGGATGTCCAATCGTGCCATCGTCCGCAAGTGGCAACTCACAATCGTGTCCGCTACCACTTGCGCCACTTCGGCGTCTTCTCCGCGATTCTCCTCGATCGCTTTCAGCGTCTCCCCGCGCAACTTGGCCGCACGGTCCTTGTCCTCCGCAAAAAAATTCGTGGCCTTCGCGTACAAATCCCAGCAGTAGTAGTCAAACCTCGGCTCCATCGCCAGCATCTTCACGTTGGTGGCCGCCCGTTGTTCCATGTGCAGGAATCCAATGACCACGTCGGCCACCTGCACGCCGGTATTGTCAATATAGTTTTGAATCTGAACGTTGTGCCCCGCGTGGCGCAGGATTCGCACCATGGTGTCGCCCAGCACGGCGTTTCGCACGTGTCCGATGTGCGCCGCCTTGTT
>DATBBY010000009.1:0-52367 GCA_036270765.1 Candidatus Acidiferrum sp.
GGCAAAACCAGCGGATCGAAAATTGATGTCACGCGCAGGACTGGTTTCCTCGCTTTCCGCAGAATCGAGCGTCAGCGTTCCCACATCCACCTGCTCCCGCCCTTCCGGCCACTGGATAGTAGCGTTATCGGTCGGATCACCAGGCTGTGCGACCGTCATGATCAGGTGCCATTGCAACGGGTGCTGCTGGATGCTCGCGATCACCCCATCGAAGAGGAAATTCTTCTCCTGGCTTGCCCCGGTCCCGGCCTCATAAGGCTGCACGGGCGCGAGCGTCCAGCGCACGTAGGTGGACATACCCTCCGCGTTGACGAATCGCAACGCATTGAGACTGTAGTAGGCGGCGTTGTCGAAACCGGACGACGGCGAATGGCTCTTGATGATTGCGAGCGCGCGCGCGGTTTCCGGGTGGCTCGCGAGGAACGCCGCCCCCTTTGCCGGATCGGGTTTATGCGTGTTGGGGTCGCGTTGTGCCACCAGGTTGTCGTAAAAGGCCTGCGGATCCTTGAACGGGAACACCGGCGATCGATCATTGCGGTCCGCCACTGTTCACCGTCGGGCAGAGAAAACTGAAGCCCCAAGCCGCGGACGGTGCTCAGCTCGTCAGCGGTGTCAGGATCGCCGCCGCCCAGGGAAAAGCGGCCGATCACTGGCACGCGGCCGCTCTGGAAGACGGCAGCCTTTGAGAGGCGCGCCCCCTGCCCGTTGCTATCGAAAAATCCTCGAACGCATACGCCTTTCGCGTGATTGCGACGGAAACCCGAGTGAATGCCGCCCACCCGCTCAAACTCATCGACGAACCGCGCAGGCGTCAGTTTCTGCGGGCTGAACCACCCGCCCAGATAGAGAAACGCTCCCACAACACCTAGAAGCAGAACGCCGATACCCGCCAATCGGCCGGACATGTTTCCTGCGGTCAGGGGCGCTGGATGCTTTTCCATCGATGCGGTTTCACCCAGCAACTCTCCGCCGTTTGTGGTTTTTGCGTCCTGGTTGGCCCCTAACGGTGCCACTGCGCCCTCCCTTTTCTTTGGTCCGGAGATAGCACTTTGACGCAAACGCAAGCAAAGGGGACGTTTTTTTTGTGTGCCGCGCCGTAATCGGCCGCCGCCATGCCCCGCGGTCGTTACTTGCACGAAAGTCGCGAAACCGAACATGTGGTTCTCGGGTGGATTTCACTTTTCTGGGTTAACAAGGCACAACAACACCCGGGCTGGTCACTCTCTCAGATTTGTTGAGCTACAATCTGGCGGATGGGACACCCACTGAGTCCACCGCTTGCCATGGTTGACGGAAGGGAAGCCCGACGTTAGATTGGAAATGTATGTACCTGAGCAAGAAAAACTCCAAGCTCAACGCTGTTAGTGATCGGCTCAACGATACGCCGCGGCAAGTGCGCGCGCGAACCTTCAACGCGAAGCGCGGCCTCGCCATCATCGCCGGCTTATTTTTATTCCTTTCCGCCGTCCCATCCAGCCACGCACAGAAGGTCAAGAATTCGGCTGCGCCACCGCCTCCTCCCGCCGCGCGCCCGCAACGGGAAACCGCTCCGGTCACAAGCATCAACGTGGATGCCAGCGAGCCCATGTTCACGACCATGTGCGCGCTGCTGGCCGCCGGATTTGAAGCTGACATCAGCGCGGAAAATTGGCGTCCACTTCGCGCTCAACTTCGCGATCGTATGCAACACCAGCAAGGCGCGGCGGTCGAAGCCATTCGCGAATACTACAAGCAACACGACTCTGCCGACCCCGGCGCCGCGCTTTCCCGCTATTTGTGGTTTGGCTTGGTGGCCGGCCCCGCGCCGGATTTCAAACCCACCATACGGCGCGACGATCTACCGCCCGAAGTATTGGCTCTCGAAGGTTTCAACGAACTGCTTTCCAAATATTATCAGGAACAAAATATTCACCAGCTATGGCGTCAGATGCAGCCCGCTTATAACGCTGAAATTGAGCGCATGCACGAAGCCGTTTCGCAAATCGTGTTCGTCGCTACCGGATATTTGCGCGCCATGAACCAGCCATCCGAGCAGCGCACCTTTACCATCGTTGTTGAGCCGCTGGTCGGTCACATCACCAATGTTCGAAATTTTGGCGATCATTACGCCATCGTGCTAAGCGGTGCGGATGATATTCCCGTCGATGTGGTGCGCCACGCGTATCTGCACTTCATGCTCGATCCCTTGCCACTGCGTTATTCTCACGTGATTGCGGTAAAAAAGCCGTTGTTTGAAAAAGCCGCCAGCGCGCCGCAGCTCGCGCCGGACCTGAAGGACGACTATCCTTCTTACTTCGCGGAATGCATGGTGCGCGCCGTGGAACTGAAATTGAGAAGAATGTCACCCGGCGAACGCGATGCCGCGCTCGAGCGCAACGACGCTGACGGCTATGTTTTGGTGCGGCCGCTTTTTGCGGCACTGCCAAAATTTGAAGGCGCCGAACCAACCATGGAACTGTTTTTTCCCGACCTGGTGCGCTCCATTGACGTCGTCGCCGAGCTCAAGCGAGTCAGTACCTTGCAATTTGCGCCCGCTGGTAGCCATCGAAATACCAGTGACTTGAGCGTCGAAGAGGTGGCTCGCCGTCGTGCTGCTGTTATGCCCGGTACCGTCCCTAACGACGCCGACGCGATCGCCGCTCTCACGGAAGGGGAGCGCCGCATCGCCGAAAAGAACGCCCGCGCTGCCGAAGCTTCATTTCAAAAAGTCGTTGCCAAGTATCCGGATCAACCGCGCGCTTGGTACGGTCTTGGCCTGGTTGCTCTTCTCGATCATGATGGTCCACGCGCCAAAAAAGTTTTCGGCCGCCTAACAACCGGAGAGCATGCCGCGACTTCCGATCCCATGGTCTTGGCCTGGTCGCATATTTACCTGGCACGGATTTATGATGGTGAAGGCCAACCACGCCAGGCCGAGGCCGAGTATCAGGCGGCGTTAACGGTCGAGGGCGGCCCGGAACAGGCTCGCCAGGCCGCGCAAAAAGGTTTGGCCGATACGGCTCGTGAAAAGCCCGTGGAGCGCCCGTGAATTTTCGGCGCGCAAATTGATTTTAGAATCAACAACACCAATCGGGTGTGAGCCCGCACATCCGATGGTGGACTCTACAGGAGAAAACCCATATGAAGCTAAAGTGCAACACGTGGCTCACAACGGGCGCGCTGGTGGCGTTTGTGCTGTCGGCAGCCGGACAAGGCGCAGCGCAAAATCCTCCCGCACCCGCATCAGGCAATAATCAGAATCCGCCTCCTGCTACATCGACGGACAAATCAAAACCTCCCGCAAATAATTCGCTTACGCTCGATGATCCTAATGCCGCGCCGGTCAATGCCGAAGAAGATGCCGCGTTCAAGGCTCTTTCAGACCCGGCAAACGATCAAGCCAAGCGCATTGAACTCGGCGAAGCGTTTTTGCAGAAGTATCCGAACAGCCGCTATCGCTCGCCGGTATACGGCACGCTGATAATGGCTTATGTGCAAAGCGGCCAGGTGCAAAAAATGGAAGAGGTCGCCGACAAGGAGATCGCGCTGAATCCTAACGATGTTCAGGTTTTGGCGGTAGTCGGCCAGACCCTTCCGCGAGCCATGAATTCCAAAACTCCGGAGCCCGAAAAGGTATTGACCAAGGCCGAGCAGTACGACCGCAAGGCTATCGAACTGACCCCCACCTTACCGAAACCCGCCAGCGTCTCAGACGAAGCTTTTTCCACGGTCAAGAACCAGACCCTGGGGATGGCCCATGGCGGTCTCGGCCTGGTGTACATCCGGCGCGGCAAGTTCAGTGAGGCCATTCCCGAGCTGAATCAAGCCGTGACAATTGACCCCACCCCCGATCCCGTAAACTATTACCTGCTCGGAATGGCTAATGTGAAGACCTCCCATTTCGACGATTCCGTGGCTGCCTATAACAAATGCGCTGCGATCGCTGGCGCCATGCAGGAGACCTGCAAAAAAGGCGCAGAGGAAGCCAAGAAACTTAGCGCCACGCAACTTAGCGCGCCAAAATAAGCATTCGATCGGATTTCTGACTTGTAGGTGTGATGACTCCCGCGGATGACGCGCTTCTAGAAAAGCGTTTGGGCCATAAATTCGCGCGCCCCGCGCTGTTGCACGACGCGCTGACACACAGCTCGGCAGTTCCCGAAATGCGCGCCAGCCAAGGCGAACCGTACACTCCAAAAGCCGCGGTAAATAACGAACGCCTTGAATTTCTCGGTGATGCAGTGCTGGAGCTGCTTACCAGCGAATACCTCCTGGATGCTTTTCCGGATTGGACCGAAGGTCAACTCTCTAAAAGCCGCGCGCGCCTCGTGAATGCGTACTCGCTCGAAGCCGCCGCGCGACGCTTGCACCTCGGAGATCACTTGCGCCTCGGCCGCGGAGAAGAAAAAACCGGTGGCCGCGAAAAGCAGACGCTTCTAGCCGATGCCTTCGAAGCGGTGCTCGCCGCCATTTATCTGGATGCCGGCTTGTCCGCCGCGCGAGAAGTTTTGCGTCATACGCTCTTCGAACAAGCGTTAGAAGAAGCTGGCGAGCGCATGGCCGAGTCCGATCGCAAGTCCGCGCTTCAGGAACTTTTGCAATCGCGGGGCCAGGTACCCGCGGAATATCGCGTGGTGGGCGAATCCGGCCCGGATCATCAGAAAATTTTTAAGATTGAAGTGTGGGTGAATGGCTCGCGCGTCGCCAGCGCTGAGGGCGGCACAAAAAAAGAAGCCGAGCAACGCGCTGCTCGCAAAGCGCTCAAGCTGTTAGAGCTTGCGAAATAATCGCGCTTGCTGCCACAGTGATTGCTCGATAGCACTGCACATGCTGTAATTTTCAACGAATCATCCCTGGAGGGCTGGAACGAGATGGCGGACCGCACAGAAGTTCCGGTCGAAGGCGTGGTACCCGAAAACGCACTGTCGGCAAATCTTCCGGCTGAAAATATACCGAAAGAAAAGGCCCTTCCGCGCATCAGACATTCCTCCATCTATCGCGAGCAAACCAATTTTTCCGAATACCTCGAATCCCTGCTGGTCACCATTATCCTCGCGCTCTTCGGCACCAGCTTCATCGTGCAAGCCTTCAAAATTCCCTCCGCTTCCATGGAAAAAACCCTGTTGATCGGCGACCATCTTCTAGTCAACAAATTTATTTTTGGCGGCCACGGCGCCTGGTATGAAAAGTTCCTGCCTTACCGTTCTTTGCAGCGCGGCGACATCATCGTTTTCAAATATCCCTATCTCGATCATCCCCATTACGTGAAACGCATCATCGGGTTGCCGGGAGATCACGTAAAGCTCGTCGACCAGCAGGTGTTCATCAACGGCCAGCTTTTGAACGAGCCGTATGTCGTGCACGACCCTTCGGTCCCCTACGATCCCTTCAACTACTCTTTTCCGCCGCTGCGCGACCAGATGATTCCACTGAACGTCATCAACGAATGGCGGCCCCAACTACGCAAATATGTTCAAGGAGATGAAATGGTCGTTCCTCCCGGAAAATATTTCGCCATGGGAGATAATCGCGACCATAGCCAGGACAGCCGCTACTGGGGATTCGTCGACCGCGACGCCATCATGGGCCATCCTTTTTTTATCTATTGGTCCGTCGACGCCACTAGCGCCGATTATTCTGGCGATAGCACTTTCTGGCAGCGGCTGTTGGGCATCTTCGATACCCTTATGCATCTTCCCGCGCGCACCCGCTGGCATAGAATGTTTCACGCCGTCCATTAGCAGTTCGTCGTGTGACTCGCTCTCAATGACCAAAGGGAAGACCACTCCGGCTGAGCTTTTCAAGACTTCGCACCCTACACATTTTGGCCTTAGTCTGCCAGACTTTGACCGTGACCAATTTGCGGAATTCGTGGAAGATCGCCCTTTGGGTGACCGCCATTCTGGTGGCCGCTCAAATTGCTGCCTCTCTTTCCGTACGCACCCCTCGCGTTCGTAATTATTTCAGCGAACGTCTGGAAGATGCCTTCGGCCGCCCTGTGCAGGTGAAACATTTCAACATTGAAATCCTGCCCAGTCCTCGTATCTATGCCATCGACGTGACCGTTGGCGAAGATCCCGCATTTGGTTATGAATATTTTCTGCGCACGGAGCAGCTTACCGCTGGCCTCCGCTGGTCTGGTTTTTTGCGCGGCCGCTTTGAATTTGGCACGCTGAGTCTCAGTCAACCAAGCCTTACCCTCGTCAGGAACAGTGAGGGCCGTTGGAATTTGGAGGATTGGCTGCCGCCAGCAAAACGCTCCGGAGTCGTAACTTCTCCGGTATACGGACCTAGTCGGGCCCCCACCATCGCTAACCGCTTGGAAAAAATAGAAATTGACGACGGCCGGATTAATTTCAAAAGAACCGATGTCAAGCAGCCCTTTGCTCTGACTTCGGTAAGCGGCACGGTGGAACAAATTTCGCCCGGCCGCTGGAAGCTGGAATTGAACGCTCAACCCTGGCGCAGCGGCGTGGCTTTGCAATCAGCCGGAACGGTGCAGGTTCGCGGCGACATTGCCGGCACCTCCGCCCGCTTGCAGCCAGCCTCTCTCGCGGTGCGCTGGATTAAAGTTTCACTCGCCGATTTGTTTCGCCTCCTGCACGGAAAAGATTACGGGGTGCGTGGTACGTTTGAGTTGGAGGCCACCGCGAAAAGCGGCGCTCCCCCGGATACAGGTGATCCCGTGAATGCTAATTCCTCCAACGATTCTTTTGTCGGCGGGGATTGGTCCTACACACTCAGGGCTTCTGCCGCTCAAATCCATCGCTGGGACCTTACCGAGCGCTCCGACAATCCTGCTGTTACCGCTAACGTTCAGGGGCGTTGCAATGTCGCGTTAAAAAGACTTGCCGCGGATACTCTGACTCTCGAGACACCGCTATCGAATCTGCATGGCACGGCGGAATTTGTCAGCGCAGCGAATCCCTTTGTGCAGGTTAGATTCGAATCCGCCGGTCTTCAGGCCGCCGATATTCTCTCCTGGTACCGGGCATTTCACCCCGACGTAGCTGACACCATCTCCGTCGACCAATTTTTTACTGGCAAGCTGCACCTGCAGGCTTGGCCGCTGCAACTTCAAGAAATAAATCTGTCGAGCCTTGGCGGCACGGTTAATCCACGCCGCAGTGAAGATGTTCTGAAAATTGGACCATTCCACGCAGCTGTGAATCGAAACAGGCTAATGATGGAGCCCATTCATGTTGCTCTCGTCAGCAACTCTTCGGCAGCACCACCCACGGCAATCGGTCGATTGACGAAACTTCGGGCCTCTGGAGACTCCAGTGGCGAAGCAAACTTCACGCTGGGCTACGATTTTGCGTCGCACTCTGGCGGCATTGGCGTTCAGGGTTATGTTGATAACGCGGAAGAGTTTTTGAAGATCGCCGCCGCGTTCGGACACACCCTCAATCATGGCTGGGATCTCACCGGTCCGGCGCGCGTCGACATGCGGCGTCAATGGAGTTCTACATCCACCGGTGTTTGGAATGGCGTCGCGGAAGTAACTGACGCGCAGCTCGCAGCCGCTGGCTTAAACCAGCCCGTGCAACTTCAAAAGGCGCGGCTCGAATGGAAAAACGGAAACCGGGTCGCGCAGATTGGCCAAGTCGAAGGCTTCGGTGCCAGCTGGTCCGGCAACATCTCCGAGATAAAATCACCCGATCCTGAGCAGCAGGGCGTGTGGAACGTTCAACTTCACGCCGATCATCTCGACGCCACCGAGCTTGACCGCTGGGTTGGACCGCGTGCTCGCCCCGGTTGGGTGCAACGCCTGTTGCCGTCGTTGTTCAGCGGCAAAGTGCAAACGGTTCCCGCCAGTGAATTGGTTCGCCGCTTGAACGTCTCCGGAAATGTCCAGATAGACGAGTTCACTATCGAAAAGTTGAAACTCCAGCAACTGCATCTGCAAGGTTCATTGCATGATTTGCAGTTAAGTGTGACTGATGGACGCGCACAATGGGCGGGCGGCGGCGTTCGCGCCACCATGATTGCGAAATTTCTTCCGCGTCCTACATATGATGTGCACGTGCAATTGGATGGCGTGAATTTAACTCAACTGCCCATTGATGCGTCGGTGGCTGATCGTTTGGCAGGCTTTGCTTCCGGCGCTATACACCTCAAGACAACTGGTGTGGGCCGTGACGAATTGCTGCAAAAATTAACCTGCGCCGGTAAGGTTCGTTTGGGCAATCTGGAATTTCGCGGCTGGGACGTGAATGCCAGCGTGGCTGACGGTGAAGCCCACCCGGGAATTTCCAATTGGCCGTCAGGCGTTGGAACATTTACCGTTCGCGACCGCAATGTCTTTCTAGACGATGTTCGCCTGGATGGTGGTATGCAGTTCACTTTAATCGACGGAACAGTTAGTTTCGACCGCGAAGCCGATCTCGCTGTTGAAACCAGCGCCGGAAAGCGTGCGGTTCGCAACACCAATGGGCCCGGTCAGGTGCTGAAGATTGTTGGGCCTTTAGATGGTCCGCGCATCACACGAGAAAAAATCGTCCCACGTCAACCGGCGGACTGAGTTCGGCGTCTTTTCTGAAAAACAAAATGGTTCAGCAAAAAAACACAGCTGCAGAAAATAGGTTCGGCCAGGAGCCCTGTCAATGATTCGAAAGCTACCGATTGCGCTGGTAATTTCCCTAGTTTGCGTGTCGCATACTCCCGCGCAATCCTCCTTCACCATTGAGCAGCTGCTGAGTGCGCCATTTCCCGCCGATTTAACAGCCTCCAAAGCCGGCGGCCGCCTCGCCTGGACCCTCGATCAACAGGGCCACAGAAATATCTGGGTCTCCGAAGCGCCTGGATTTCGTGTTCGCCAGCTAACTAAATATGACACTGACGAAGGCCAGCCCCTGTCTGATCTTCATTTCTCCTCGGACGGAAATACGATCGTATTCGTGCGCGGAGAAGGAAAAAATACCGCTGGGCAATCTCCCAATCCCACCAGTAACACCGCGGGATTCGAGCAATCTGTGTGGTCTATCGCCTGGACCGGTGGCGAACCAAAAAAACTCGACGCCGGCGATTCGCCGGCGATTTCCGCCTCGGGTGTCGTCGCCTACATTAAAGACCACCAGGTATGGCTGGCTAAACTCGACGCATCCGGCAAGCCGTTTCAAATTGTCGTGCGCGGCAAGAACGCAGACCCGCAGTGGTCGCCAGACGGCACAAAGCTTGCCTTCGTTTCGGGCCGCACCGATCACGCTTTCATCGCCGTGTACGACCCGTCAAATAAATTACTGCGTTATTTATCTCCCTCTGTGGATTCCGACCAGACTCCTGGTTGGTCGCCAGACGGCAAAATCATCGCGTTCATTCGTCGCCCGGCCGCGCCACGCGACAAGCCAGAAGGGTTCTTTATCGCGCCAGATGTGCCAGAGCCGTGGGCCATCTGGATTGCCGATGTCTCCAGCACTTCCGCGCATGAAATCTGGCGCAGCGGAAAAGACCTAAACGACTCCTACCCCGAAATGGCCGTGGATACCGGCGGCGGTGTGCTTAATTGGGCCGCCGATCAGCGCCTCATTATCGCCAGCACAAAAGATGGCTGGCAGCATCTGTATGCGCTGTCTGGGAATGGAAAAAAACAAGAAAACCTCACTCTTCTCACTCCCGGAAATTGCGAAGTGGAGCAATGGTCTTTTTCCCCCGATAAGAAAACCATAGTATTTAATTCGAATTGTGGCAGCGCCAAAGAAGACATAGACCGCCGCCATCTTTCACGCGTAGATGTTGGCGACGGCAGCGAACCCGTCCGTATCACCACCGGCGAGAGCAACGAATGGAATCCCGTTGTTCTCAGCGACGGAAAATCCATCGCCTATCTAGGCTCCGACGCGCAACATCCCGGACGCCCGTTTGTTTCAACTCTGGCATTTGATTTTTCGCCCCGTTGGCTTGATTCCGGGACCTGGCCACCAGATTTTCCTACTGACCGTCTCGTGACTCCGCAACAAACAATTTTTCGTTCCGGTGATGGCCTAGAACTCCACGCGCAATTGTTTTTGCCTCCCAACATGAAGCCCGGCGAGAAGCGTCCGGCCGTTGTTTTTCTTCACGGCGGCCCCATCCGCCAAATGCTCTTGGGCTGGCACTACATGTTTTACTACTCAAATTGCTATGCCATGAATCAGTACTTGGCCAGTCGCGGCTACATCGTTCTGTCGCTGAATTACCGCAGTGGCATCGGCTACGGTCATTCATTCTTTGAAGCTCCGGGCCGCGGCGGGCGCGGCGCTTCGGAATATCAGGACGTTGTCGCCGCTGGGAAATTTCTGGCGGCGCGCAATGACGTCGATGCCAAGCACATCGGCCTGTGGGGTGGGAGCTACGGTGGATATCTCACGGCACTCGGCCTGGGCCGCAATTCCGATCTGTTCGCCGCCGGTGTGGACCTGCACGGCGTGCACGATTGGCCCACCGACAACTGGGACGGAAAAAACATCCCGGCCGAACTCACCAAGCTGGCCCATACCTCCTCGCCGGTTACCGCTGTCGACACCTGGCGCTCTCCGGTACTGTTCATTCATGGCGATGATGATCGTAACGTGATCTTCACTCAGACCGTGGACTTGATCGCGCGATTGCGCGCCAAAAACGTGGAAATCGAGCAGCTGATTTTTCCCGACGAAGTCCACGATTTTCTTTTGCACCGTGATTGGTTGGCCGCCTACCACGCTGCCAGCGATTTCTTTGACCGCCATTTCGGCGGTCCCTGGAAGTGATCTCTGGCAATTAGAGTTTCAAAATTCGCAAACCTGAAACGCCGCATCATTTATTTTCTGCTGGTGCTGGCAATTTTATTCGCCGCCACCCGCATTCATTCCGGCGTCGCCGCCGCTCCAACTGTGCGCTCCACGCTCTTTCCCCGGCTTCACGCCGGCCAAACATTCACGTATTACATCCAATATCGCATCAAGAAGAACGTCAAGACCGAGAGCCGCGTCGTAACCCACACCGGACCACAGGACGCCGAGACCGACGCCGAGTGGCTCTTGCGCGTAGATATTTTGGATGTTCATCCGCAGGGCGAGCGCGCTGCGATTCATGCCCGCTCCCGGTTTCAAAGCGTCGCTTCCGCAATGGCGCAGAATAATACCGGCGCCCTACAAACCTCCTCCGCTTCACCATCCCCGAGCCTCGACTCGAAGCCGGTCGACTTCACCATTCTCCCCGACGGCCGGGTCGAGTCCGTCACGGGTCTGGCCGATCTCTTTCCCGACCAGCGTCAAGTTTGGCAAGTCTGGCTGCGACAATTCGCGATTGCCGGAGTTTTCCCTCGCGACGGAGTAAAACCCGGCCAGTCCTGGAAATCCAGTGAACCTGAGCAAGCTCCATCCCCCATCGTAAAACTCGAGTGGGAAAAACAGGCCACCTACGTTCGCGATGAGCCGTGCAGGCCGATTCAATTTGCGGAAATCGGTATCGTCACTCCAAAAAATTCTCCCACCGAATCATGCGCGGTGGTCCTGACCAGCGCCGTCTTGAAACAGAAATCCTCACCGAAAGACACTACCCCCGGCGACTTCCGGCTTCATGACCTGCGCACCACCGGCAACGCCACTGGCAAAAACGAAACCATCTCCTACATCTCTTTGCAGTCTGGTCTCATCGTGCGCGTCACCGAAGACGCCCACCAATTCATGGATGTACTCGTAGCCAAAACCGACGCATCCAATCAAATCCACTACAATGTGGAGGCCACCGGCCACACCGAAGTCCTGCTGGTCGCCGACACACCGGCGTCAAAACCCTGAATCTTCGCAGGTGTCATGGCCCAGGCCTCACGGCCTGCTCATTTGAATAAAAATCCCTTTCCTGAAAAGGCTTGCATGATCTTGTATAATGGAGGTTTCTGCGGTCAGCGAAAAAATTAGCCGTCCCACACAGAGGGTGACCGCCCTTAATTTGGCTTCGCTCCGAGGACCCTGTAAATGAAGTTCAAATTACACAGTAATTATCAGCCGCGCGGCGACCAGCCTGAAGCCATCGACCAGCTCTTTCGCGGCCTCGAAGCCGGCGAAAAAGAACAAGTCTTGCTCGGTGTCACCGGCTCCGGCAAAACCTTCACCATGGCCAAGCTCATTGAAGCCGCAAATCGGCCCGCTCTGGTATTGGCGCACAATAAAACTCTCGCGGCCCAGCTTTACCACGAATTCAAAAGTTTTTTCCCCGAAAACGCTGTCGAATATTTCGTCAGCTATTACGATTTTTATCAGCCGGAAGCCTACGTTCCCTCCGCTGACATCTACATCGATAAAGAAGCCACCATCAACGACGAACTGGACAAGTTGCGTATGAGTGCCACGCGCTCGCTTTTCGAACGCACCGACGTGATCGTGGTCGCCTCCGTCTCTTGCATCTACGGGATCGGTTCGCCGGAAGCCTACTACGGCCAGATCGTCATGCTTGAAAAGGGCCAGCAAATCTCTCGTGAAGCCATGCTGCACCGCTTCGTCGATATTCAGTACGAGCGCTCCGAAGATCTTCGCCGCGGCACTTTTCGCGTGCGCGGCGACACCATTGAAATCTATCCGCCCTATCAGGACCAGGGCTATCGCATCGAAATGTGGGGCCAGCAGATCGAAGCTCTGCGACAGATCGATCCTCTAACCGGCGAAATTCGTGCCGGCCAGGAAGATTTATCCCGCGTCTCCATATATCCCAAGACCCATTACGTCGTACCTCAAGACCAGAAAGAGCGCGCCATTCAAAGTATTTATGCCGAGCTGGAATGGTGGAAGAAAGAGTTGGAGAAGCAGGGCAAATTTGTAGAGGCCCAACGCGTCACCCAGCGCACCCTGTTCGACATCGAAATGATGCGCACCGTCGGTTATTGCCACGGAATCGAAAATTATTCCCGTCATTTGAGCGGCCGCCTGCCGGGGGAAGCTCCGCCCACGCTGCTCGATTACGTTCCGCAGGATTTTCTAATGTTCATCGATGAATCGCACCAAACCGTCAGCCAGGTTCGCGGCATGTTCAATGGCGATCGCGCGCGCAAACAAGTTCTGGTGGACTACGGCTTCCGCATGCCCAGCGCGCTCGACAATCGCCCTCTCACCTTCGAAGAATTCGAGCATCGTCTCAACCAGGTAGTCTACGTTTCCGCCACACCCGGCCCTTATGAACTCACTAAATCCGGTGGCGTCGTCGTCGAGCAGGTCATTCGTCCCACCGGCCTGGTCGATCCCCAGATCGAAGTGCGCCCGGTAAAAGGTCAGGTCGATGACCTCCTGGAAGAAATTCGTATTCGCGCCGAGCGCAACGAGCGCGTGCTTGTCACTACGCTGACCAAACGCATGGCCGAAGACTTGTCCGAATATTTCGCCGAGATTGGCGTGCGTTCCCGCTACCTGCACGCCGAAGTGGAAACGCTCGACCGCATCCGCATCCTTCGCGACTTGCGTCGTGGCGAGTTTGACGTTTTGATCGGCATCAACTTGTTGCGCGAGGGCCTCGATCTCCCCGAAGTTTCACTGGTAGCTATTTTGGACGCCGACAAAGAAGGCTATCTGCGCAGCGCCACCTCGCTGATTCAAACCATCGGCCGCTGCGCGCGCCATATCGAGGGACGCGCCATTCTATACGCCGACCGCCGCACCGGTTCCATGGAGCAAGCCATCAGCGAAACGAATCGCCGCCGCGAAAAGCAAGTCGCCTACAACAAAGAAAATAACATCACTCCCATGTCCATTATCAAATCCGTGGATATGGAGCTCGCGCGCATCGTCGAAGCCGACTACGTAACCATCCCGCTCGATGACGTGGTTCTCGACGCCGCCACCGCCAACATCAAAACCGGCGACCAACTAGCCGAAATGCTTAAGCAACTCGAAATTCAAATGCGTGAAGCGGCGAAGAAATTCGAATTTGAGAAGGCCGCACAATTGCGCGACCGTATCCGCAGCCTGAGGCAGAAAGATCTCGCGGGCTTAATCAATATTGAACTTCCCGCTCCAGCCGAACAGGGCAGCTAAAGAAAAATCGCGCATCCTTGAGTAAATCACACCGCGCCGCGCTTTAACGCCTCCAACGGATAAAACGTCCCCCGCCAGATAATTCCACCCTGCTTCAGCGTATACACCATCGATCGCAGCAGCATGTATCCGAATATCACCGCGCCAATCGGCACCGTGAAGCAATACAGCGGCGACACGCGCATCACCCTATCCACACCCACATGGAAACAAAGCACAATCAATACGCAAATCCCGGCAAGAATCCTCACCCAGCCATGCCCAAAAATCAGCCCCGCGAACGGCAGCACGTTCATGAGCAATAGACCAAGAATTGAGGCCGTCACTCGCGCAACGCTGAAGCCCGAACCTGCGAAAAAATTCTTAGTTACGCCGTTTATCAGATTGCGCGCACCCGCATGCCATCGCACCGACACGAAATCCTGGGCCACCGCTACGCCAGACCGAAACCCAGCCTGCTTTACAATTTTTCCCAACTTCATGTCGTCAATCACTTCCATCGCCAACCGCTGGTGCGTGCCGGCCGTCTCATACGCCGAACGCTTTAACAATTGAAACGCGCCCACACCCACGTAAGCCCCCGACTTGGGATTAATCACCTCGTTAGGCGTCGTCGCCATATGAAATGCCATTCCAAAAAATGTCACCACCACTTTTTCCCAGAAACCGACCATCTCCACATCACCAAATAGCGATAGGTGATCCAGCTTTCGTTCGGTAACCATCCTCATCGCCCGTCGCAGCACATCGGTCTTAAAGCGCACATCTGCGTCGGTAAATAAAAGCCATTCGCCACTCGATGCTTCGTAAGCCTGCTGCAACGCATGCGGTTTGCCCAGCCAACCGAAAGGAAGTTCCTTTACATGAATGGCCCGAAATCTGGAATGCGACGCCGCAAACTCATCCAGCATCCGTCCGGTGGCATCTTCCGAGCGGTCATCCACTCCGATTATTTCCAATTCCGGATAATCGATTTGGGCCAGTGTGGCCAGCGCGCCGGGAAGTTTTTCTTCCTCATCGCGCGCCGCAAAAAGCAGGGAAATCCGCGGAACGCCAGTTCCGGCGATTGGTGGGAAATCCTTGATCCAGGGAAGTTTTAACGCGCCGTACGCGATGCGCAAGCCAAGAATAATCCAGACAAAAGCGGTAGTTCCAAAAATTACCAGCGCAAACGCGTGCATGAATTGGTGTCGGACGCGGCCCTCAGGTTATCCTAGCATGACATGCGTGGCGCTTTGGCGATCATAGGTGCAGGACGCGTCGGTCGCGCACTAGGACGGCGTCTGCATGAGCTGGATTGGAAAATCGGCGGGGTCATCACACGAAGTGAAGCCTCCGCCCGCAGGGCGGTGCGTTTCATCGGCGCCGGAAAAGCACGCGCGACACTCTCCCGTGAAGTTCTGGCCTCGCGGCTCATCCTGATATCCACTCCGGATGATGCGATTGTAAAAATCGCCGAAGAGTTGGCGCGCATCGGCGCTGAAGAATTGCGCGACAAAATCGTATTGCACACCAGCGGCGCTTTGAATTCCGGCGCGCTTAAGGCAGTCCGGGACCACGGTGCGGCCGTCGGCTCGGTACACCCGTTGCAATCCTTCAGCGGAGTTGCCATCCCGCCGCTCGAAGGCAAAATTTTTGCGATCGAAGGCGATCCGGCAGCAATTCGGCTGGCGCGGCAAATCGTGCGCGCTCTTGGCGGTCTGCCTGTGCAAATCGCGGGCGGCAGCAAGGTTTTGTATCACGCTGCTGCGGCGTTCGCCGCCGGACATGTGCTGGCCATCGAAGAATCAGCAACGCGTCTATTGATGTCAGCCGGAATGAAGCGCGGCGAAGCCGTTCGTGCTCTGTTGCAGTTGACGCGTCAGGTGCTGGAGAATTTCGAGCGCCTCGGCCCGCGAGCCGCCTGGACCGGACCTTTGGCTCGCGGCGACTATGGCGTTATTGTCGCGCATCTGGCCGCCATGAAACGTTTGCCGCGCGAATTCTCCAATGCGTATGCGGCGTTGAACAGTCTCGCCACTTTGGTTTTGTCGCCTGGGTCGGCCGGACTCTTGACCGCTCAAAATGACGATTCGAGAAATAAAATCAGTATTGTGAAAGCCCTTGTCAAAATTGGTTCCGCAGGAGGAAAAGGTTGAAGCAGCCGCAAATCGCAATAGAGCACACTACGTTACCAAACGGACTAAAAGTCGTAATCGCTCCGGACTCCACCGCACCAGTAGTCACCGTCGGCGTTTACTACAAAATTGGATTTCGCCTCGAGCCTGAGGGCCGCAGCGGTTTCGCGCATTTATTTGAGCACATGATGTTTCAAGGTTCCGCCAACGCACCCAAGATGCAGCATATCAAGCTTATTAATTCCAGCGGCGGTGTGCTCAACGGATCCACTCATTACGACGTCACCAATTATTACGAAGCCGTCCCCTCCAATGCCCTCGACCGCGTGCTCTGGCTGGAGGCCGACCGCATGCGTGCCTTGAAAGTTGACGACGAAAATCTGCGCAATCAGCGCGACGTCGTAAAGGAAGAAGTGCGCGTCAACGTAATGAACCAGCCCTATGGCGGCTTCCCGTGGCTCGATCTTCCTCCTGTAGCCTTTCGCAATTGGGCTAATTCGCACAACTTCTATGGCGATTTTGCCGATCTCGACGCGGCCAGCCTGGTGGACGTGCAGACTTTTTTCAAGACGTATTACGTGCCGAACAACGCCGTTCTGTTAATTCTCGGCGACGTCCAGCCCGGCGAAGGAATCGCACTGGCCAAAAAATATTTCTCCGATATTCCCGCGGGACCGCCTCCGCCTTTCGCCGATCCTACCGAGCCGGAACAAAAAGAAGAGCGACGCGGCGAAGTGGAAGAAAAATTCGGCACGCTACCGGCGATGGCTATCGGCTATCCAATCCCCGCGCGCCGCACCCGCGATTGGTGCGCCATGACGCTGCTGGACATGGCGCTGCACGGTGGCCGCGCCGGACGCCTCCATCGCGAACTGGTGCTAGAAAAACAAATCGCTGTAGAAGCCGACGGCGGCATCGACGACATTTTCGGCTACAACGGCCCGTCGCAAATGGTTACCCGCATTCTGCACAAGCCCGAATTTTCAAGTGAGCTCACGCTCGCCGCATTCGACGCCGTTATCCGCGAAGTCCAGGAAAATGGCATCAGCGAAGATGAATTACAACAGCTGAAAGTGAAATGGCGCTCCGATTATTACTCCACGCTGGAGGGCGGTCGCGGCGGCTATATGCCCCGCTACGGGCTTATGCATCTGCTTGCATGTTTCACCCTGTTCGATGGAGAACCGCAACTCGTGAATACCATTCTCGATGGATTTCTGGCTGTCACTCGTGAAGACGTTCGGGCCGCCGCGAAAAAATACCTGCGCAACGACAAGCGCGCTATCGTCTTCCGCAAACCCGTCAACGTTACGGCAAAGGAGGCTGCTTAATGTCCACGCGTCCCGCCTCCGTTGAAGAAGCCGTTGCCATCGGCGTTCCCGCGCTCTCCGCGGAACGCGCCGTAACTTGGCCGAAACAAACTAAAACGCGCCTTGCGACCGGCCTCGAACTTGTTCTCGCCGAAGCTCACTCCATTCCCAAATTTCATGGCCAACTTTTCTTTCGCTCCGGGAATGCCGCAGCTCTCTATCGTGGCCCGGCCCTTGCGGATATGACCGCCACAGTCGTGCGCACCGGAACTGCAAAACGTGCCAGCCGCCAGATCGAAGAAGATCTTCGCCGCATCGGCGCGGATCTTTCTACCAGCGCTGGTCAGGACAACAGCGCCATCGCCTTTGCCGGACTTTCTGAATACGCCGAACAGCTTCTCGGCATGGTGAATGAACTGGCCCGCGAGGCCAGCTTTCCCGCGGCGGAATTCGAACGCGAGCGCCGCCAGAAACTCGAAGAAGTGAAGCTGGAGCGCACATCTCCAGGCTTTCTCGCCAGCGAACGGCTTCGCAAAGTTTTATTCGGCGCGCACCCCTATGGCCAGGTTTCCGCCTCCGAAGCGCAAGTCGCCGCATACACTCGCGAAGATTTGATCTCTATTTACCGGGAATTTTACACTCCGGAAAATGCGCTGCTGCTCATGGTCGGCGATTTCGATTCGCAAGCTATGGTAAAAAGCGCCGAAAAAGTCTTTGGCGCATGGACAGGGAAGAAGCCGCAAACCAAGCCCGCAACCGCTCCCCCGCATCGGCACGGCCGCCGCGTCTATCTCGTGCACGTGCCAGGCGCTGTGCAAACCCAGATTCTCGCGGGTTGCGCGGCCATCACCCGCACCCATCCGGATTGGATCAAAGTGGGCCTGACCAACAGTCTCTATGGCGGCGCATTCAATTCGCGCCTAGTCATGAATATCCGCGAGGACAAAGGCTACACGTATAGCCCTCGCAGCGCCGTCCACCCGCTGCATGAGCACGGCTATTTTTCTGTCTCCGCGGCCGTACGCAACGATGTCGTAGCCGCCTCCCTCACGGAAATTTTCTACGAAATGGATAAGTTGCGCTCTCTGCCTGTGCCTGCGGCTGAGTTGGCCGATGCACAAAATTATTTGACCGGCGTATTTTCGATGGGCCTCGCTACGCAGGAAGGCCTGCTCAGCCAGCTGGCCACCGTCGCACTGAACGAATTGCCCAACGATCATCTGGAAACCTATCGCGCCAAAGTCCGCGCCCTGACTCCCGAAGACCTTCTCAACACCGCGCGCCAATATCTCGACTCCGCCAACATGCAAATCGTAGTCGTCGGCGACCGCGTCCATATCGAATCCCAGGCCCGCCTCTTCGGCGACCTGGAAATCTACGACGCCCAAGGCGCCGCCCTTCAATAATTCGCGCTCAATCATGCGTGTGGTAGCGCGCAAGCGGAGTGCCCCCTGCCCTCAGTTTTTTGGAGGGTTTACCTGCCGTGGCAGGTGGGTTTTGTAACGTGGAATCGCCAAGCATTCAGCCGCGGAGGTTGTAAATCGTCCGTCGCTCCGATTTTGATGCGCCCGCACTGATTAAATTCCCGGAACTTCATCTACGCCAAGCACTCCCTATGTTATTTTATGAATTACTATAATCAATTAGTATCTAATGCAGGCATGTGGACTCGTACGCTCGCCATTCACTTGAGTCTTTTTTTGTTTTTGGTAACCCTCTCCTCCGCCACCAAAAAACCACCCGCCCCACCCATCAACATCAACACCGCGGACTCGGTTCAATTGCAGTTGGTCCCCGGTATCGGCCCCTCGACCGCCGAAAAAATTCTGCAAATGCGTAAATCCTATGGCGCCTTCAAAAGTATCAATGACCTGATGGCCATCCGAGGTCTAGGCCCAAAACGCCTCGAAAAAATGAGGAAATATCTAACCGTAGGCAAGCCGGCAGCTCCAGCCCCAAACACCGCTCTACCCGCCAGCGCAAAAACAAAACCCCGCCCATCAACAAAATCCGCGCCGACAAAATCCGCCGCAACACAGAACACGCCGCCCCCGCGACCATCGACCGAGCAGGCTGCCCCAGAAACAGAGGAGCCCTAGTAATAATTTGAACTTGGAGAGACGACCGGACGGTGCTTGGGGTCCGCAGTCGAGGTATGAACCGGGTCTTGTAGTTGAACTGTTCTTCCTGGAGTGAACGCACCAATCTGTTTATTGTACGGTGACTCTCTTACAACCTCTGGGGTGTAGTTCGCTGCTCGCCATCAGCGGTTTCCAGTCGCAAAGGCACCTGGTCCGCAATCCGTATCCCATACCCTTCCAGCGCCACAACTTTCTTCGGATGATTGGTCAACACCCGAATATCTTTCAATCCCAAATCGATCAAAATCTGCGCCCCAATCCCGCTCTCATGTTGGACCATGCGCATCCGCGCCGGCTCACGATCCAGTTGTCCCCGCGAATGAAAATGAATCAGCGGCAGCTCCCCAGGCTCCGCGCCGGTCTCCACGGAAAATCCTCGCCCGGTGTGATGCAAATAAAGAAACACGCCTCGATCTTCCTTGGCAATGGCCGCCAACGAACCCGCCACCAGCTGCGAGCAATCGCACGCCGTGGACCCAAAAACATCTCCCGTCAAACAATGAGAATGCACGCGCACTAGCGCCGGCTCTGGGCCTTCGAGGTCGCCGCGTACCAGCGCAATGTGTTGATCGTGATCCACATCGCTGGCATACGCGATCATCCTAAAATTTCCAAATCGCGTCGGCAGCACCGCCTCCGCAACGCGTCGCACATACCGTTCGTGCTGCATGCGATAGCGAATCAAGTCCGCCACCGTGAGCATCTTGATGTTGTGTTCCTTGCAAAACTCCAGCAGCTGCGGCACGCGCGCCATGCTGCCGTCCTCATTCATGATTTCGCAGATCACTCCCGAAGGGTTCAACCCCGCGATGCGCGAAAGATCGACCGACGCCTCCGTCTGTCCCGCGCGCACCAGCACTCCGCCATTCCGGGCGCGCAGTGGAAACATGTGCCCCGGCCGCGCCAGATCCTGAGGCTTGGTTTTTGGTTCAATCGCGGTAAGCACGGTGATGGCTCGGTCCGACGCGCTGATCCCGGTAGTCACTCCCACGCGCGCGTCAATCGCTTCGGTGAATGCCGTGCCGTGCACCGACGTATTGATCGGCGACATCAGGGGCAGATGCAATTCATCGCAGCGCTGCTCCGTCAGCGTGAGGCAAATCAGCCCGCGCCCATACTTGGACATGAAGTTGATGGCTTCCGGAGAAATTTTCTCTGCTGCCATAGTCAAGTCGCCTTCGTTCTCGCGGTCCTCGTCATCCACCAACACAATCATGCGCCCTTGGCGAATTTCTTCGACCGCTTCCTCCACCGTCGCAAAATGTGGTCTATCTTCAGCCATATCAAAACCTTCCCCTAAATTATCATGATCAAGCAACCAACCGTCAAAATAGCGGCGACACCTCCAACAGCGGCAAACTGTCCTCACCTTTCCGCGCGCCCGAACTCAGCACAAGAAAAAAGGGCGCCCCAGTCTCCCGGAACGCCCCTCTTCACCTGATTTGTTGCCGTTCTCTTAGTACATGCCGCCCATACCGCCGGGGCCGCCTGGGCCACCGCCGGCCGCAGCCGACTTCTTATCGTCTTCCTTGATCTCCGCGACGAGCGCTTCCGTCGTGAGCATCAAGCCGGCAATCGAAGCCGCGTTCTGCAACGCGAGTCGGGTAACCTTGGCCGGGTCAATAACGCCCATCTTCACCATGTCGCCGTACTCGCCGGTTTCCGCGTTGAAACCGTAATTCTCTTCCTTCGATTCGCGGACCTTGCCGATCACCACAGCGCCTTCAGCCCCGGCGTTGTGCGCGATCTGGCGAGCTGGCTCTTCAAGTGCGCGCCGCACGATGCCGACGCCAACACCTTCGTCATCCTGCAGCTTCAGCTTGTCGATCGCTGAGATGCAGCGCAGCAGCGCCGTGCCTCCGCCGGGAACAATGCCTTCCTCGACGGCTGCGCGGGTTGCGTGCATGGCATCTTCAACGCGAGCCTTCTTTTCCTTCAGCTCGGTTTCGGTTGCCGCGCCTACCTTGATGACCGCTACTCCGCCGACCAGCTTGGCAAGCCGCTCTTGCAGCTTTTCCTTGTCGTAGTCGGACGTGGTGTTCTCCACCTGCGAACGGATCTGCTTGACGCGTCCCTCGATGTCCGCGGACTTGCCATAGCCTTCCACAATCGTGGTGTTGTCCTTGTCGATGGTGATTTTCTTGGCGCGGCCCAGATCCTCAAGCTTCACATTTTCCAGCTTAAGACCCAGGTCTTCGGTAATCGCCTTGCCGCCCGTAAGCGTCGCGATATCCTCCAGCATGGCCTTGCGGCGGTCGCCAAAGCCAGGAGCCTTGACGGCAGCGCATTGCAGCGTGCCACGCAGTTTGTTTACCACCAACGTCGCCAGCGCTTCGCCTTCCACGTCCTCAGCAATGATCAAGAGGGGCTTGCCCATCTTGGCAGTCTGCTCCAGCAAAGGCAGCAAATCCTTCATCGAGCTGATTTTCTTTTCGTGGATCAGGATGCGGCAGTCTTCCAGGATGCACTCCATGCGCTCCGGGTCGGTAATGAAGTAAGGAGACAGGTAGCCGCGGTCGAACTGCATACCTTCGACCACTTCCAGCGTTGTTTCCATGGTCTTCGATTCTTCCACGGTGATGACGCCGTCCTTGCCGACCTTTTTCATCGCTTCGGCAATGATGCCGCCGATTTGCTTGTCGTTGTTGGCGGAAATGGTGCCGACCTGAGCGATCATGTCGCCCTTCACATCTTTGTGCAGGCGCTTGATCTCTTCCACGGCAACTTCCACGGCGCGTTCAATGCCGCGCTTGAGAGCTGTCGGGCTGGATCCTGCCGCTACAGTCTTCACGCCTTCACGGAAGATGGCTTGCGCCAGGACCGTCGCTGTGGTGGTTCCGTCGCCGGCCACATCGCTGGTCTTCGAAGCCACTTCGCGAACCATCTGCGCGCCCATGTTCTCGAGTGGATCGCGTAGTTCGATTTCTTTCGCTACCGTTACGCCGTCCTTGGTGATGATCGGCGCGCCGAACTTCTTTTCGATTACCGCGTTGCGGCCCTTGGGGCCAAGGGTAATCTTCACTGCGTCGGCAAGTGCGTTGACGCCGCGCAAAATCGCCTGGCGGGACGCCTCACCTGTTACTATCTGCTTCGCCATACTGGTAATTCCTCCTGGTTGATTGACTCAATTTTCTTTTACTTGCTGGATATCTGCGTTACTGCTGCTACCCGAACTATCCGGTTTATCCGACGCTTCGAAAAACCGGCCACCTTTTCTCAAAACATTCGAGAAAACGTTACTTCTTTGCGGCTTTGGCCTGGCCACCCAGCTTCGCGAGAATCTCTTCTTCGCGCAGGATGAGCAAGTCTTCGTCTTCGATCTTGATTTCTGTTCCGCCGTATTTGCCGAACAGCACGCGATCTCCAACTTTTACGTCCAACGGGTGAACTCCATCCTTTTCCCGTTTGCCTGGTCCCACGGCAATCACTTCGCCCTCTTGCTGCTTTTCTTTGGCGGAGTCCGGGATGATGATGCCACCCTTTACGCTTTCTTTTTCTTCAATGCGCCGCACGATCACACGATCGTGGAGCGGTGTAAGATTCACTGCCATCTTGAGAAAACCTCCGTAGGTAAATGTTGCGGTTTGTACCGGAGAAGAGGGAATTAGCACTCCTCGCGGTCGACTGCTAATATAACAGAGTACCGCTTGAAGTCAACGCTTTTCGGGGAAAAACCTTAGTGTGTCACGCTCATATGCATTTAACTGATAATAAATAACTTACAATAGTGCAATCCCTTAGAAACTCCGATTTTCCTCAACTTTTTTATTCCGGCCAACTTCTTGTCTGGGCATCCGACGCTTTTCTCTTAGTTGTTTGCCGAGGGCGTAATCGCGAATATGATCGAACCTTAATCACCGAATCATGCCTCCACTTTCCAACTCAAATGTGCGCGGGTACGTTCTCGCTGGCGGCGCGAGTTCGCGGTTTGGTCGCGATAAGGCCCTTGTCCGCTTTGGGGCGACGCCATTGCTGCTGCAAGTCGTTCAACTTGCGCGAACCTCCGCCTCAGAAGTTGTAGTTGTCGCCGGTGCTCAAAAATACGCCGACCTAGGCGGTAACTTGGGAATCATTGAAGATCTGTGGCCCGGAGAAGGCCCTCTTGGCGGGATCATCACCGCGCTGCAACATACCGCCGCCACCGATCGCCCCGGCGAATGGAATCTCATCTTGGGCTGCGACATGCCTTTTCTCACCGCCGAATGGCTCCAGTTTCTAGTTACCTATGCGCGCGAATCGAACAAAGAGATTCAAGTCATACTCCCGCATTCCGCGCATGGCCCGGAGCCTCTCTGCGCCTGTTACCGCACCAGCGCCGCGGATCCCTTAAAAAACGTCTTTGATGGCGGTGTCCGCAAAGTCACGCAAGCCTTGAGAGAAGTGCGCACGGAAGTGCTTGACGAGTCGGTCTGGAAACGATTTGATAGCGCAGGGCGCTTATTCTGGAATATGAATACGCCCGCTGACTTTGAAGAAGCTCAGCGCTTGTGGGAGACACCAAAAAAGTGACCGAGGAGAAGTCAGCGGATGCCAAGCCGGAAACTGAACTGCCTCCAATCCCTGAGCCAATTCTTCCGCCGGACACCACTTCCGAACTTCAAACCGTTAACGCCACCACGGAAAACGATGCCCCCAATTACTTTGAGTTCAAGCATGTCAGCAAAGGTTTCGACGGCCGCCCCGTTCTCGACGACGTCAGTTTTTTCGTGAAGCGCGGTGAAACCTGCGTCATCATGGGCCGCAGCGGTGTCGGCAAATCCGTCTCTCTCAAACATATTCTCGGATTCCTCAAGCCCGATTCCGGCCAGATTTTTATCGATGGCCAGGATGTCACCGATTGGACCGAAGAGGAATTTCAAGCTGTACGCCGCAGAGTCAGCATGGTCTTCCAATCCGGCGCGCTGTTCGACTCTTTAACAGTTCGCGAAAATATCGCCTTCCCCCTCGAAGGCCAAAACGGCCTTACCGGTGATGATATCGATAATTATGTCGCAAAGCTTTCCCGAACCTTGGAAGTGGAGGATTCGCTGGACAAGTTGCCCGGAGAGCTTTCTACCGGCGCACGCCGGGCCGTAGCGATTGCCCGTTCCCTGGCGCAAAATCCCGAAGCCATTCTTTACGACGAACCGACTACGATGGTGGATCCCATCATGGCTGCGCACATGGGCGACCTGATCCTCCGGCTGAAGGAAGCATTTCACAAAACTTCCATCGTCGTCACTCACGACACTCATCTCGCCAAAAAGCTCGCCGACTCTGTCGTTTTCCTTCAGGACGGAAAAGTATCTTTCTTCGGCACCTGGAAAAAATTTGAAAACTCCAAAGATCCCTTCCTCCGGAATTTCCTTGCGCAGGATCAACTGATTCCCGCCATGGACGTCACCCTGTGACCCAGACTGAAAACACTTCAGCCAACCCGATCAAACAGCTTCGCAAGGAAATGGGTTTCTGGGATGTGCTGTTTTTCAACATCGCGACAGTCCTGGGCCCTCGCTGGGTGGCCGCTGCCGCGCACAATGGCACATCTTCGATTAGCCTTTGGATTCTCGCCGCGCTCTTCTTTTTCGTTCCCACCGCGCTGGTAATCAACGAATTGTCGTCGCGCTTCCCTAACGAAGGTGGTCTGTACGTGTGGTCTAAGGAAGCTTTCGGCGATTTTCACGGATTTGTCGCCGGATGGACCTACTGGATTTACACCGTTTTTTATTTTCCTGGATTATTGCTCGCCAGCGCTGCCATGAGCGGCTATGCCGCGGGCTCCGGCGGCGCCGCGCTCGCGCAGAACAGAACATTTCTGCTTGGCGGCTCTTTCGTTCTGCTGACCGTCGCAGTGGTCCTGAATATCATAGGCCTGAATATTGGCAAGTGGCTGCAAAACGCCGGCGGCGTCTCAACCTACATTCCTCTGCTGATGCTTGCCGCCATCGCTGCCTTTGTTTATATGCGCCAGGGTACCGTCACGCACTTCACGGTTTCCAACATGATGCCGCACTGGAATCTCGACACCGTCAATTTCTGGTCGCAGATCGCCTTTGCCTTTACTGGGCTTGAGCTGGTCTCTGCCATGAGCGATGAGATTCGCAATCCGCGCAAAACTCTCCCTCGTGCAGTGCTCACCGCCGGAGTTTTGATCGCCGTCATCTACATCATCGGCACCTTTGCAGTACTCGCGCTGATCCCCGCGGAACGGGTCGAGCCTACCAGCGGAGTGTTTCAAGCCATCACCGCGGGTTCGAACGCCTTGCGCATCGGCTTCGTAGGCGTGCTTGCCGCCCTATTTGTCTCGATAGGCAACGCCGGTGGAGTCGGCAGCACCGTCGCGGGAGTCGCACGCGTGCCCTTCGTGGTGGGTATCGATCGTTATCTTCCAGCCGCCTTCGGAAAAATTCATCCTCGCTGGAAAACTCCCTACATTTCGATCATCGTGCAGGCCAGCGTTTCTGCCGCAGTGCTGCTCTTTAGCCAACTGAACGAAACGACGCGCGGTGCTTATCAATTCCTCGTCGACGCCGCTATCATTCTTTATTTCATTCCATTTCTGTACATGTATGCCGCGGCCATCAAGCTCGCCGGCCGCAAAGACCGGCTCGAAAATCCTCAAGCCGTTCTGATCCCCGGCGGCAAACCGGGTGTCTGGCTCGCCAGCGGCCTCGGTTTTCTGATCGTACTAGTAGGTATCGTCCTCTCGCTGATTCCTCCGGGTGATTCCTCCAATAAATTGGGTTTCGAGCTAAAACTCATCGGTGGCACGGTAGCTTCGGTCGCCCTTGGGCTCATCCTGTATTTGCGCGGGGTCCGCAGCAAAACCCGCCCGGCATAGTTCCTCGCAGACCAATATCATCGAGCAGCTAATTGGTCCACGAACGACGATTCGATAGTAACTCCCGCGCTAGCCCTGTACCACGCCATGAAGCCTGGGTCTGCAGCCGAATGTTACGATAATTCGCTATGGGCACCGCCGCTACAACTGCAAGTGTAGGGATCCCCGCCGAGCGTTTTTTTCGCGCTTCGCTGCTGCTACTGGTTTTTACTTCCCTGTGTACCCTGGCGTTGACGGGCAAACTGGATCCTTTCACCGCTCTTCTCGCCCCCGCCGCGGTGATTTACAAAGCCTTTCGCTGGTGGCAAGGCCGTCCCCACGAACTGAAAAACAGTCGTGCGACCTGGCTGGTCATTATTTACCTCGCATTTTTTCCCCTTGATATGTTCATACTCTCGCGCGTGCTGGTGCAGAATTCCGGCAATCCCCCTCTCTACGCCGCTCTTATGGCCGCAGTGCATTTCCTGATGTTCGTCATGTTGGTGCGCTTGTACAGCGCGTCTACTGACCGCGACGCGGTGTTTCTGACCATGTTGGCCTTCGCAGGCATCCTGGCCTCCGCGGTCTTGACCGTGGACACCACTTTTCTGATTTGTTTTTTTGCGTTTTTAATTTTTGGCGTGGCCACCTTCACCGGCATGGAGCTACGTCGCGCGGCTAAAGGCGCGCTGACCTTGACCGTGCCGGCGGGCCAGATCGAGCGTGAGCGCCAACTGAATCGTGCGCTCGTGTACGCGTCGCTCAGCGTTGCACTCGGAGCAATTCTCATCGGCGGCATGCTGTTCTTTTTCTTCCCGCGCGTTAGTGCCGGTTATCTTGGACGAACCAGTTTCAATCCCGCGCTCATGACCGGATTCACAGACGACGTGGAGTTGGGCCAAATCGGAGAAATCAAAAAAGATTCCACCATCGTGATGCGCGTCGAGACCGGAAAACCGGTCGGCTATCCCCGCCTGCGCTGGAGGGGAATTGCACTCTCGAACTTTGACGGCAAACGCTGGACGTCCTCCGACAGCAAGCGTCAGGTGCTGCCGCCAAACCGCGACGGCTGGGTTTACGTTGGCGACGGCATGCCCCGCGGCGACGCGCTCTCGCCAGGGCTGCTCTACACCGTGTATATGGAGCCGCTCGCTTCGGACGCCGTTTTTGTGCCCGGCAAAGTAGTGTCACTGCGTGGAAACTTTAATGGCGAATCCGGCAGCAGCTCGCCGATGAAGACATATTTGTACAAAGATTCTACCGACTCAATCTACAACCCGTTCCGCAATTACACCGCCGTGCGCTACGCCGGATTTTCTCGGCTGCCCGCCTTGGACGTCCTAAAATTGCGTGCTGCGGGAACCGATTATCCGGACGACATCAAGCAAACGTATCTGCAGCTCCCCACACTGGACCCCCGAATCGCTCCACTCGCCGAGCAGATGACCGCGCGCAAAACAACTCCCTACGACAAAGCCGCGGCGATGGAGCTTTATCTACGCAGCAAATATGGCTACACCCTGGACTTGAAGGGAAAACCGGGTGCCGACCCGCTAGCGCATTTTTTGTTTGAGACCCGCGCCGGCCACTGCGAATATTTCGCCTCCTCCATGACCGTTATGCTCCGCACCTTGGGTATCCCCGCTCGCGAGGTCAACGGCTTTCTGCCCGGCGAATACAACGATCTCGCCGGCGATTACGTTGTTCGCGCGAGCGACGCTCACAGCTGGGTGGAAGTTTTCTTCCCGGGTAACGGATGGGTCACTTTCGATCCCACTCCGGACGGCCCTGAAAATGCCAGTGGCCTGCTATCGCGCATGGGCCAATATCTGGACTGGCTTTCCCTCACCTGGAACGAGTGGGTCATCAGCTACGACTTTGCGCACCAAGTAGTGCTCGCGCAAAACCTCAAAACCAGCTCGCGCAACTGGAGCGACTCGCTGCGCGCCTGGTTTGAAAAAAAGCAACAACAAGCCCGTGGCCGCATGAAGGATTGGGAGTTCCGACATTCCAGCCTGCGCTATCTGTTGCCCGTTGCCCTGGTATTTTTTCTGGTAGTCTTGCGCGCGGACATGATCCCCGAGTTGGTACGCCGCCTTAAAGTCTATGCTCAGATGCGCGTGGGCCGCTCATCGCATACCAACCCGCAGCTGGCCGCGCGCCTGTATTCGGAATTGCTTCACGTTTTAAATAAGCGCGGTATCCAACGCCTCGAAACTCAAACGCCGCTGGAGTTTGCGGCCGCCGTCGGCGACGCGCGAGTGGCGCCCGCGGTGCGCGAGTTCATCGACATTTACAGTCACGCCCGATTCGGCGAAGCTCCCTGCAATGCGGTGCGCCTCAGAGAGCTCATGTCGCAAGTGCGCCACGCCTTCCGTTCGCGCTGAGCCAAAATCACCGAAAACCAGCCATCCGACCGCCGCGTGTTACAATAAAAAGCGCGTTAATACCGCAGCAAACCCCGCAAAATTGCTTATGACTAAAGTCGGTTTCGTCAGTCTCGGGTGCCCCAAAAACCTCGTCGATAGCGAGGTCATGATGGGTTTTCTCGCGCGCGGAGGTTACGAACTCACGCCTCGCGCCGATGAAGCCGAAGTCCTCGTCGTCAACACCTGCAGCTTCATCGAAGCTGCGCAAAAGGAATCCGTCGACGCCATCCTGGAGATGGCCGAGCACAAAAAATTTGGCGCCGCTAAAAAATTAATCGTCGCCGGCTGCCTGGTGGAACGCTATCGCGCCCAGCTTCTGGAACAAGTCCCCGAAGTGGACGCCATCGTAGGCACCGGCGACGTGGAGCGCATCCTCGAAGCCGTCGAAGGCGATCTGCGCATGCTGCCCGCCGCCCGGCCCGCGTTTCTCTACCACGATTTGACGCCTCGCGTGGTAACCACTCCTCGCCATGCCGCATACATAAAAATTGCCGAAGGTTGCGATCATCCCTGCACCTTTTGCATCATTCCGCAGTTGCGCGGGAAATTTCGCAGCCGCCGCTTCGAATCGGTAGTGCGCGAAGCGCAAAACCTCGCCGCCGCAGGCGCGCGCGAAATCACCCTGATCGGTCAGGACACCACTTCCTACGGCGAGGACCTCGGCTTGCGCGATGGCCTCGCGCAACTGCTCGCCCGTCTCGCGCAGGTGGAAGATTTGCTGTGGGTGCGCTTTCTCTACGCCTACCCCAATCGCGTCACGCAGAAACTACTCGACACGCTGGCTTCGCATCCGCGGATCGCCCGCTACATGGACATGCCGTTGCAGCATGCCAGCCGCAACGTGCTCGCCCGCATGAAGCGCGGCTCTCATGGCGACGCCTTCTTGAAATTACTCGAGCGTATTCGCGCCACCATCCCCGGAGTTTCCCTGCGAACTTCCTTCATCGTCGGCTTCCCCGGTGAAACAGAAAGCGATTTCGCCGAACTGTGCGATTTTCTGCGCGCCGCAAAGCTCGACTGGATGGGCGTGTTTGAATATTCCGACGTGGATAACGCCGCCAGCTTTCCCCTCGCCGACAAAGTGAACGCCGCGACCATCACCGATCGCCGCAATCAGCTGATGGCCATTCAAAAGAAAATCTCTCGCGAAAATTTGCGCGCGAAAAAAGGAACCACCGCCATCGCGCTGGTCGAAGGCCCGTCAAAAGACAATCCGCTGGTGTGGGAAGCCCGCCTCGAAGGCATGGCCCCGGAAATCGACGGCAAAGTTTATTTAACCGACATCGAAGTAGCCGGTCAGGCAGCCGAGACCGGAGACGTAGCTCGCGTTGAAATCACCAAGACCGACAACTATGATTTGATCGCGCGGGTCGTGGAAATTTTGCCGCGCAGCATTTCACCGTCGGTTTTGGCCTCGACTATCCCGCCTACACGGCATCCCGTCCAACAGCTCGCGCGAATTTCTACCGGCGCGGCTCTTCGAGTATTG
This sequence comes from Candidatus Acidiferrum sp., assembly GCA_036270765.1. Classification (GTDB taxonomy): domain Bacteria; phylum Acidobacteriota; class Terriglobia; order Acidiferrales; family UBA7541; genus Acidiferrum. Next base: position 30,247 of record DATBBY010000009.1, read on the forward strand.
GCCTAGTCCCACCCGTCCCGCACATTTCTAATTTTAAGAAAAAACCAAAAACCGGTCATTCCGACCGGAGCAGGCAGACGCTTTTTCTTCTCATTCGCTCCTGCGAATGAGTCGGCCTGCGGAGCGGAGGAATCTCTCTGGAATCAAGCCCCCAATCATTTAAGCTATCCGTCAGCCAGCTCGTGGCATCCAAACGTATTCGTCGCGCTGCAATTGAAGGCCGCCGAAATCGGCGAAAAATTACAACCCAGGCAGGACCACATGAAACACAAATGCCCGATATGTAAAACCGCCACCGATTCCACGGTCCACGCGGATTTCCCATTCTGCAGCGAACGTTGCCGCGAACGCGACCTGGGAAATTGGGCCAGCGAAAAATATGTAGTCTCCGAACCAATCTTCAATGAGGACGACAGCGAAGAAGGCGACCGCAAAACCATAATTCTCGATTTGCCCGACCGCGGCGGCGAAGCCGAACACTAAATTCGCGTCAACTCCTGTTCTATTGGAAAACCTACGTGCTGGGCCTTATACTTTTTCGTGCCTTTGATATCTGGAAGCCGTTCCCCGCACGGCAACTGGAGCATCTGCCCGGCGGTTGGAGAGTCATGGCCGACGACTGGATGGCAGGTATCTACGCTGCAATAGTTTTGCGTGTCGCGTTACACTTCAGAGTGCTATGAAACTAGGCTTGGGCGGGGCAGTAGAAAAAAACGGCAATCCACGCATCGAACGAATCGCGCCCACCGCCGCGATTCCCGGCGGCGAGATTACCATTCATGGTAGCGGATTTGTTTCGCGCAGCAACCTTCGCCCGCTGGTGCGCTTTGGCGATGCCGAAGCCAGTCTAGCGCTCTCCAGCGGCAAGCGCCTCATCGCCCGCGTGCCCGACGGTGCCACCGGTGGCGTAGTACGCGTCGCCACCGCCGAACACGAAAGCCAGCCCTATCCTGTGGCCATCGGCTTGCAAATCGCTGACAACCTGCATCCCGTCGGCAATCCCGCGGTCGACGCCCTCGGAAATATTTATGTCACCTTCAGCGGCCCACGTGGTCAACGCGTACCCGTATCGCTCTACAAAGTCACCGCCAACTACAGCATCAAGCCTTTTGTAACCTCTTTGATTAATCCCACTGGCCTCGCCGTCGACAAAGTTGGCAACCTCTTCGTATCCTGCCGCCACGACGGCACCATCCACCGCATCACTCCCGACGGCCGCAGCGAGGAGTGGATCGAAGGCATGGGCGTAGCCACCGGCATCGCGTTCGACAAGGACGAAAATCTTTACGTCGGCGATCGCAGCGGAACAATTTTTAAAATCAGTCCCAGCCGCGAAATTTTTGTCTTCGCCACCCTGGAGCCCTCCTTCGCCGCCTATCATTTGGCATTTCATCCGAGCGGGGATTTGTATGTGACCGGGCCCACCACTTCCAGTTTCGACCGCGTCTATCGCGTAACTCAAGGCGGGGAAGTAAAAATCTTTTACCGCGGTCTCGGGCGCCCGCAAGGCTTGGCCTTCGACCGCGACGGAAATCTTTATGTAGCCGCCTGCCACGCGGGGCATCGCGGCATCGTGCGCATCACTCCCCAAGCGCAACCGGAAATGGTCCTGAGCGGATCGGGAATTGTAGGACTGGCGCTGCAGCCCTCTGGGCGTGCGATCGTGGCTACTATCAACGCGCTCTTCACCCTCGATTGGGACGTTCGCGGTTTGCCCCTGATCGGATAAACCTATAAATGAAAGCGGAAATCATCGCGGTCGGGTCTGAGTTACTTACTCCAGACCGGCTGGACACCAATTCTCTTTTTCTTACCGAGGAGCTGAACAAACTCGGCATCGAAGTCCTGCGCAAGACCGTCGTCGGCGACCAACGCGAAGAGTTGACCGACGCCTTCGCAGGTGCGCTTAAGCGCGTGGAACTGGTTATTTCCTGCGGCGGGCTGGGTCCCACCGCAGACGATTTAACGCGCGAAACCGTAGCCGATCTTTTAGGCCGCAGACTGCAGCGCGATGATCGCATCCTGCACGCCATCGAAACTCGTTTTCGTAGCTTCCGCCGCGAAATGCCGGAAATAAATGTGCGCCAGGCCATGGTGCCCGAAGGCGCCGAAGCATTGGATAACCCGAGAGGAACCGCCCCAGGGCTGTGGATCGAACAAGGTGACCGCGTAATTGTGTTGCTGCCCGGTGTGCCAAAAGAGATGCGCGGACTCTTTGCGGAAGCCGTTGCGCCGCGCCTCGCCCGCCGAGCCACCGGACTTCGCCTTTTTCATCGCGAACTGCGCGTAACCGGCTTGGGCGAATCCCACGTCGAACAGCGCATCGCGCCTATTTATAAACGCTACGAGGACGTGAAAACCACGGTGCTGAGCGCCCCCGGCGAGGTTCAGGTTCATTTGCGCTTGTGGAGCGATGACTCGCAGCAGGCCAACAAAACACTCGACGAAATTGAGCGCGGCTTCGATATCGCGCTCACCGACCGTATTTTTTCGCGCGATGGCCAGGCTTTGCACGAAGTCGTGGCACGCGAATTGACGCTGAATAACACCACCATCGCGGTAGCCGAAAGCTGCACCGGCGGCCTACTGTCGCAAAGACTGACCAGCATCGCCGGCAGCTCCAGTTTTTTCCTGGGCGGCGTGGTGTGCTACAGCAATGAACTCAAAACCGCATGGGCTAATGTTCCGCCGGAACTGATTGCCACCAAAGGTGCGGTGAGCCCTGAAGTGGCCGTAGCGCTGGCGGATGGCATTCGCCGCCAGGTGGGTAGCGCGCTTGGCGTCGGCGTCACTGGTATCGCCGGACCCGGCGGTGGCAGCGAAGAAAAACCCGTAGGTACTGTGCACATCGCATTGGCGCACATCGCGGGAGTGGTGGAGCGCGCCTTAACCCTTCCGGGAGACCGCGATGCCATTCGCTGGCAAGCGTCGCAAGTTGCGCTGGACATGGTGCGCATGTATCTCGTATATCGGGCCTCAGACGGCAAGTTGTCTTCCAAAGCGCAAAACCGGAGTTCTAAAAAAACCACCTTCTAAAGAGGCGTCAGAGATGCGTTTGTTTGTGGCGCTGGATATTCCGGAAGCAGTGCGCGAAAACCTTGCAGGAATGCGGAGAGACTTTCCTTCTATAGGCTCCCAATTACGCTGGGTTCCCACGCAAAATTTTCATGTGACGCTTAAATTTATCGGGAGTGTGCCCCCAGAAAGACTTCCCTCAATAATCGAAGCGCTGCGTCGCGTTTCTCTCGTGGAACCTGTTCAGCTGCGTATTCGTGGGGTAGGTTGGCTTGTTAACGCGAAAACGGGGGTAATACTCTTCGCCACTGTGGAAGATTCGAAACCGCTGACCGCCCTTGCCACAGCCATCGACCAGCAACTTGAACGCTTGGGTTTTACTCCTGAAAACCGTGCTTTTATGCCGCATCTCACGTTGGTGCGTGCCAGCAGGGACCTTTCGGCCGGCTCGCAAACCGCTCTTCGTGAGCTAGCTGAACAACATAGGCAGTATGATTTTGGATCGATGACCACCACAGAATTTCATCTTATCGAAAGCAAAACATTGCCCACCGGCCCGATATACTCCAAACTTCAGTCCTTCCCGCTCGCGGCTGCGGGAGTTTAAATTATGTTTGGAATATCCATCACACTTCTCGGCATCGTGGTTACTGCTTATATCTTGGGCTCCATCCCGTTTGGAATCCTGATCACCAGAATTTTTGGCGGCAAAGATATTCGCACTTCCGGCAGCGGGAACATCGGTGCCGCAAATGTGACTCGCGTCGCTGGCCCAGCCGCCGGGATTTTGACTTTGGCGTTGGATACCGCGAAGGGTTATGCGGCGGTTTGGCTGGCTGCGCGATATTCCCATGACAGCGCGACTTGGATGATGATTGCCGGCCTTGCGGTTTTGCTGGGGCACTGCTTTCCGATCTGGCTCAATTTCAAAGGCGGCAAAGGCGTGGCCACTGCTTTAGGCGTTTTCCTGGCGCTTTGCGCTCCTGCGGCAGTGGCAGCGCTGGCCCTGTTTGCGCTAGTGACCGCCTGGTGGAAATATGTTTCGCTAGGTTCGATCGCCGCCGCTGCCGCGATGCCGCTGCTCATTTATTTTCTGTGGGCGCCGCATCACGCTCCGCCAACAATAATCATTTTTGGAACTATGGCCGCCACCCTCCTGATTATTTATAAGCACGACGCCAACATTCAGCGCCTCGTCGAAGGTGTCGAGCCGAAGTTTTCTGCGGGCAAGAACGACAAAACGAAATGACCAAAATCGCCATCCTTGGCGGTGGAAGCTGGGGCACGGCGTTATCCATCGTCTTGTCTCGCAGCCATAAGCCCCACGAGATTTCTTTGTGGATGCGCGACCCGGCATTAACCTACGCAGTCAACAAGACCCGCGTAAACGAGCTGTACCTTCCGGGATGCCCGATTCCCACGGAGGTCGCCGTCACCACCGAACTCGCCCATGCACTAGCCCACGCCGACATAATTGTCGGAGCCACGCCTTCCGCTTATGCGCGGGCCATCTATTCCCGAGCCTTGCCATCTACTGAGAAAACTACGCCGGTTTTCGTGAGCGCTACCAAGGGCTTGGAACCCTCGACGCATCTACGCATGACCGAGGTCCTGTCACAGGTAATGGCTGACAAATCCTCGCGATCCCCGGTCGCGATTCTTTCCGGCCCATCGTTCGCCCTGGAAGCCGCTCGCGGAGACCCTACTGCTGTGGTCGTGGCCTCGCAAAGCCTGGAAGCCGTCGGGAACATCCACAGCGGCGAAACCGTCGCAAGTTATATTCAGGCTGAATTCGCAGGCCCATCATTCCGTCTATACACCAACGACGATGTGGTCGGGGTGGAGCTCGCTGGCGCGATGAAAAACGTCATGGCCATTGCCGCTGGAGCTTGCCAAGGTCTGGGATTGGGTACCAATGCCATCGCCGCGCTGATCACCCGGGGCTTGGCGGAAACGGCGCGCCTCGCCATGGCACTTGGCGCTCGCGCTGAAACTCTAAGTGGGCTTGCAGGTCTGGGCGACCTGGTGCTGACTTGCACCGGCTCATTGAGCCGCAATCGCCAACTGGGCATTGAACTCGGCAAAGGCCGCGCCCTGGTGGAGATCGTTGCCAGCACGCGCATGGTCGCCGAAGGCGTAGGCACCGCAGGCGCCCTGCTAGCACTCGCCGGCGAGCAACAAATCGAACTCCCGATCACCGCCCAGGTAAACGCCATTCTCCACCACGGCAAATCTCCGCGAGACGCTATGGAAGAAATCATGGGTCGCCCGCAGAAGCGCGAGTAGTTGCCAGAACTTCTAGCCAAAAGCTTCTGGCGCAGGCCCATACACTTTCCTCAAATTTTAATGGTTGTTTATATATCGATGTAGTAACATGTGTAATGAACTCGCTCTTTGTTTTCAACACTTTGTGGACTCTTTTGCCAAAAACACCGGGGGGTCGGGGTATGGCGCAATCGCCCTTTTAGCATTTCACGTTTGATGAGCTTGTCGAAGGGTCACGTTGTCGTACTCGGTCCGACAAGGGCACATGATGCTACATCAGCTTGATAACGCGCACGCTGCCGCTCCGTCAGCGAGTAGTACCTCCGTTCCAGTTGCACATGCGCTACGCGCTGCTGTTGTCAGCCACTTCCCGCTTCACAGTTCACCTAAAATAGAGTCTGGTTATGAGCTTCAACCTTCAATCCGTCTGGAATCGTGTGCGCGTTGGGCGCATCCGTATTCTCTGGTTGGTGCTGGGTGCGATGCTGTTGGTCAGCGTCGTCCCCCTTGGTTTGTATCACCGCCAGGTACTGCACCTCAGTCAGGGAAAATTGACGGACAACGAAAGAGTGGACCAGGCCGATCTGACCCGCTCGCTCTCCCAGGAGATTCAATTCTTCGAATCCAATCTCACCCAGCAACTGATGAGCGAACGCCAAATTCTCACCCTGACTGGACTGATCGACAATGTGGAAGATCCCGTCTCGGAGCCAAAAGTAACTCGCCTCCTGGAGAATTTCGTCGACAGCAACCGCACTACCTTTATTTATCTCACCGCCGTGGGCCGCTCGGGCAAAGGCACCAGCGCCTCACAAGGAAATTTCCGCGCGGAACAGGATCCCTTTGTAGCCAAAGCCCTGCAGCGCGCGTTCGTAACTTGCATGCAGTCGCAGCAACTCAACGTAGTGAAATTTCGCAGCGATCCGCTGGCGGTGGCTCCCAACAACCGCCCGGCGTTTGTGATTGCCGTGCCACTGCGCGATTCCGGCGATCAGTTTACCGGCATGCTGGCCGCCGTAGTTTCTCTGGACACCATCCTGCACCGTTTGCAGGAAGCCAGTGTTCGCGGCCGAACCGTTTTCGTGGTGGATCACTACGGCCACATCGTTGCTCATCCGGATACCAAGAACTTCGTGCCCGGCGCAGATGCTAGTGGTAACTCCCTGGTGACCCAGGTGACCGCTCTACCGCAGGAACTGCGCAATACCGAGACCGTGCGCTTCACCGAAAAAGAAAAAAATCACGCCGTGGAAATGATCGGGACCTACAGCACATTTCCGGAAGTCAACTGGGCGGTAATTGCCGAGCGCAGCTTGAACGAGGCGCGTTCCGATGCTGGCATGGACGACTTAAATCGTCAGGCCCTCGCCTTCGTAAGTTTTGTGGTGTTGGCGGCCATCGGCCTGGGCTATTTCTTTGCGGTGGGAATCAGCGGCCCGATTCGCGGCTTGGCCGATTCCACTCGCGCTATCAGCCGTGGAGAATTTCACCAACGATCGCCGGTGCGCGGCGCCACCGAAATCAGCGAGTTGGCCGAGAATTTCAACAAGATGGCAGGCGACATCGAGGAGTACATCGAGCGCCTCAAGGAAGCTGCGGAAGAAAATCGCGAGCTGTTTATCGGCTCCATCCGCATGCTCGCCGCGGCCATCGACGAAAAGGATCCTTACACCCGCGGTCACTCCGGCCGCGTGGCGAAATATTCCACGCTGGTCGGCCAGGAACTGGGCCTCACGCCGGAAGCCTTGGACACGCTGCGAATTTCGGCGCTACTGCACGACGTAGGGAAAATTGGTGTGGAAGATCGCGTGCTCAAGAAGCCCGGCGCGCTGACTGCGGAAGAATTTGAGCTAATGAAGCAGCACACCATCAAGGGCGCCAACATCATGCGCCCCGTTTCGCAACTGAAAGACATGTTGCCGGGCATCGAACTGCATCACGAGCACATGGACGGGCGCGGCTATCCATACGGTTTGCAAGGCCCACAAATTCCGATGATGGCGCGAATTATCGGCGTGGCCGACACGCTGGACGCCATGACCACCAACCGTCCGTACCAATCGGCCATGGACATCGATTATGCCTTGGAGCGCATTAAGGCATTGAAGGGCACGAAATTTGACCCCGAAGTTGTGAACGCGCTGGAATCAACGATCGGCACAGGAAAATTGCGATTGAGCGCCGTCGAAGTGCAAGTCTGATTTTCTCTTTCACTCTTGTTTCAAGTTTTTTAACTTCTTTGTTCTTCTCTTGTTTTAATTCTTCCCTTAGATCACTGCCGTAATTTTTCATTCACAACCTCGATCGCTGCCCGCGCTAAGAAATCGCTCGCTCGACTCCGATTTGCCCTGCTGGCCCGCGCTGCGATTCAGCAAATGCGCGCTTCTGCTACAATTTCTTCACGTGCCACGAATGTGGCGCTCAATCGTATGATTTCACTCTTCGGGCCGCCCGAACCGACACTTCTCGACAAGCTCAAAACTTCGGTCAGTAAGACCAAGAGCGTGCTGTCTGAAACCGTCGACACCATTCTTCAAGGTGAGCGCAGAATAAGCCCTGCGTTGCTCAAGGAACTGGAGACCGCTTTGCTGTCGGCGGACCTTGGAGTAGCTCCTACACGAGAGATTCTGGACGCGCTGCGTGAAAAAATGGATCGCAACGCGCTGTCCAACGCGGAAGAGTTGAAGCGTGAAATTAAAGCGCACATCGTGCGCATTCTGACGGAGTCGCGAAGCGTAAATGTCTTTCAGGAACGCGCTTCGTTAAATGGCCACGGACCGCGGGTGATTTTTGTGGTCGGCGTAAACGGCGCGGGCAAGACCACCAGTATCGGCAAGTTGGCCAACCGTCTTAAGCAGGAAGGGAAGAACGTAGTGTTGTGCGCTGCGGATACCTTTCGCGCGGCGGCTATTGAACAGCTGGAGATCTGGGCACAGCGCAACGGCATTGAAGTGATCAAGCAGAAATTTGGCTCCGACCCCGCTGCGGTGGTGTACGACGCTATGGCCGCGGCGAAAGCGCGCGGAGCTGACGCGGTCATCGTGGATACTGCGGGACGCCTGCATACCAAATCGAACCTGATGATTGAACTGGAAAAAATGAAACGCACCGCCGCGAAAGTAATTCCTGGCGCTCCCCACGATGTGCTGCTGGTGATGGATGCAACTACTGGGCAGAACGGTTTGGCACAGGCGCGCCAGTTCACCACCAGCGTGGGTGTGACGGGAATTATTCTGACCAAGTTGGACGGCACCGCCAAAGGCGGCATCGTGGTAGCCATCGCCCGAGAGCTACGCTTGCCGATTCGTTTCGTGGGCACCGGAGAACAAATTAACGATATGGTGCCGTTCGACGCGCAAACCTACGCAGACTCCCTCTTCAATTAACCGTGGACACCAACGCCATCGGCTACATGCAGCACGCCATGAACTTGGCGCGCAAAGCAACTGGGCTGGCGAGCCCCAATCCGCTGGTCGGATGCGTGCTGGTGCGCGAAGGCCAAATTGTTGGCGAAGGCTTTCATCAGTACGACTTGCGCGATCACGCGGAAGTGGTGGCGATTAAGTCCGCTGGAGAAAAAGCGCGCGGCGCAACGCTGTATGTAAATCTAGAACCATGCAATCACACCGGGCGCACCGGGCCGTGCACCGAAGCAATCATTAAAGCAGGAATTCAGCGAGTGGTAGCTTCGATCGACGATCCAAATCCCATTGTCGCCGGCGGCGGCTTCGATCGATTGCGATCTGCAGGCGTTGAAGTGTTCACCGGAGTGCTGGAAGAAGAAGCGCGACGGCTGAATGAACCGTTTGCAAAATGGATTCGCAAGAAGCGGCCGTTCGTCACGCTGAAATCGGCGATGACGCTGGATGGCCAATTGGCATTGCCACAAGCGGGCAAAAGAAAAAGCAGCACGTGGATAACTTCGGAGGAATCCCGCGCGGAAGTGCACCGCATGCGGCATGCCTCGGATGCGCTGCTCACTGGCATCGGGACCATATTGGCGGATGATCCGTTACTGACGGACCGTAGCGGGCTACCGCGCCGACGAAGACTGTTGCGCGTAATTCTAGATTCCAAGCTGCGATTGTCACCGCGATCGCGCATCGCCAAAACTGCCGATGACGATTTACTGGTATTCACGGCTGTCACACCACGGTCTTCCAAGGCGCGGGCGTTGCAGAAGGCTGGCGTTGAAATTGTCACCATGAAAAAGCGCGCGGGACGCATAGATTTGAAAGCGATGATCAAGGAATTGGGGAATCGTGACATTTTGAGCGTGCTACTGGAAGCGGGGACTGCTTTGAATGGCGCGACGCTCGAAGCCGATGTGGTGGACAAAGTGTTTTTGTTTTACGCGCCTAAATTCGCTGGCGAAACGGGCGTGCCGTTCGCCACGGCGAAAAATTTGAAACATGTTCCGCTTCGCGCTTTGAATATTCATCAATACGGGCCAGACTTTGCGGTTGAAGGGACGCTGCACGATGTTTACGGGGATCATTGAACATATCGGGCTGCTGCATTCGCTCGAACTGACCGACATGGGCGGTCGCGTGGCGATTCATGCCCCCTCGTTGATGGGCTCGCTCGCTGTGTCGAAAAGCATCGCGGTGAATGGCTGTTGCCTTACGATCACGGAGTTGCATGGAGAAAGATTTTCTGCCGATCTCTCTGCCGAGACGGTGAGCAAAACTTCTTTTGGCGCTGCTGCTGCCAAATGGAAAAGAGGCATGCACGTAAATCTGGAGCGGCCGCTGACGGTCGGTCAAGAATTTGGCGGTCATTTTGTACTGGGGCATGTTGACGGCATTGGACGGGTGAGTGAGTTACGTCCCGAGGGAGTTAGCGGCGAAAGCTGGAGATTCGGAGTGGAAGTGCCTCCGGACTTCGCGCGATATATAGTGGCGAAGGGCTCGATCACCGTCGATGGTATAAGCCTAACAGTGGCGAGTTGGGACGCGCGAATCGTGGAGATTGCGGTGATCCCTTATACGTATGAGCATACCAATTTGCGCGATCGCGTCGTCGGCGACGCCGTAAATCTTGAGGCCGATGTGCTGGGAAAATATATTGAGCGATACCTGGAAGCGCGAGACAAGAATCTCCGCGAAAAGCCGCAACCTTAAGTGCGAAGCCTGATCGGACAAAAGCGGCAGCCACTGCGAAATCGATCATGAGTGATCAGCAGCCTCAAGAGCTGCGCGAGCGACCTTGCGCGTCAGATTAGAAACTGGCACTGAAGAAAAATCCTTCAATAAAATTATTCTTGCGCCCTTGACGCGTGGCAATTTTGTGAATTTCACGAGGAAGGGAAGCAAGGAGATGGCGCGGTAGGTTACCGCGTGACGAATCTTGCGAAGCGGTACGAATCGCGACGGCAGCGCTTTTACGCCCACGATATTTTTTAAATATCCACGCAAGTCGCTCGCCGGATCTTCGCTGACGGCTAGGGTGGGGAAGTGCCACATCTTCGAGACCAGCGTGGGAATATCGTCCGCAAGTGCTTTTCCTGCGATGCTTTTGGGAGGCGGCAGCAAAATACACCTGCTCCGGTCGTCGACTAACACCGCGGCGGCGAGCTGCACGCCCACGGTGGCGTGCTTCTTGCGTTTCTCAGGAATTAATTCCTGCAGCCCCAATTTGCGTGCGCGGCAGAACTTCGCCACCGGGCACAACAAACATTGCGGCGAGCGTGGCGTGCAGATGGTGGCACCAAGCTCCATCATGGCCTGATTCCAATTACCGGGAGCTTCGGGCGCCAATAGATGGTCTGCGGTGTGTTGTAAAGATTCCCACCGAGGGCCATCGCGTAAGTCTCCGCGAATAGCTTCCAGTCGCGCCACGACGCGCGCAACGTTGCCTTCGACAACCGCATGCTTTTTTCCAAACGCGATGCTCAAGATGGCATTGGTCGTGTATTTGCCAATCCCGCGCAAGGCTCGAATATGTTCTTCGATGATAGGAAATGTGCCGCCATGCTCACGGACAATCTGTTGCGCAGCGGCCTGCAAATTTCGAGCGCGGCTGTAGTAGCCCAACCCCGACCAGATGCGAAGCACCTCGGCCTCATCGGCTCCCGCCAACGCCTGCACATCGGGAAAACGCGCGCAGAACTTTCCAAAATAGGGAATCACCGCAGCAACGCGAGTTTGCTGCAGCATAACTTCAGAAATCCAGATGCGATAAGGGTCGCGGTCTCGGCGCCAAGGCAGGTGCCGCTGATAAGTTGCAAACCAGCCAAGCAACTCGGCGCGGAATGTTTTGAGTTCGGAATCCCTTAGAAAGGAAGGCGCGTTCATCAACGCGCCATTTTCGCACACTCAAGTGAGAACGCGCGAAAAACGAATCTACTTCAACACGTCGTCGAGGAAAATTACGTAAGAGGAGTACCACACGTTAGCGGGAATGGATCCGCGCGGCTGGCTGGTGACGATCACCTTGAACAATTCTGGCGAAGATGCCAGATCAGTGATCAACGTATGCTTTGGATCGGGCGGCAGCGGGCTGGCCAGCGCCAAATACCGCAAAATCAAAAACACAATTTCTTCCGCGGGGGCCAAGCGTGTTTCCACTCCAGCGCTGCGAAATTGCAGATGGGCGTTGCGCTCGTAAAAATGCCAGCTGAGCGCCGCGCACAGCGTGATGGCCCGTTCAAATCGTTCGCTGGCAGTACGGGCGGTGGGATCGCTGCCCGGTTTGAGCACCGAACTGATGTGCGGATCGAGAACCAGCAGCACGCGACAGTCGTCTTCGCGCGTAAATTCGCGGACCATCAGAGAGCCCGAGCGCGCCGAGGCTTTCCAGTGCACATGGCGGACGCTGTCGTTGGCGACGTAGCCGCGGAGCGCATACAAATCCTGGCCGCGTCCCTTCGACAAACTCTCCAGCGCGCCGTGCAATCCCGGCAGAATTTCAACTAATTCGTCCGTGGGAGCAACGGAAGGATACACCACTGCTTCAGTTTTCAAATCCAGCCGTCGCGATTTCTGCAAGAAACCAAAAGGGAAGCGGGTAACAATGCGAAAAGCGTCCTGCCGGTGCACTCCGCGGCGCATAAATGTCATCGGCACGGTTTGCTGCACGCGATCGCGTTTTGGCAAGTACGAAAAATACACCGGAGTCTCCAGCATGGCGGATGGCGGAGTGTCTTTGGGTTTGACGGCCTCCACGCGCAAAGAAAAACTCGGCAAGGTGTGCTTGTCGTTTTGTAATTGAATATTGGCGCGCACCGGCTGGCCGGCAAAAATGTGTTCCGGCAGCTCCAGGCGCATCTCCACGCCAGACAAGGTTATGGAGGAAAGAATGCCAGACATCAAGATAATGGCGATGAGGCAGGCCAGCACGAGGAATAACAGATTGTTGCCGGTGTTCAGCGCCGCCAGGGCCACCAGAATAATTCCGCCAAAGTAAATCCAGCCGGCGCGCGAAACGCGATATTCCATTTTGTAGCCGATCCAGCGCAGCGGGGTGCGTTGGGCCATGGCGGGCACCAAGGTCACCGCCACCCAGGCTGCGACGGCAAGCGCCGCTACTGCGGAAGTGCTGGCCTCCAGCAACTGGCCTAGCTCCGCGGCTGCGCCGGAATACAGTGCCAGCAGGAGCGCCACCGCCAAGGCCGCGAGAGCCAAAAGAAAAGTGCGCACCGGCGAGCGAACGGAACTTGCGCTTAGATGCGCGATCAATGAGCGGCTAAAGCTCATAGACCGAATTTTTCCGCAAAATAATTAAGACTGGAAAAGAGTGAAGCCCGGACGAGAGAAATAAATACGCCATGGTGACGTGAGAAAATCCGGCAAGGATCAAAAGTTTCACAGTGGTACAGGAACGGACTCCACGATGTCGCGCAGGACTGATTCGGTGGTTTCTGATTTTTTCTGCAGCGAAGCGTGTCGTGAACTGGCCACAACGCGGTGCGAAAATACCGGCACGGCGAGTTTTTTGAAGTCATCCGGCAAACAAAAATCGCGGCCATCGAGGAAAGCACGCGCTTGTGCGGCGCGTTGCAGCATTAATGTGCCGCGAGGACTCACGCCCAGCGCCAGTAAGTCGGAACTTCTGGTGCGGTTCACGATCTCCAAAGCGTAGTCGTGCAAACTGGAATCAACTTTTATGTGCGCTACTTCATCCTGCATGGTAAGCACTTCGCTGACGTCCGCGACCGGCTCCAAAGCATCCAGTGGATTTTCGCCGCGCACGCCCACTCGTTTGCGCAGAATTTCTCTCTCCGTTTCCGGCGAGGGGTAGCCCATCTTGATGCGCATCAAAAATCGGTCGAGTTGCGATTCCGGGAGCGGGTAGGTGCCGTGATGTTCGACGGGGTTCTGCGTGGCAATCACGAGAAACGGCTGCGGCAACGCCATGGTTTTTCCGTCGATGCTCACCTGCGCTTCGTTCATGGCTTCCAGCAGCGCTGATTGGGTGCGCGGCGTGGTGCGATTGATTTCGTCGGCCAATACCACGTTGGCGAAGATCGGCCCAGAGCGAAATTCAAATTCGCGGGTCTCGGGATTGTAGACGCTGACGCCGAGCACATCGCTAGGCAGCAAATCGGAAGTAAATTGAATGCGCTGGAAGGTGCAATGGAAGGATTTGGCCAGCGCTTGCGCGAGGGTGGTCTTGCCAACTCCCGGAACGTCTTCGATCAGCAGGTGGCCACGGGCCAGCAGGGTAATCAAGGAAAGCTGGATCGCTTCTTCTTTACCGTAGATGGCACGCGCGATGCTGCGCTGTAGCTGCGCGACGACTTGAGAGGTGGCGGTCGGCATTGGTTGAAAACCCGGGCCCTTCCTGTTACAACTAAACCAAGAACGGGCGATTAGCTCAGTTGGTTAGAGCGCTCCCCTCACACGGGAGAGGTCAAAGGTTCGAGTCCTTTATCGCCCACCATTCCTGTGCCAAGCTTTATTCTAGCGAACTTCGCTGAAGTCAACTTTTCCGCGTATGCTGAAGTTTCTAAGTCTGAGCCCTTTTGGTGTCGTAAACATTACTTTTTTTGAGGCTACGGGCCGTAAGGTTTTTTGGCGCCGAAGTTTCTGCCGACGGGTGGACCTTCCGTGACAACTCTACTGCGCGCGCTGGAATTTCTGAGTCTGGGGCTGTGGCTAGGCAGCGATGTGTTTTTGAGTTTTGTGGTTGCGCCTGGCGCGTTCAACGTGCTCGCAACGCGTGATCAGGCCGGGGTGATGGTGGGATTTGCGCTTACGCGCATGCATATTGGCGGGATTATTTGCGGGTTGATTTTTTTTTTGGCGCGGCTGGCGCGCACTCGTGCATTCGCGAGTGTCGGGGCCCCGGCTGCTTTATGCGTGCTGGTGATGATCGCGGCTACGCTGGTTTCGCAATTCACGGTCAGCGCGAAGATGGCGGCGTTGCGGGGGCAAACGGGGTCGATTCAGGCTACTGCGGCGGATAGTCCGCGGCTGGCGGAATTTACTCGGTTGCATAGTATTTCGGTTTCGCTAGAGAGCGTGGTGTTGTTGGCGGGGATTGCGGCGATGTTTTTGTTGGTGCGAGAAGTGGCGCAGCTAACTTAGGAAGAAAAATCAACTGCAAGACCCAGGTTCAGACTCAACTGCGAACCTGGGGCACCCTGCTGACCCTAGGAAGAAAATTCAACTGCAAGACCCAGGCTACAAATCGAGCCCGGGGCACTCTCGGCTTCCGATCGCATGGAGTTTGAGTTCGATTACCGCGGTGTCATCGCGATTTTAGAGTTGCGCTGCGGGCGCGTTTCTTCTTTCTATTTTTAATTGCGGGCTGGTTTTTCTTTCTGCGGGCGATGGATTTGGCGATTTTGTTGGTGGCTTTGTAGCCGGCGCGTTCGAAGGCGCGCCACATGTACCAACTGGCTAGGGTGCGGTAGGGGCGCCAGCGTTCGCCGAAGGCCAGCAATTCTTTCGGCTTGGGCATGCGTTTTTTGCCGTAGGTGACGGACCAGCCTTTTTTTACGCCGAGGTCGTGGATGGGCAAAACGTCCGGGCGACCCAAGCGGAAGATTAAGAACATTTCGACGGTCCAGGCTCCGATACCGCGGACGGAGACGAGGCGTTCGACGAGTTCTTCGTCGGACATTTTTCGGGCTTCTTCCAGGGTGGGGACGACGCCGTCGATAGTTTTTTGCGCGAGGTCTTTCATGGCCAAAACTTTTGCGCCGGAGAGGCCTGCTTTGCGCAATTTTTGTGAGCGGAGGTTCAGCATTTCTTGGGGTGTCGGGGCGCGGCCGTTGGTGCCGAGCGCTTTGATGCGCGCAAAAATGGTGGCGGCGGCTTTGCCGGAGATGGATTGATAGGTGATGGATTCCATCAACGCTTCGTAGGGGCTATCCATCGATTCCATTTCGATCTGGAATTCGACGGTTTCTTCGATGAGGCGGGCTAGACGTTCGTCTTTTGCGGCGAGCGCTGCTTTGGCGATGCGTAAATCGAATGGGAGAATCGGAGTTGTGGTGGTCATTGAATAATCCGCACAGTGAATTCGCTCCTGAAAACTAATTTGAGTGTGAGCATAATATCGAGAAACTGAACGTTGGAAAACTCCGAGGCCGGCTTCGAGGAAATCGTTCCGAACTCTCCTGTTCATTGGCAAAAGCCCAACACGTAACTGCGACGTGTGGGCACCCCAAGGCGTCCCGAACTCTCCCTGTTCATTTGCAAAAGCCGCACCTTAAAACCGAAGGGTGCGGCACCCAAGCAGATTTTTGCGCGTGATGAGGATGTCAGGGGGTGTTTTGGGCGTCTATCCGCTTCCGCCCAAGGACATGCAGCGCAAAGAGCGGCATCGTCGCTGTGCTAACATATCGCGTTTATGCAAACAGGAATTATCGGTCTGCCGCAGGTCGGAAAAACCACGCTGTTCCGCATTCTTACCAAAGCTAGTGTCGAGGGCAAGCCTGGCGCGCAAGGGACACATGTGGGCGTCGCCAAGGTGCCTGAGCCGCGGCTGGTGGAGCTGGCGAAGCTTTACAACCCCAAGAAAATTACCTATGCCACGGTGCAGTATGTGGACGTTGGCGGGATGCAGAAAGACCGCAACCGCGACGCGCTTGCGCCACTGCGCGAAGTGGATACCATTGCGCACGTCATTCGCGTGTTCGACGATCCGTCGGTGCCGCACGCGGCGGGGAGCATCGATCCGTTGCGCGATGCCACCAACCTTGAGTTGGAATTGATCCTGGCCGATCACGACCAGATTACCCGCCGGCTGGAGCGGCTCGAGAAAGATCTAAAGAAAAAGAAAGATCCCGTTTTGGAAGCTGAGAAAGCGGTCCTTGATAAGTGCAAAGCGCATCTTGAATCTGAAAAGCCTTTGCGCGAACTGGAGCTGACGGCGGAGGAGCGCAAGCCCATCGGAGGATTTTTATTTTTGTCGCAGCGTCCCATGCTTTATGTGCTGAATTTGGGCGATGACGAAGCGGCGGAACTTTCCACGGCCGTGGAGCGACATAAACTAAGCGCGCTGCAAGGCCGTCCCAATACCGCGGTGATCGCCATCTGCGGGCGGCTCGAAGCGGAGCTGGCGCAGATGGAAGAGAAAGAAGCCGCGGAATTGCTTGAATCCTACGGATTGAAAGAGCCGGGCTTGAATCGCTTGATCCATGCTACGTATGAGCTGATGGGCTTGATTCCTTACTTCACTGCCGGGGAGCCGGAGGTGCGCGCGTGGACGATTCGAAAGGGCGCGACGGCAGTGAAAGCCGCGGGCGAAATTCATAGCGACATTGAAAAAGGTTTCATTCGCGCGGAAGTGGTGCGCTGGAACGATCTGCTCGCGGCAGGCAGCATCGCCGCCGCGCGGGAAAAAGCGCAAGTTCGCCTGGAAGGGCGCGATTACATCGTGCAGGAAGGCGATGTGATTTTGTTCCGCCACAGCGGTTGAGCGTTTGATTTGCGAGCAAGATCTTTACTTGAGTTTTTCAGGCGGATGCGATGAATCCAAGAGAGATTGCGCTGCGCGGACTGGTCCTGATGTTTCCACGTTACGAACCCCACCCTGCAAAACCTTAGGGTGGGGCACCCTCCGGGTGACTGGGTTTGGTGGAGTGGTTTAATTTTTGCCGCCAGAAGTGATCACTGGAGACCAGATGCGACGCGGGATTAGTTGTGATGCCAGGGGTAGGCCATCCAAATAATGAATCTCGAAAATTCGCGTGTGGGGCTAGCAGCAGTTCTGGGATTAGTGGCTGCGGGCGGGAATTTGCTGGGCGGCTACTTCGTGGTTTATCGCAAGTGGCAGCGTCGAAACCTGCAATATTTTGTGGCGTTGGGCGCGGGCTACATGCTGGCTGTAGCGTTCCTGGACGTGATCCCCGAGTCCGTGAGACTTGCGGGCGACAGCGCGTTCCTGGTGATCCTCATCGGCTATTTCCTGATCCATCTGTTCGAACACACCATCGCGCCGCACCTGCATTTCGGAGAAGAGACCCATCACGAAATAGTCAGCCATCGCCACGTGGGCGCCACCATGCTGTTGGGGTTGGTGATCCATACTTTTTTCGATGGCGTGGCGATCGCATCCGGCTTCCTGGTATCGAATTGGCTTGGGGTAGTGATTTTCGTGGCCATTTTTTTGCATAAGCTTCCTGAAGGTTTTACGGTCGCGAGCGTGGTGCTCGCCAGCGGACAGAGCCGACGCAACGCAATCCTAGCTTCCGGGTTCCTAGGGGTGGCGACGCTGTTAGGGGTGCTACTAACGACGCTCCTGGAAAGCCAGCTCAAATACGCCTTGCCGCTTTCGGGGGGTGTAACGCTGTATGTCGCGGCTACGGACCTGCTGCCGGAAGTGAATCGCGAGCCTAACTGGCGCATGGCTGTACTGGTATTCGTTGGCGTAGCCAGCTTGCTGATAATGCAGCGTTTGTTTCATGTATAAAGTGCCTAGTTACCCCTCAGTTTTACACCCACGATTTGCAACTTTCTGACAATACACGGGTTTGATACAGTGTGTCGGCAATGGCCAGGACCGACGTCCAACTGATGCTGGACGTGAAGGCGGGCGACGAGCAGTCGTTCGCGCTTCTCTTGCATCGCTACAGGACGCCGCTGGTTAACTTCCTCTTCCGCATGGTTCGGAACCGGGAGCAGGCAGAGGATCTGGCACAAGAGGTTTTCATCCGGGTGTATCGGGCGCGGGCGGATTACGTGCCGAGCGCGAAGTTCACCACCTGGTTGTTCCGAATCGCCACGAATCTGGCGCTGAATTCGGTTCGGGACACGCGTCATCAGCGCATGGAAGTCTCTCTGGACGCTCCGGTAACAGTGGATTCGGAAGAAGGCGATGAGCGTCCGCTCGATGTCGCGGAGAAAAATCCCAACATCGAAGAACACTTGGTGCAGGAGGCGCAGCGGGACATGATCCGGCACGCCATAGACAAGCTTCCTGAAAAGCAACGCGCAGCGGTGTTGCTGCACAAGTATCAGGATTTGGATTATGGCGAGATTTCGAAGATTTTGTCTTGCTCGGAAAGCGCGCTCAAATCGCTGCTGTTTCGGGCGTATGAAACGTTGCGAGTTGAACTAGCCCCACTCGTGGCGTTGCGAGCAAAAAATTAAGGGCCATGGAAGGGAAGGAAGCCATGAGTTGTACTCGAATGGAAAGCCGGCTCCTCGGATATATCGACGGCCGCTTGAAAGAAAAAGAACAGCGCGAGATGGAGAAGCATCTGGCGACTTGCCCCGCGTGCACGCTACGCGTGAACGAATTTCGCTCTGTCAGCAGCTTGTTGGATGAACTGCCGCAGATTGAGCCATCGTCTGCATTTGATGTTCGCGTGCGTGCGCGCATTGCCGCTGAGCCGGTGAAACAACCCTGGTGGTCATGGCTGGGCGCGGCGCCCCGGGTGTTGGTGGCCGCTTCGATGTTGCTGCTGGCCACTGTGTGGGTAGGCCACCGTCCGGCGGATAACACGGACGTGGCAAGTTCTAATAGCCCTGATGAAAGCCAGATTATGCAGGATCAGGATTTACCGGTGCTGGAAAACTACGATGTGCTGGCTAACTTCGAGCCGTTGACGGAATTGCCACAACCCGTTTCGGCAGATGATTCCAGTGAACAGGAAATGTAAGGCGGATGACGCTGCGGACAAAATTCGAGGGCGGCCTGCTCGCGCTTTGTCTCAGTGCGAGCTTAGCGGCTTCGAGTTTCGCGCAGCGTCCGGAGCCCAGCAACAGGCCTCCGCAGCAACCCGCGCCTGCGCAGCATCCGGCTCCTACCAATAGGCCTCCCCAGCAACCGGCTCCCGCTGCGCCTCAGAGGAGCACACCGCCCAAGCAGCCAAGCAGCGTGCCCAAGCAGTCAGGCGGCTCGCAGCGCGGTCCGGCGCCCGTATCTCGCGACGACCGGCCTCCAGCTCGCTCCGGGACTGCAAATCCTTCTTCCGGGCGAAACTCAGTTTATGAACCGGTGGATCCCAATCGTCCCAATCGTGTAGATCCCAATCGTCCGCCGAGCAATCCTTCAACAGATCCCAATCGTCCGCCCGACAATCAATATTCAGGCGGTGGGCGAAATGGTTACAACAGCTACAGATATAACCAGCAAAGGCTCAGCCCCGAAGATCGGCAGCGGATGCTGCAGAATCAGCAACGCTTTCGGCAATTGTCTCCGCAACAGCAGCAAGAAATGCGCGACCGCCAGCACGTTTGGCAGCAGATGACCCAGCAACAGCGCGATCACATTAAATATGAAGTGCTGCCGAATTGGCGCAATTTGCCGCCGCAGCGAAAGAAAGCCATTGAGCAGCACCTAGGCGTTCTCCAGAATATGCCTGAGTTCGCGCGCAACCAGCATTTGAACGACCCGAACTTTACGCGTGGTATGAGCGCAGAAGACCGCGCCATGTTGCGTGATCTGAGCCATCTGCACGTAGGCGGCGCCCCTGACCCGCCAACCAATCGTCCCTACTAGCGCAAGTAAGCAGCGGCATTACGCTGCATAGCCCCACATTGCAGATAACTTTGCCACATAGCTTCTAAGAGCGTGTGACACAACCCTCTCAATTGTCAAAAGCCACCTGGAGCATATGCGCCGCAGTTAGCTTCCGACTTGCCGACGATTCAGGATCTGGCGCGAGTATGCTTCATCCGTTCGCTTGCGAACAGGATCGCTCCGGCTCATGAGCGTAGTTGGAAATTTCGTTATTTCTTCCCGAAATTCGCGCCCGAAGTGTAGTTTTTGGCCATCCGCGGCTACTCATTGGATGTACGGAAAAAGGATGGCCGAATGCACGCAGAGACGGAAACATCGTTTCTAATAAACCTGAATCAGAACATTGGAATTGTCCACCAGGTTTGCCGTACCTATTTCCGCCGCGATGCCGCGGAGCGCGAAGACGTCTTCCAGGACATCATGTATCAACTCTGGAAGTCATATCCACAGTTCAAGGGCGAATCAAAATTCTCCACATGGATGTACAAAGTCGCGCTGAACACGGCGATCACCCGCATTCGGCGGAGCACCCGGACCCCTCGAAATGAAGAATTGACTGAGCCGATTGCCCATAGGCCCGACATAAACGAGCGCATGAGCCGGGAAGAGGAATTACATCTATTGCATGAAGCAATTGCAACGCTCACGGACATCGACAAGGCGATCATTCTGCTCCATCTGGAGGATCAGAATTACGATGAAATTGCCTCCGTCACCGGTCTCACCAGAACAAACGTGAGTGTTCGCCTGGTACGAATCAAACAGGCGCTGAAAGATTACCTTCAAGGAAATCAATGATTGAGAGGAGGAAATATGGCACCCAGTAATGAAATAGAGGAAGTATGGAAGGAAGGTAAAGCCGCTGAGAGCGGCCTTGCTCCACTCACAGGAAAGGACCTTCAGGCGATCATCTCGTCGGGTGTCACGAAAGAGATGAAGACAGTTGGCCAGTTCGTCTGGGCTGCAATTGTGTATCAGATTATTCTTTACTCATTCCTCGCACACACATTCATCCGCCATTGGGGCGACATGCGGATCATGCTCCTCTGTCTCACGGGAGCAGCGTTCTACGTCCCGCTCACCGTTGCTCTCCTACGCAGGGTAAGAACATTGTACCGCCGCCCCTCGGAAGCTCACGGCTCTACGGTCCCTGATGTTTTCCACAAAGTGGAGGGTGATTACGCCCGTCTAGCCGATTTCTTCCAGTTCAAGAGGCGCATGGACTGGGTTGGTGTTCCCGTCAGCTGCGCGATCATTGTCCTGGTTACGATCACACTCTTCGTCAAGGGAGGCGTTGAAGGGAATCCGCTGGCAGGCCTTGCCGTCTTCTGCCTCTGGGTTGGAATGTCCCTCATTGCTATCCATGCTGAAAATAAGAAGCGGTTCATTTCTCCGCTGCGGAATCTTGAGCAGGTCCTCGACGATCTAAAGAATTCCTGAGCGGTGCGAAGTCGGCCCGAATGCGAAAGGTGGCTTAAACACAATGTGTGAATACATGAAGAATGCGGCATTACGCCGCATAGGCCCACATTGCAGATAACTTTGCCACATAGGTTCCAAGAGACTCCCTCAATTGTCAAAAGCCGCCTGGAGCCCGTGCGCCGCAGTTAATTTCCGACTTGCCGACGTCCATGATAAGTCTTTGTCAGAGAGGGAAAAAGCTCTCCTGACACGCTCAGGAGGAGCGCGTAAAAAGTTTTTTCAAGTTCTTCGGCTCGCGGTTGTGCCTCTCGGCGATTGTTCCTGCGATATGCAGAACCCAGACATCCATTTGCTGTCTTGGCCACGATCGGCCTCCACAGAAGATTGAGTTAGTGATCTCCTGCCAGCCTTGAAACAATCCGATGGAGGTATCGGGAGCCGGAGCTCCGTCACCCAGTCGGCAACAGCAAGGCCTGGCAGGCCGCGTGTCGAATAAACTC
>DATBBY010000010.1:0-2904 GCA_036270765.1 Candidatus Acidiferrum sp.
CTGAACCACGCGGATGCCATCATCTTTGATTTGCGGGACAACCGTGGCGGCCAGCCGGAGATGGTCTCTTTCGTGGCCGCATACCTCTTCGACCACCCTGAGTATTGGTACAACCCCAGGGAAAACACGACGCAGCAGTCCTGGACGCAATCGCCTGTTCCGGGAAACAGGCTGGCTGACAAACCGGTGTATGTGTTGACCTCCGCCAGGACTTTTTCCGGCGCAGAGCAGTTCTGCTACGACTTGAAAATGCTGAAACGCGCCACCCTCGTAGGTGAGACGACCGGCGGCGCCGCACATTCCGGAGTTTGGCATCGGATCGATGATCACTTCGGAATGGGTATCCCGGAAACGAAGCCAATCAATCCCTACTTGAACGCCGGCTGGGAAGGAACAGGCGTTGAGCCAGACGTAAAAGTGAAAGCCGAAGAAGCTCTGAAGACTGCCGAGAATCTGGCCCAGCGCAAACTCCAAAAGAGGTAAGCCAACCGCGGCATCAACGCTGCGCGGCTCCTTTTCTTTTCTGTGCCCTCTGCGTATTTGCGAAACTCTGCGTAAATTCCTTTTCTTGGGTTTTTGTCTGATTGCCACCCTCGCTGTCATAATGAGATAGGCAACCAATGGACGCGTTTCAAGGTGGTTGCTGGATTGCTTTGTTTATTGGAAAGGCGTGGAAACGGCTGATGCAGCGGGGTCTCGCATGCACTCTACTGGCGACACTGGCGGCTCTTTCTTGCGGTTGCGGCGGCGCCATCAAGCAAACGCAAACCGTCGCACCGGCGCAGAGAGTGGTCGCACTGGACTCCACACGCGAGGAACTGCTCGATAAATACAACGCGATCGCCAAAGGCGTGAAGAGCCTGAACATGACCGTCGAACTAAAACCCACCGCCGGCTCAAAGTACAGCGGCGTCATCGAGGACTATCACGAAGTGAAAGCCTTTCTACTAGCCGAGCGCCCAGCCTACATCCGCATGATTGGGCAAGCCCCGGTAATCGGCAAAACGGTTTTCGACATGACCAGCGACACCGATACGTTCCGAGTCTCGATTCCTTCCAAGAACAAATTCCTTGTTGGCCCCATCGCCATGGATCGCAACAGCAAAAAGCCCATCGAAAACCTCCGCCCTCAGCACCTTCTCGACGCTCTCCTCTGGGGCGAAGTTCGCAAGGAAGAAGCGGTGCTTTTTGAGGAGTTCAACGACGAGCGGGCGCGCTATTATGTATTGACGGTCTTGCGTGGTGGCTACCAGACCGAAGTCTTGCGCAAAATCTGGTTTGACCGCGCCGATCTGCAAATCGTGCGATTGCAGGAATTTGGCCCGAAAGGCTCGTTGCTCTCGGATGTGCACTACTCGGACTGGCGCGGCCTCACCGCCGATCAGGAAGGAACTCCTTTGGCGTTCACCTCCTTCCCGTTCGCGATAGAAATTGATCGGCCGCACGATGACTACCATTTGAATTTGCAGGTGACCAAGCTGATGCTGAACGAAGACATTCCAGCCGACCGCTTCAGACTCGACCAGCCCGCGGGTTCCGAACTCGTACGCGTCGGCGATGACGTTGAGAAAAAACAGCCATGATGGGCGAACTGATTGTGCGCAACCTGTTGCATCGCCCGCTCCGCACATTGATCGGCGTCATAGCGGTCGCCGTCGAAGTAGCTCTGGTCGTGTTGATCGTGGGCCTTACCAGCGGCCTGCTCACGGAAACCGCCAAGCGCATCGAAGGCATCGGCGCCGACATCATGGTCCAGCCGCCGGCCGCCTCCATCCTCATCAACTTCAGCGGCTCGCCCATGCCGATAAAGATCGGCGAAAAACTTGCCGAACTAAAATACATCCAGGCAACCGCACCCGCATTGCTTCAATTTAATTCCTCCGGATCCGTCGACACCCTCTGGGGCATCGAGCCGGAAAGCTTTCGCGCCGTCTCCGGTGGATTCGTTTTTCTCGAAGGCCATGACATGGAAGGCCCCGATGATTTGCTCGTGGACGACTGGGCGGCAAAGGCAAAACACATCAAACCCGGCGACACCTACAATCTCCTGAATCATGATTGGCACGTCGCCGCCATCATTGAGCACGGAAAAGGCGCTCGCCTCTTCGTTCCTCTCGCAACGCTCCAGGATCTGGTTGGCGCGCATGACAAAGCTTCCATTTTCCTGATTAAATGCACGCGGCCCGAGCACACGGAGGATGTCATCGATGAGACTCGCCACCTCCTACCGGGCTATACCATTCGCCCTCTCAGTGCCTTCCTGTCCTTGATGACCTCAACCAACATTCCGGGCTTGCAGACGTTTATCAGCACCATGATTTGGCTGGCCGTTACCATTGGCTTGCTGGTGATTTTTTTGACCATGTACACCACCGTGATTGAGCGTACCCGTGATATCGGCGTCCTGAAATCGCTGGGAGCAGGCCGCGCCTTCATTGTGCGCGCGCTTTTGACGGAATCGGCCGGGCTTTGCCTGATGGGCATTCTGGCGGGAGTTGGGCTGAGCTATGCGGCGCGCGCCGTTTTTCTCGCTGGGTTTCCCACTTTGTCGATTCTCATCACATTGCCGTGGATTTTTCGCGCCGCGGGAATCGCTCTGGCGGGAGCAATGCTCGGCGCCAGCTACCCCGCGTGGGTAGCCAGCCGGAAAGACGCCGTGGAAGCGCTTTCCTACGATTGACTTTGGAGTGCGGGAGCTCTGCTCCCGCTTTTCTTCGCGTTTGGCATTCTGCATTTTGCAATATTCTCTGGAAAGGAAAAACAAACCGCAGGCAACCTCTGCGGCTAGGCACAGATGGGAATCGCAGCTACAATACGTGAACCTGCCGAAGGGCTGATTGCCCCGGGAAAAAAGAGCTTGGACCCGATACTGAAAACAGAAAATTTGTGGAAGCTCTACCGCGC
>DATBBY010000011.1:0-50270 GCA_036270765.1 Candidatus Acidiferrum sp.
CTTCGAATGGGGCACCGGTTTTTACATCAACCCCACGCCGCCGGAAGAATCGGCGCGTTTCCTGCGCGAAGCAAAAGTCGATTCGCCCTGGTGAACAAAAAATAAATAAACAAGAAATAATAAATGAGAAATCAGCCGGCCTGACCGTGCTCGCGGCCTGCCCGGTGTTAGACGTTGCTCCAGACCTTGGCCCGTAAAGTGCTTGTTTGGCCTTAAAACGCCCGCAAGGTCCCTAGCGGCAACGCCCGGTGGTTCCGCGAGTTTTGCTATACTCAAGAGTTCGGCGCGGTACCCAAGTGGCCCAAGGGAGAGGTCTGCAAAACCTCCATTCGTGGGTTCGAATCCCACCCGCGCCTCCAAATTTTCCATTTCGTCGTGAACGAAGTGCCGTGCCCTAACTCGCCCATTCGTTTAGCCAGATGTTAAACCTCGCCTTGTAAAATTTAATCGCGCCAGCCAAACTTTCAACCATTGGTCAACTGGAAAACGAATGATATGAAGGATAACTCATGCGGTCGGCTGGCGTTGTTCGTTGCTCTCTTCAGTTTGTTCCCTTCCTATTCTCCAGCGCAGCAAAATCCAAGACCATCCGCTGAACAGAAATCCGATGATCCGTCTGCAACTTCAACACCGACACCAGCAATGTTCACAGATGTAACGGCCGCTCTGGGAATAAATTTTGAATATCTCGCGTCCCACACCTCCAAGAAATATCTAATCGAAACCATGGGCTCGGGCGTGGCTCTATTTGATTTCGACAACGACGGCCGTCTCGATATTTTTGTAGTGAATGGTGCTCCGCTCAGCGACCCGACGCCCAAAGGAACTGTTCCGCAAAAATCCGGCCCCACATACTGGAACCGTCTTTACCACCAAAAGCCTGACGGCACATTCCAAGACGTCACTGAGAAAGCCGGACTTGCAGGCGCGGGCTACGGCATGGGAGTTGCTGTGGGAGATTACGACAACGATGGACTTGAAGATTTGTACGTGACCGCGTACGGCGGAAACAAGCTGTATCACAACAATGGAGACGGCACCTTCACAGATGTGACGGAGAAAGCCGGAGTCGCCGGTAGTGGATGGTCCACCAGCGCGGCGTGGGTAGACCTGGACAACGACGGACGGCTCGATTTAGTCGTGTTGCGATATCTTCAGTGGGATTTCGACGATGTCTGGTGCGGCGAGCGCAAAGAAGGCCGCCGCGCGTATTGTCACCCGGACGCCTTCCATGCCATCTCGCCGCTGGTGTATCACAACGATGGCAACGGACACTTTACTGAAGTTTCGCGGCAACTGGGTCTGGCCGCGCCCGGCAAGGGATTAGGCATCGGGCTCGCCGATTACGATCGCGACGGGCACGTCGACATTTTTATCGCGAACGATTCCATGCCCGAATTTCTTTACCACAATAAAGGTGACGGCACATTCGAGGATGTCGCGCTCAGCTCCGGCGTTGCTGTCGATGGCGAAGGCCACACCTACGCCGGCATGGGCGTAGACTTCGCGGACTATAACAACGATGGTCTGCCAGACCTGGTAGTGACGGATCTCGCTAGTCAAATGTACGCGCTGTACCGAAACAACGGTGATGGCACTTTCACCTACGACAGTTATCCTTCAGGCCTCGGTCGCATGACTATGGCGCATTCAGGTTGGGGAGTTCGTTTCATCGATTATGACAATGACGGCTGGAAAGATCTGCTGATCACCCAGGGACACGACCTGGATACCATCCAACTCAATTTTCCCAATCTTCGTTACCGGGAACCTATGCTGCTGGCAAGAAATACCGGCCAAAAATTCGTGGATGTTTCCGAGCAGTCCGGAGACATCTTTCAAAAAGCCTGGGTGGGACGGGGATTGGCGCTCGGCGATATTGATAACGATGGGCGTTTGGATGCGGTGGTCACCGGGAATGATGGCGCGTTATATGTTCTTCACAACGCCACGCCGACGCAGAACCATTGGTTAACTTTGCTGCTTATCGGGCACAAGAGTAATCGCGACGCGATCGGCGCTGAAGTGAAAATGACAACCGCAAAAGGCATTCAGATGGCAACGGTCACGACCGCTGGCAGCTATCTTTCTTCCAGTGACAAGCGCGTGCATTTCGGTTTGGGGTCGGAAAAAACTGCAACGGTCGAGATTCGCTGGCCCAGTGGGATCCATCAAACGATCAAGAATGTTGCTTCCGATCAAATTCTCCGAGTAGACGAACCTTCAGCTGAACCAGTTGTAAAACGCAACTCCCAACGATCTTAGAAAACCGTGAGAACGAGCGCAGTCGTCTAAAGTATTTATCAGGTGCACGCGAGCAATGTCGACGCTACGGATTCTTAATTTCGGGGCATTTGCCATTGAGGAACAAAAAAGTCGCCCAGTAGATCTGGTTCGGCATTTTCAGCAGCATTAGCAGAGGTCGCTGCAAACGCGAGCGCATGCTCCTTATTCCCCGCTCGAGCGTAAGCCTGGCTTAGGAGACGTCTGGCTTGGTTGTTATTTGGGCTAAGTCGAAGCGCTTCCTTAAGGTCGGTAATCGCAGCGTCGAGACGTCCTAGACTCATTTCCGTTTTTCCCAGACTGAGGTGGGCTTCCGCGTTAGAGGAGTCCAGTTTCAGCGCATCTTGAAAAGCCGTGATGGCTTCTTCTCGTTTGCCGCCGCGATCGAGCGCCAGGCCACGAAAATAGCTGATCAGAAAATTCGGCCCCAGCTTTTGTTGCGCGATGGCAAGCTCGTCCGACGCTTCCTCGGCGCGGCCTGTTCTCAAAAGCACCTGCGCCAATCCAACATACCCGGTAGGCAGCGGATCTCCCGCGGACACCAGGTCGCGAAAAACTTTTTCCGCTTCGGCGTAATGTCCGGCAGCGAGCTGCGCCGCTCCCAGCCGTAAATGCAAAGCGTAAGACTTTGAATTAGCCGCGAGTCCATCTTGAACCGCGGAAATCGCGTCCGAGTAGCGGCTCAGTTCCATCAACTCGCGTGTCAGATTCAGCCAATTCTCTTCGTTGCCGGGAGCAAGGGTTGCGGCTTTGTGGAAGGCGTCAAGCGAACGATCATTTTGCTTCAAGTCCGCGGCAGCAATGCCCAGAATGGTCCAGGCTTCGGCGGATTCATGGGCGTTCGCATCGACATGCGTCAGGGCGTGCTGATAAGAATCAGCTTGAACAATCGCTTGACCGTAATTTCCCGCTAGTAGATAAGCGAGGGCCAAATCAAATTGTCGCCAGAGATTTTCAGGCGTCGATGGAGCGGTGCTCAATTTCTGGATGATTTGAATCGCTGAGTCATTCTCCCGAAGAGCTAGGAAAAGGTCGGCCACATGAATGGATTGCTGATCGTCTAAAGAGATTGTTGCGAGCTGCTCAAGAAGCTTGCGTGCTTTATCTTTATTACCTAACGCAATGTGCGCAGTCGCCAATTGAATCGAGAGACTGGCGTCGGGCGGCAACGGCACAGCGGAGGATTCAATTTCCCGGATAGCCCGGGGATAGAGCTGCTCATCCAGCAGTACCCTGCCGAGATAGTAGTGGGCAAACGAATCGCTGGGAGAAAGTTCTACGGCGTGCTCCAGCGCCACGCGCGCGGGCTCAAGCTCGTGATTGTTCCATTCGAGAAAGCCGAGATTCCGGTACGCGTCTTCCATTTGCGGATCGAGGCGAATGGCCTCGCGGTATTCGCTGGCAGCTCCTTCGTTTTTCCCAAGGCGAACCAACACGATTCCGAGAAAATTATGGATGCGCGCATCTTCAGGGTGTTCGCGCTCCGCTTCGGTGAGCTCTGCGAGAGCGTCGTCCATGCGATTAGCTTGCAGGGCGGCGAGGCCCATTTGAAAGGAATCTTCCTGGCTCAGTTGCCGGTGCGCAGGCCTACTAAGAGAATCGGCAAATAGAGGATCAGCATTACAGACAAAAATTAGAATCGCAAGGTAGGCCAGAAAACTTCGTAACAAAAAGTGGGGAAATCGATTCATTTAATTTTCGGTGCGCCCTACGGATCCTGGGTTGAATTGGTTATGGCCGCCAGCCGTTCCGTTTGCTTTTCCAACTTGTTGTGTGATTCGCGATTCAGCGACGTCGACAACGCGAATTCACGGCTGGCGTTTTCTTTCTGTCCCAAGGCCTGGTACGCTCTGGCGAGTTTGTAGTGTACCGAGCCGTCGTGATCGGCAGTCACCGCGATTTTTAATTCTTCTTCGGCTTTGTGGTAATCACCAAGTTCGGAATACGCCGTGCCCAGGTCCCGATGTATATCGGAATTTCCTGCATCAGCAGCGAGTGCGCTGTTCAGATAAGGCAAAGCTTTCTCAGGTTGGTGCTCCAACAGATAGGTATCGCCGAGATCGGTCAGCGCCCCGGCGTGATGCGGATTGGAGGCCAGTTCGGCCTCAAGTTCAATTCGCGCTTCCGGCACTTTCAGGTCCTTCCAAAGCAGATGACCTAGACTGTAGTGCAAGTTTGGCAGGGATGGCTTCAACAAAACCGCCGCGCGATATTCTTCTATAGCTTTCCCGTCGTCCCCCTTCGCGGCCGCGATATCGCCCATCAGTTGATGCCACCGGTAAGAGTTCGGATTCGCTTCGTAAAGTCTCAGATATGCGGCGGTGGCCAATTTTTCGTAACAGCGCGCGCGCCAGTAGAAGGCTTCTAACGATTTGCTCTCTGTCGCTGGCAGTCCATCAAGTGTGCGAAGCGCCGCCTCGTAGTCTCCGGCTTGCAGTAACGCACTCACAACTTGCGTGCGCAGTTCAGCAGAGGTCCGCGGAGGCAGCCCGGGCTGCGCGCAAAACGCAATCTGAGAAAACCGATCCTGGCGCAGCAGGAGATTCATATCCGCTTCCGAACAGCTTTGGCCAGCAGATGTTTCCTGTGTCTGCAAACCTGCCGGATTATCCCCGTCAGCCACTTGTGCAGGATTCCCGCTTTGCACCGCCAGAAAGGCAAGAGCCACACGGCCGGCTGGAATTTCTTTATTTCGCAGCTCCGCCGATAACGGCTCTATTTTTGCGAGTAAGGAACTGGGCAGCTGTTCGACAGATGAATCACCGAATCCGCTTTCCCGCAAACCGAGAATCCGTTCCACCTGTAGCTCATCGATGGCGATCGCCTGGGTCCAATCCTTCAGTGCCGAGTCAATATTTTCCTGAATCAATTCGATTTCTCCTCGGCGCACCAGTGCGCGCAGACTTTGCGGATTGAGCTGCAATTCCGCTTCAAATTCCAGCGCTGCCTGTTTTACTTTTCCCGCGTGCAACAAGACTTCCCCGAGTTCCACGTGAAGCCCCGACTGGTGTGGCGAAGCCGCCAGAGCATTCTGGAAATGAATTACCGCGGATG
Source organism: Candidatus Acidiferrum sp. (assembly GCA_036270765.1). Classification (GTDB taxonomy): domain Bacteria; phylum Acidobacteriota; class Terriglobia; order Acidiferrales; family UBA7541; genus Acidiferrum. The sequence continues at coordinate 5,338 of DATBBY010000011.1, forward strand.
GCCATTCATTGCTTGCTGCGTAACTTTCCGCAAGGAATTGTTCCTTCCGAAAAGACTCCGGAGCAATTTTTTCCATGTGTGCCACTTCTTGTTTCCCCAACCGTTCATACGCGTGCCCAAGCAGGTACAGCAAATCTACGTCCTTGGGCTGCGACGCCAGCGCTTCTCGCATGGTGGCCACTTCGGCATCGATGTCGCCGGATATTTCCTGCGCCGTCGCCAGCCATAACCATATTTCCGGCTGGTTCGGCGATGCTTTCAGTGCCGTCTTCAAATAGGGAACGGCCTTTTGCCCTTCGCCCATTTTGCAGTAATCGACTCCCATGAAAAAATTAGCGCCCGTTAGTGCCGGTTTTAATTTCAAAGCGCGGCGGAATTCGGTCATGGCTTCGGGATAGCGATTCTGCAGTTGGTAAACCAAGCCGAGATTCATGTGCACTTCGGCGAACTCCGGCGCCACAGCAATTACGCTTTTGTATTCTTTCTCGGCCGTCGCGTAATCCTTTTGGCGCTGAGCTTGCTGGGCCGCAGCGAAGTGCGACTGAATCTCTGCATTCGAATCGGGTTTTTGCGTTGTGGTTTGTGCAGCGAGGTTCAACGCTGCCACTGCTAGAGCTACCAGCGCGAGTAGTCGAAGAGCAAACTTAGTGGCGGAAACTGGTAGATGATGCATCAGACAATTCGGGCTCAATAGAGATTTGTCCATTCTACTTGGGCAACGCACGGGCCATACGAAGTTTTTCCCTTTGTCTGGATGGAAGCAATTGCTTCCCGCGTGAGGAGATTAACAGCCCGTGCAATCCGCGCTCTAAGGCTACTGAATGCGGCGCACCGCAACGAGCGTCGTGGAATTTGGGGCTCCCGATACCGTGCGAGAGCGGATCAGGGCTTCAAACCAGATATTTTGCGAAGCTCCTTGTGCCGCGGAAATTTCCAGTGCGCTCATCAGCTGACGCCGATTTTCTTCGTCGGCAAGAAAACGTCCTGCGGCTTCCGTGCCTTCTTGCTGAAGTCCTTGCAGCGCCAAAACGCTGCCGTCGTGGGTGGCATTGGGCAGCAACGAAATCGTCGCGTAGTCCTCCCCTTGCGTTCCGGTCCACCGCAGACCTTCGTATTCCGGCTGTTCTCCAGGCAAAGGATTCTTGTTTACGAATACTTTGACACTCCTACCGACGACGGATTCACTCTCGCGGAAATTCAGCTTGTCCTGCAGCAACGCTACCCAGGGATTGGAAGCGGGGCTTCCAATGAAAATGTAGTTGTTGTGATCGAGATCGCGCATGCGCAGATCCCGCGGATAGCGCACGGAGACCTGCGACTGCAATGGTCCAGCCATCTTGTAGAGCGAAACAACATCGGCGACGTCCGCGAAGGAGGTCAACGTGGAATTCGAAATGTACTCGCTCAGCCGCGAATCGGCTGGCTCCGTTTTGTTCGTACTCGCACTGCGAAGGAAATCTCTGCGAAGGTATTGATCCAGCGAGCCTGACTGGCTCGCCAGTATGCGGGACATACCATAATTACTGTCGGCCACCACGATCAGGGTCTGGTGCCGCGCATCGAACAATTGCGAAAACGGCCACGGCTCAGTTGCGGCGGCGGCGACCGCCGTGCTCGCCAATCCTCCGCTCGTCGCTGTCCGGTATCCCAGGATCACGCACAAGATCGCCAGCACCGCGCAAATGGCCCATGGCACCATCGCTCGCCCCGGCCAGACCGCCGCCGGAACGACCTTCGGTGCCACCTCGACCGGCGGTGGAGTTGGCGGCTTGGTGACCGTTCGAAATGCCGGCGCGTAAGCACCCTTAGGTATCTCAAGTATGAGCGACTCGTTGCGCCCATCTTCGTTGAAGTACTCGTGCAGCTTTAGCCGCAGCTGCCTGGCGTGGACCCGAACGGAGCTATCTTCCAGGGGGCTGTAATCGGATGGTTTATGGAACAGCGCGTTGCCAATGTGTTGCTCGGTTAGCTCGTGGGCATGGCCCCTAATGGTCTGTTCCGTGACATATTGCAGCAAATCACGCAGACGCGTGCCCTTTTGAAACGGTGGGCTGGAGATGATCCGCTGTACGAGCTGCCAACGCTCGTCGGATAGGAGGTTGTCGGCGTTTAACGGTGGCGGAACGGAAGTTTGCGCGGAAGCCATGCTATTCGGTGCATTCAATTAAGGAATTGAATGTATGAATACTAACACACGCGCCGGTCAAGTCAAGCACCTAACTCTTTGTCTTACAGTACTTTTGAGGGACTTGACCGATTCTCACCGGCTCTCGGGCTCGGTGATTCACCACGCTTTAACGTGTGAGGCCCTTTCGTCACGGCGCATAATAACCACCATCTAAGGAAAGAACAAATCAACCCTTGCCCATCATTTTCACACAGGAAGCTCATAAATAATGGCCCACAAAACGTTTTCGCGTCGGCGTTTCATCCAGAGGTCGCTGAAGGGCGGCTTGGCCGCCGGTATCACCTCCGCTTCCGGATTTGCAATAGTTGGGCCGGCGACCGCGTCAACTGATGCCCCCGGACTCTCGCTTTCTGTCACCGGCGATGCCAAAAAAGGGTTTTATGTCACGGTTCTCCATGATGGCCGGGCCGTCGCGCAGCATAGCAAGGGCGGGGAATTCTCCGCATATTTTCAGAACGAAGAGCGAAGCGTGGAAGACCGCGTCATCTCTTGGAAGGCCAACTCGTGGACCGGTGATTCCGCGCACGTCACCCTTCGCGGCGAATGTAAATTAAAGAATTTAAATACCACGGTGTACGCGCAAGTCGACTACGCAGTGGTGACACCTCACGTGATTCGAAAGAAAATCCGTCTGCATCAGGCCGACATGTTTATGTTGCACTACCAACTGAGTAACCGATTGGAGGCGACTGACGAACCGGCCAAATTTTGGAGCTTTGATCAACTGGACTGGCTGGGAGAATCATCACGCGAATATTTTCCGGCGGCCGGTTTTCGCACCAAGAACGGATTGTGCGTTGGCCTGCTGACGGACTCCGGATACCGCAACCAATGGACGAGAATCGTTCGACGAGACGGCCGTCCTACTAAACCGGCGCCCGCCAGGATTCCCGACGTCAATTTATATTCTGCTGCGCGCCGCGAACAGCGCGATCAGGGAGAATTTTTCATTCAGCAAACCTTTGGAGAGCTATTGGAGCAACTTCCAGGAGATGTGAACGGCAGTGCAATCACGCTGCCCGATATTTCTTTCTGGAAAAAACACGGCGATGCGGCTTTGGAATCGGTTGGCGGCGCGGATGTGTTGTCCGCGAGGAATTCCGAGAAGGGTGTTCTCATCCCTTTTATCGCCCAGAGCCCAGCGCTTTATTCGCTGGACGTGCAGTATCGTTCGCCGGTGCCCGTAGCGATTGAAATCTGGAATGTTGATGAGCAATTGCGCAAGATCACCGACATCACCTTGTACAACGACGGCCTTCCTCCCTCACCGGCCATGTGGAATGATTTTAAAACCACGGTTTTCGTTCCAGGGCTGCGTGGGAATCGCTGCGCGCTGTTTATTTCCGTCGCTCCCTCGGAGCACGGTAAAACGGCGGACGCGTCTTCAGATCCTTCAAAAATCGAAATCCGGAATTTGCGAATTGCACGCATAGCAACTCGAAGCCAACCTTATCACCGGCTGGAAATGGGGCAGGCCAGCGAAAAAACAGTTTTTATTTTTGCGGATGACCAACTTCAAGACACTATTCGAGGGCATCGACTGGCCAGCCAGATCTATCTCGCGGACGGCCTGGGCTTCAAGGGCGGAGACACGGAGAAGGTCGTCTACGCGGACCTGATGATGCTCTGTTGGATTGCCAGCCCCGAGAGCTTTCGGCCAATCCTAGCGCCTAGCATTTGGTATTCGGCCGCCGGCGAAATGTATATGCGTGATAGTTTTTTTGCGCTGAATGGCATTCATAACCATGAATTGAATGAGGGCGTGTTCAATATATGGGCCGAAAATCAGGGAGAGGATGGCGCGATTAACACCTTAGTGGAACCAAACCTGGCCAATGTAGAGCGCAAATCCAATGACTCCACGCCTCTGTGGCTGATGTGGGCTTTGCTAAACAATCGCCGTTTCGGCACCAAGTTACCCGCGGATAGAGTCCGTAAAGCCGCGGAATATTGCCTCAAAACATACGATCCACGCGGCGATGGCCTTTGTTCGGCGCAGTTCGTGATGGGTCAACTGGACGTCATCCGCTATCCAGAAGGCACTTCGGTAATCTGCGAAAACCAGGGAATATTGGCGGTTACCTTGCGAGTGATCAAAGACCTTCAAATTCCGGGTGTCAGCGAAACAATTCAGGAGTCACGTCTTGCCCGTGCCGAAGAGCTCTATCGTGGCTATTACGATCCCAGGAAGAAGTTTCTTCGCCCGGCGCGCGGCATCGACGACGCCATCGGTTTCGCCGAAATCTTCCCCGAGTATCTTTCTTTATGGCTCTTCAACCGTAAACTTCTTACCGATGAGATGGTGGTCAATCACCTCGATCGCATACCGGTGATGATGCCCCGCGCGGAATGTCCCTTTCCTCAAGCCAAAGGCACCGTGCGCCCGATTCTCATTGGAATTCCTGGAAATGGTAAGAAGTGGAGTTATTTCGACGAAAAATGGCACCCCATGATTAGCGATTCCTTCGCTGCCACTTATGCGAGCCACGGCGCCGATGGGATTTATTACAACGGCGGCTCCTGGATGCGTATCGAGATCTGCGGATATGTAGCCGGCATGCTTCATGGATGGACGCCTGCGAAAGAGGCCATCGCAAATCGTCTGTGGGCTGAATTGAACATCGCCCCGGAATTCCCAACCAGCCAGGAATACATCGCTACAGACCCAGCGAACCCTTACTACGGCTATCACCGAGTTTTCGCGTGGAATTCATTTGTACTGCAGGCGCTGGAGTTTGCAGGGCTGCGAAGTCCGAGCCTGGATTCTGATAATTCCCCAATAATCTCAAAGGACTGTTCCGGAATACATGATGTAACGTGCAAAACTGAACACCTAGCTTCTGGTCAGAGTAAATCAAAGGCTTACTTAACTCATTTAGGTTCAGCCTAATGCTCCGTTTCGGCATCCCGTTTTTTGTGAATCACAATGATTTCACGTGTGAGACCCTTGCCTTTGTCCCGTAACAGGCCGAGTATGCATGCAAATACCGTCCTAGTATAAAACCACTAGGCACGGCAGCATATTTGGGGTGCTCGGTTCTGGGTCATTTAACTCCGCGACTTCTGCGTCCGCGTTCACCAGAGTCAAATCACAACAGAACCAGCCAAGGGGAATCCATTGAAGATACTTTTGTGCACGCTCGCGTTTCTCTTACTCTTTTCGGCGGCAAGCCTTCCAGCTCAAACTACAAATGGCAGCATTCAGGGAACGGTAACTGATCCCAGCGGCTCGCCCGTCGGGGGAGCCAACGTGACCGGCCGCAATCTGGACACTAGTCTTTCCGTCGCCACGGTGACCAGTGACGCCGGCCTGTATTCCCTTGCCAATTTGCCCCCCGGTCGCTACTCGGTGACTGTCGAAGGGCCCAGTATGAAAAATTATGTCCGTGAAGGCGTAACCGTGCAGACTGGCAGCACGGTAGCACTGGACATCCAAATGCAGCTCGGAGGAGTTTCGGAGAATGTGACGGTTTCTGCCGATGCCAGCCAACTTGAAACAGCTACTTCTGATATCGGCGCGACCGTTCAGCAAATCCTCGTGGAGAACTTGCCGCTGGAGGTTTCGGGCACGGTACGCAACCCCGTTCAGTTCATTACACTAATTCCCGGATTCGTCGGAAACGTGGGTAACGATCCAGGCAGCAACTCTACCGATGACTTCAAGGTTGACGGTGGCCAGGAAAACAGCACCGACGTACTTGTCGACGGCGTTTCCATTTCCCTGGTTTCGCCCAATACCCAGTGGAATAAAGGTATTTCGACGGAAGGCGTCCAGGAGTTCAAGGTCCTTCAAAGCAACTTCTCTCCCGAATACGGCGAATCAGGCGATGGGATCGTAAGCCTGACGATAAAATCGGGCACCAATGACCTGCATTTCTCCGTTTACGATTTCTACCGCAATCGCGCGTTGGATGCGAACAGTTGGGTCAACAATACTGCTGGTCAACCCAAGTCGGTGAATACTCAGAACGACTTCGGAGCTACCTTTGGCGGCCCCATTCGAATTCCGCACATCTACAACGGCCGTGACAAAACTTTTTTCTTCGTGGACTACGAGGGCTTCCGCTTTCGGACAGGCGGCACTTCGCTGCAAAGCGTTCCTAACGAAGCGTTTCGAGCTGGGGACTTTTCCGCGTTGCTTCCCATCCAGCTTTACGATCCGGTCACGCATGCTCCGATCCCGGGAAACATCCTAACGAACGATCCTAATTTCACCCCCAGCAAGGTGGTAAGCAACATCTTCGCGCTCCTGCCCAAGACCAACGGCGGCCTGACTAACAACGTCGTTGATACCACGGTCTCCAGCACCACAGCAAATCTATTCGATATCAAGATCGACCATATCATTTCGGAGAAGCACAGAATTTCCGGCGGCTTCGACTACGACAACACCAATACTGGCGGCACTTCCAATCTGGGTCCGCTTTTCGGTTCCACCACCCCGCAGAACACCCGCTATGCGCGCATCAGCGATAACTATATTTTTACTCCGTCGCTCGTGAATCAAATTCTATTCGGATTCAGCCGCCGTTTCCGCGGTGAGCTCTCCAATAGCATCGGCCAGAATTTCCCATCAAAAATCGGTCTCACCGGAGTGCAAGAGACCACATTTCCGTGCGTCAAGTTTACGAGTACGCCCTACGAAGGGCTGCTGAACAATTGCGGCGATTCGCAGTTCGCCGACAACGTATATCAGATAAATGATTCCGTCAGCTGGGTCAAAGGCAAGCACAACATGAAGTTTGGCGGGGAAGTCCGGATGCTGCAGTTTAACGTGCGCCGGCTAACCCAAGCCTCGGGGGAATTCGATTTCAACGCCCAGGAAACCAGCTTGAATGGCTTGGACGGGAATGCGGTAGCCAGCGCGCTCTTCGGCTTGGTTAACACCTCAACGCTGAATTACGGTGCGTTTAGCGGCGTGCGTTACAAAGACTTTTCGCTGTATGCCCAGGACACCTACAAAATTCGGCCGCGTCTGACGTTGAATTATGGCCTTCGCTACGACATCGACTTGCCCGCTTCCGAAGCTTTCGATCGCTTTTCCGCTGTGGATCCCACTCTTCCGAATCCGGGCGCGGGAGGTATCGCTGGCGCGTACACTTATTTCGGAACCGGCCCTGGACGAAATGGCCAGACGCGCCCGCAGGACATTTATACGAAGGCATTCGGTCCGCGCGTTGGCTTTGCCTACAGCATAAACGATAAGACCGTCATTCGCGGCGGCTACGGTATTTTCTACGAGCCTCTCAAAGAAGGATCGTTTGCCGACCAAGATGGCTTGGGATTCTTTAACAAGCAGACGATCACACCCACCAATGGCGGCCCAATTCAGATAGATAACGGCGTTACACGCATTTTTCCGAACTCAGGGCCATTTACGCCCGATGGCCAGAACGGCAGCAACGGCGTGATTCTGGTTCCTGCGAATAGCGGACGCCCTGCCGATGTCCAGACCTGGAATCTCGATATCCAGCGGCAGATCACCTCTAACTTGATGGTTAGCATCGCTTACGTTGGGTCCAAGGGAACTCATCTCCCGGCGTTGAACATTATTCCCAATCAGGTGAATCCCTCTTTCCTTTCGCTCGGGAACGATCTGACCATGAATGCTACGTGTCTCGCGGCGGGCACTTGTCCCGCAGCCATAGCTGCCGGTGTGACTCTGCCCTACCCAACCTTCACGGGACAAATCAACCAGGCTCTTCGGCCGTTTCCGCAATATGGTGACTTCAACCAGGAAGATAACTCCTTCACTCCCGATCGCACCGGCAACTCCACCTATCACGCGATGCAATTGCAAGCGAACAAGAGACTCGCCGAGGGTTTGAGCTTTCTGGTCTCCTACACCGTTTCAAAAAACCTTACTGACGCGGATTCTTCGGGACCTGGAGTTTCTGGATTCATCGGTACGAATGAATTCATCGGCCAGAATTCTTACAATCGTTCCGCGGAAAAGGCGGTCAGCCAGCTGGATACACCGCAAAGCCTCGTCGCCAGCTTTTTCTATGAACTGCCTGTTGGACGAGGAAAGCGCTACATGAACCAGGGCGGGGTGAGCGATCGCGTAGTCGGCGGCTGGTATGTCGCCACGATTTTGAATTATCACTCCGGACTTCCGACCGAGGTATATGGACCGTGCGGAGGGACTGCCGGCGATGTCTTATTCGCCGGATGCCATTTCACCGGCGCTGCTCGCGTAAACGTCATCCCCGGCGTCGCTGAGACCAACAAATCTAATTTCAACCCGGATACTATGCCATTCTGGAATCCTGCCGCGTTCGCCCTTGCTGCTCCTTTGACGTTTGGCAACGAGCCACGCTCGCTTTCCAATGCGCGCACCTTCGCGGGTAAGAACGAAGATTTCACCTTGGGCAAAAAGACCAGGCTCTTTGGTGAAAAAGCGGTCATAGACTTCCGCGCGGAATTTTTCAACATATTCAACCGCCACATTTATCAGCCCAGCGTGGGGAATCCAAAGTTAGACAGCCCGTTTATTCCCTTGGGAGCGCCGGGTTGCAACGGTCCCAATCAACGATTCGCGTGTGGATTCGGCGCTATCACCAACGCCAGCGGTCCCCGAACCATTCAATTTGCTCTGAAGATCGCGTATTGAGAGAGCTAGGGCCCGGCATCTCGCCGGGCTTATAGCGTCACATTATTCTCGTTCCAGGTCTGCTCACATGAGTGCTCTCAATCGGCGATTCTTTGTCAAGACGCTTCTGGCCAGCGCTGCAAGTGCCGTACCGGCTTGCGCCGCTCTTCACAAGCGAATCACTTATCCGGTTACGCCCAGTGATGGCGATTACTCTCAAACCACAGATGAGTCTGCATCTTTAAATATTGACGCTGGAACTCAGCAACTGCGCGTCGCGCCTATTGGTACGCCGCTTTCCTTCCAGAATTTTCTTCGCATTGGATCCGAGTGGAAACTCGCCACGCTGGCCGGTGTGCCATTTGTTACCGGTGCGTCGTTTCCTCTGATCACTCAACGCGTAAAACGCAACGGATCCAGCATCCGATGCGAGGGAAGCGCCGAAGCTGAAGGTGTTGATGGAAAAACTCTGACATATGGTTGGAGTGCTGAGGTCAGTCCCTTGGCAGGCGAACAGTCCTTTCCATGGATCCATCTTCGAACAACACTCACGTTACCCGCGCCCATTAAGCTCCAGCAAAAAAGCGGAGTCGAGCCTCAAATAATTGCATGGTTGAGTTCGAATTCCACTTTGATGGAGGGCCAGTCCGGCAGCTGGAGACGCGTGCTGCTCAGTCAGCCTACGCGGAATTCTCTGGGAACTACCGGCAACGATCTTCCCGCTGTGTATTTGCTCGACCAGAATCTCGGCGTCGAGACCATGATGTTTTTCGATATGGACGACATGGCCTGGATGTCTGCTGAAAATTTGCCGCGCTTCCTCGTGTACCGCTGCTCCAGCATTTCTCGATTCGAAAAAGATGGCACCCAGCGGCAGGGCATTGGGTTGTTAGCCGATCAGGCGACGGGAAATGTTCTACCCGCCGGCGAGATTAATTTCAGTTACTACTTGCTGCAACGGCCGCTCACGCGCCTCATCACCGAGCAGGAAGCGGTTAGCCGCTGGATGGAAGCGCTTCTCCCTCTCTTCGAAGAGAAACTCTCCTGGCCGCGATGCGCGACGAACTGGTCCGAGTTTGCCGCTGGCACAGTTTATGATTTGCAGGATAAAGACGCCACTGTTGCGGAAGCCGCCGGCCATCGCGGATTGCGCGCTTACGTCAAGGAAAGCTCGCAGATCTGGAAGCAAGCCGGTGATAACTTTGAACTGATGACCCTTGCGGATGTGTTGTGGCCCTCGTTGCTTTACTTACGGCTGCATCCATCTCCGAGTTTCGAATCGGAATGCCGCGATCTTCTGACCGATCTACCCGGTTTTTACAACCCGGCCACTGGCAGCATCAGCAATGACTTCAAGCGTCCGCCCGATGAGCGAGCCGACTCCTGGTATCCCTTCGAAAACGCACTCGTCAAGTATCCAATGATCGGTTCGCTCTCAGGCACTAAAGAACTCACCGATCATTTTCTCGCGGCCTTCGGCGCGGCGCAGAAAATGGCCCAGCAATACAACTATCTCTTCCCCATTTATTACCAGGTCGCGACTCTTCGCGCCGAAGGTGCTGGCACCAACTACGCCATCGGTGGCTTATACGCCTGGGCTGCAATTCTGGCGCACAAATTAACCGGTGACGATCATTACCTGGAAGAAGCCCGCCGCGCCGTTCGCGTTTTGTACACCGTTCCCGCCGACAGACTTTTTCACGAGCCGCAGGAACTGGCCTACGGTGCTCTGGCCGCCGCCGAACTCGGCATGCAGACCGAGTGCAAGTACCTGCTGTACGAGCAGCTACGCATGTTTTATTGGTTTTCTGATCCCAGCCAGAAATCACACCAGATCCGCGGAATGGTTCAGGCCGCGGCCTCCATTCTCTATCCTGCGTTCAAGGAAAACGTCGAAGCTATCCTCCCTTGGACCGGCATTATGAAACGCGGCATCGTGTGCGAAGGGCTTTTGCGTTTCCTGGACCAGCAGCGCCGCAACAATTTTTATTTTTTTCAGAATTGCTCTGGTGCTAATGAAAAAGCATCCACGCCTTTTATCCCATTTGAAAATCTGGGCACTCTCGAGCTTGGCGGTCAAACCGGCAATGTCGGCAAGGAAATTTACGGCGCCGGCGAATCGCTTTGGATGTACATGATGTTTGAAGCATTAGGAAAAGTGGACGACCGGGAACTGATGCTCGTGAATCTCGATTTGCTGGACATTACCGATGCCAAGGCGTTCCCATCGCAAAAATTGAATTTCATCTTGTTCAATCCCACGCCTGCTGGCCGGTCCGCGACCATCACCATTCCGGCCGCGCGGGAGCGAACCGTGCGCTTGACTGCCAATGGCAAGTCTATCGGTGGGACTTTTCAGATTGCGGGACGATCCTTCCTGCAGCTGCAAGCTGAATTCTGATGCACGTTTTTTTTTGGCGCGCCAAGACAAAGTTCTGGAATTTTTGGGGTTTTAACGAAAGGAATTCTGTTAAATGTTGAAACTTAGAGCCCACTCAGTACGAACTTCGATTGCCGCCGGCGTAACACTAATTTTGCTTGCGGTTGGCGCAGCAGTCGCCTTCGCGCCGCCATTTGGTAAATGGACCCGCGTTGTTTCGGAACCCATCCTTTCACCGCAGGGCAATGGATTCGAATCGGCCGGAACGTTCAATCCCTCGGTGGTAAAAAAGGATGGCCAGTTCGTGATGCTCTACCGCGCGCAGGATCATCAGGGCACGTCCTCATTGGGATACGCCACCAGCGAAGACGGAATTCATTTCAACCGCCGGCCGACTCCGGTCCTGACTGCGGAAGCGCCCTATGAAAAGGGCGGCGGCGTAGAAGACCCCCGACTGCAAAAATTTGGCGATACTTATTATTTGACTTACACGGGTTACAACAATGTCGACGGCCTCGCTGCCGACAAGAAAGACGCGCAACTCTGTCTGGCAACTTCTAAAGATCTGCTTCATTGGGAGCGCCAGGGAATTATCATCCCCGCATACAAGGGCAAGTGGAATGTGAAGTGGACAAAGTCCGGCGCGATGGTTCCAGAAAAAATTAATGGCAAGTATTGGATGTATTATCTGGCCGACGACAAAGGTAAAGATAGCCAGATGGGCGTGGCATTTTCCGAGGATTTATTGCACTGGACGGAAGCATTGGACCATCCCATCCTGGCCAGCCGTCCCGGATCATTCGATTCACAAGTCGTCGAGCCAGGGCCGCCTCCGGTAATTACACAAGAAGGAATTTTTTTAATCTACAACGGCGCGGCCGACAACCTGGTTTACTCCACCGGCTGGGCACTCTTTGACAAGAACGATCCAACCAAAGTTCTGGCGCGCGCTGATCAACCCGTATTTGGCCCGGAGCAGGAATGGGAAAAAGTCGGTCAGGTTCCCAATGTCGTATTCGTGGAAGGAGCGGTTCGCGACGGCAAGCGCTGGCTGTTTTATTACGGCGGTGCAGACAAATATATCGGTGTCGCTACTGCCCCCGCGCGTTAATCAGACGTCGAAGCTTATAATCTGAACGAAACGAGAATCAACGACTCCATTACAGTTAGGGAGTCTCTGCCGCTATGAATAAAAGAGCATTCATCAAACTCATTTCCGCCGCCATGTCGATGCCAGATATCTCCCCTCTTCTGGCGTGGGCCGGAGCGGAAAAATTAAAAAATTGGGCGGGGAACGTTGAGTACAACACCGACCGCCTCTATTCTGCGACATCAGTGGAGCAGGCTCAGGAATTTGTTAAAAAACACGCGCGGCTCAAAGTGCTCGGCACGCGCCACTGCTTCAATCACATCGCGGACAGCACGGATGAATTTCTATCGCTGCGCCCCATGGATAAGGTGCTATCGCTCGATGCTCAGACGAGGACGGTAACGATCCCCGCGAACATGAGCTATGGCCAGTTGTCTCCGTATCTGCATGAGCAAGGGTTTGCCTTGCACAACCTCGCGTCTCTCCCGCACATCTCTGTTGCCGGCGCCTGCGCCACCGCTACTCACGGATCCGGTGAGAAGAACGGCAACCTGGCTACGTCTGTCTCGGCTCTCGAAATGATCACCGCTTCAGGGGACATCGCGAAGCTCTCGCGCAAACAAGATGGCGAAGGATTTTCAGGCGCTGTCGTTGGATTGGGAGCCCTTGGTGTGATTACGAAAATCACGCTGGATCTGCTGCCGACCTTCATGGTCAAGCAATATGTCTACGAAAACCTTCCGCTCAGCGAGCTGCAAAAACACTTCGACGCCATTGAAGCGAGCGGCTACAGCGTCAGTCTTTTTACCGACTGGCAAAAGAAGCGCGTCAATGAAGTCTGGATCAAGAGCCGCGTGGAAGCCGGGCAATCGTTTAATGCTACGCCCGATTTTTTTGGGGCCAAGTTGGCGACCAGGAATCTTCACCCCATCGCCGAACTTTCAGCCGAAAACTGCACCGAACAAATGGGCGTGCCTGGTCCATGGTATGAGCGTTTGCCGCATTTCCGCATGGGCTTTACCCCCAGCGCTGGGAACGAACTCCAGGCCGAATATTTCGTCCCGCGGCGGCATGCCATCGAGGCCATTCTTGCGATCGAAAGGTTGTGCGACCAGGTGACTCCTCATTTGCTGATTTCGGAGATCAGAACCATCGCCGCCGATGATTTTTGGATGAGCCCCTGCTATAAGCAGCCATCCGTTACCATCCATTTCACGCTGAAGCCCGATTGGCCTGCGGTCAGCCAGCTGCTGCCGGTCATCGAACGCGAGCTTGCGCCATTTCACGCCCGCCCTCATTGGGGAAAGCTTTTCTCCGTCTCCCCGGAACGATTGAAGGCAAGCTATGAGAAATTGCCGGACTTTATTGAACTGAGCAAAAAGTATGATCCACGTGGCAAATTCCGGAACGACTTCCTCAATAAAAATATTTTTGGATAGGCAATTCCCTATTTTGCAGCGGCACAGGTCCTGCTCGCTTTTATCGGCCCGTCCACTCACGATTACTTTTGTTTCCGTCTGACCTTGTTTCAAACTGTATTATGGTGTCGCTTACGGCCAAGGTTGTTGACCGTTGAACCACGCAAAGTATGGATTAGGATGCTTCAGGATTTTTTGCCAAAGGGAGTGAATGGAAATGGAAACGATTAATCGCCGCCAGTTCGTCAAAACTACCGCTGGGGCTGCTATCGCGGCGCCCTTTATTAGTGCTCTGGGGAAGGCGCATAGCCCGAACGACACGATTAACCTCGCGGTGATTGGATTGAGGAGCCGGGGCCAAGCGCATTACGAAGGCTTCGGCAAAATTCCGGGCGTGAGGATCGCGACCTTCTGCGATATCGACGAACGGTTATTTCCAGAGGCGTTGGCTAAGCTGGGCAAAGTTACGCAGCAAAAACCTGCGACCGAGACCGATCTTCGGCGCGTGCTGGACGATAAGAATATCGATGCGGTCACGATTGCCACCCCGGATCACTGGCATGCGCTCGCGGCCGTTTGGGCTTGCCAGGCGGGCAAGGACGTCTACGTAGAAAAACCGGTCTCGCACGAGATTTGGGAGGGCCGGCAGATTGTCAATGCCGCAAGAAAATATAACCGGCTAGTCGAGGCCGGCACGCAGAACCGTAGCAATCCTTCCGTGCAGGCAGCGATGAAGTTTTTGCATGACGGAGGCATCGGCGAGGTTTACATGGCCAAGGGGCTTTGCTTCAAGCCGCGCGACACTATCGGCCACAAAGCGGATAGCACCGCGCCTGCCGGCGTGCATTACGATTTGTGGCTTGGACCAGCGCCGCTCAGGCCCTTCAATGAAAATCGCTTTCACTACAATTGGCATTGGTTCTGGGACTACGGCTGCACCGATTTGGGTAATCAGGGACCTCATCAGATGGATATCGCGCGGTGGGGCCTGAACAAATCTGAGTATCCCGACAAAATTTTTTGCGGCGGCGGGAAATATGCCTTTGACGACGATCAGGAAACCCCCAACATGCAAGACGCCACCCTGAAATATCGCGATGGCAAAATCATCCAATTTGAAGTGCGCGGCCTGTACACCAACGGTGAAGACGAAATTAAGATAGGCAATCTCTTTTATGGAACGAAAGGATGGATGCACCTGAACGGCTCCGATTGGAAAACTTATTTCGGCCGGAAAAACGAACCCGGTCCATCCATGGGTGGGAAAGACGCCGCCGATCCTTCGAATACCACCGGAACCGGAGATCAAAAACACTTCGAAAATTTTATTAAAGTATTGCGTTCGCGCAACCGCGCGGAATTGAACGCCGACATAGAAGAAGGGCATTTGTCGACGGCACTCTGCCACCTGTGCAACATTGCTTACCGCGAGAGCAGGGAATTGCAGGTCGACGGGCCCAGCGAGAAGTTCGTCAACGATAGCAAAGCCGATCAATATTTAAGGAGAAATTATCGCGCGCCCTTTGAAGTGCCGGCAATTGGCTGATTGTTTTGTACTCCGGTTCACCTGAACTCGAAAACGATTTGACCCTAGATCAATCACATCTGAATCAAAATGCGGTTCGCCTACCGATTCCTCGGCGGCGCTGGCTGATTGCCTCGTTGCTAGGCTTCGGCGTGTTCGTGAATTACCTCGACCGTGTCAATATTTCGGTCTCGCAGCAGGCGTTGCACGATGCCTTCGGCGTAAGCACCATCACCTTTGGATATTTGCTCAGCGCGTACAGCTGGACCTATGCGGCGATGCAGCTTCCGTCCGGCGTATTGCTTGATCGCTTTGGAGTGCGCAAAGTCGGCTGCATCAGCACGCTTCTGTGGAGCGTAGCTTCATTCTGCTCGGCCGCGGCGTCGGGCATTGGCAGTTTTTTTGTGGCGCGTCTCTTGTTGGGAATTGGCGAAGCTCCGACGTTCCCGGGAAATTCCAAGGCGGTCGGCTATTGGTTTCCTGATCGGGAGCGAAGTTTGGCTACAGCTTTTTTTGACGCCGCCGCGAAGCTGGGGCCCGCGCTCGGAGTGCCCATCGTCGGGATTTTTTTATTACACTTTGGCTGGCGCTGGAGTTTTGCCGCCACGGCCCTAACTAGTCTCGTCTATTTCGCATTGTTTTACTGGCTGTACAGAAATCCTAGTGAAGACAGAAAACTTTCCGACGCCGAGCGTCAATTCATTATGCGAGGAGGCGCGCAGCCTGAAAAGGTGGACAGGATCGGCAAAGGAGCGTCAATTCTATATTTGTTGAGCCAGCATAAGGTGATCGGTTTGGCCTTAGGTTCCGCAGCCTACAACTACACATTTTATTTACTGTTGACTTGGCTCCCGAGTTATTTGTCCACCGCCCAGCATGTGAACCTGCGCGATTCGGTGTTGTACTCCAGCGTTCCATGGATTTTCGCTGCGCTCACCGATTTCATTATCGGCGGTTGGATGGTGAACGAATTAATTCGGCGTGGGTTTGATTCGTCGCGGGTGCGTCAGATAGTACTCGTGCTCGGGACGACGTTCGGCCTGGGCATTTTAGGCGCGGCGCTCGCGCGCACCCCGATGGCAGCAATATTTTGGATCAGCATTTCAATCGGCGGCTTGGCGGCGGCCGCGCCGGTCGGTTGGTCTATCCCGTCGTTGATTGCGCCCGCGGGCAGCGTTGGAAGATTGGGAGGAATTCTCAATTTTGGAAATCAGTTGTCGGCTATCGCGGCACCGATCGTCACCGCCTACGTGGCTTCCGTCACTCGTTCCTTCGCGTGGGCTTTTGCTGTGGCAACGTTGTTCTTATTGGTCGGTATCGCCGGTTATGTTTTTTTGCTCGGACGGATCGAACCCATTCCGGATCCTGCTTGAATATAGAAAAGTTTATTTCGCTACACGTGGAAAAGAATCTTGTAGTGGCGTACAACGTTGAGGGCACTTTTAGACCGAAAATGAGGGAACGACGTATCGAGGATTCAGGAGAGGGCAAATGAGAATTGGAATCTGCATGTTACTGTTGATGGGATTAACAATTGGTGACGGGCGAGCCGCAACAGAATCGCCAACTCCTGGAGTAAAGACTAGCGTGTTCGGGAAAACGAAAGACGGCCGGGAAGCGCACCTGTATACGCTATCGAACAAATCCGGCATGCAGGTGATCATCAGCGACTTCGGTGGAACGGTAGTTTCCATCAAAGTCCCCGACCGCAACGGGAAAATCGGTGACGTGGTCCTGGGCTACGACACCTTGTCGGGATATCAGGAAGGCACCGCATCCTTCGGGGCGACAGTCGGGCGTTACGCCAATCGTATTGGCGGGGCAAAGTTTTCGCTGGACGGAAAAGAATATAAACTGGAAAAAAATAACGGCGAAAATCATCTGCATGGCGGATTCAATAAAGTTCTGTGGGATGCGCAGCCCGGCACAGGAAAAGCCGGCGCCTCGTTAAAAATTCATTATTTAAGCAAGGACGGCGAGGAAAATTTCCCCGGAAATTTATCTGTGACCGTCGTCTTCACTCTCACGGACGCCAATGAGCTGAAAATTGAATACACGGCGACTACCGATAAAAAAACGGTGCTGAATCTTACCAATCATTCTTATTTTAATCTGAAAGAGTCGGGCACTATTCTTGACCACCAGCTCACCTTAAAGGCCAGCCGCTTCACTCCTGTTGACGCGGGGATGATCCCAACAGGCGAGCTCCGTCCTGTTTCCGGTACTCCGTTTGATTTCGGGACAGCGACCGCCATTGGCGCGCGCATCGAGCAAGATGATGCGCAGTTAAAACTTGGCCACGGCTACGATCACAACTGGGTGCTGGATGCCGGCATGAAAGCGGAGCCAAGTCTGGCCGCAGTGCTTTATGAACCCACGACCGGCCGGGTCGTGGAAGCTTGGACCACTGAGCCGGGAATCCAGGTCTACACCGGCAATTTTTTGGGCGGCACCCCTCCTGGCAAGGGAGGCAAAATCTACGAACCCCGTTTTGCTGTGTGCCTGGAGACGCAGCACTTTCCGGATTCGCCGAATCATCCGGATTTTCCAACCACCACGCTCGCGCCCGGTAAAGAATTTCACTCCACGACCATCTACAAATTTTCCGTTAAATAAGGAGCGTATGTCTTCACGAACCGTTAGTCGTCGTACGTTTGTTTCTTGCCACGCCGTAATGTTGATACTGATTTTTGCCTGGCCCACGCGTGCCCAGACTAACGATACGTCTCAGCCCGCAAAAAAGCTGACCGTAGAACGCATTTATTCCGAACCGAACCTCAGTGGTCATATCCTTCGAGGGATAACGTGGACCCCCGATGGAAAAGAGATCACTTTCCTCGAAACAAAAAGAGCCGAAGACGGCGCCGGAGACGGCGTTGAAAATGAGCACCAAGGCAAGCACAAGAAAGAAAAAAATGAGGATCTCTGGATTGTGGACGCCACATCCGGTGACCGCAAAGTGCTCGTATCCGGCGAGCTCCTGGCGTCCATGTTGCCGGAAAATTCGTCGGCTCCCACGCAGGCGACCGGCCTTGGCCGGCACGCGCCCGCTGATTATCAATGGGCTCCCGACGGAACGGCGCTTTTATTTCAGGGACCAAACGCGCTGGTATGGTTTGCATTGAAATCAAAAGAGCAACGTACCTTGGTTTCTGGCAAAGCAAATTTGGCCGATCCCAAAATTTCGCCGGACGGCAAGTTTGTCAGTTTCATTCGCGAACACAATCTCTGGCTCATAAATGTTGCGGATGGCAAAGAGCAGCGGGTAACACGCGATGGAGTGGAAGAAATCCGTAAAGGTGAGCTGGACTGGGTGTATCCGGAAGAGTTGGACATCAAAACCGCTTACTGGTGGGCCCCGGATTCTTCAGCAATAGCGTATCTGGAAATGGATGAACGTAAAGTGGCGCAATATCCGCTGGTGGATTTCGCGTCCTTCGACGGCAAGGCAGAAATGGAGCGTTACCCACCGGCCGGCGGCGCCAATCCGGTAGTCCACGTGTTCGTCGCGCCAGTGAGCGGAGGCCGGGCGAAGCAGATCGACACCGGTTCGGAAACCGATCAGTACATTCCGCGAGTGAATTGGCTGCCGGATTCAAAGCACGTGGCCATACAGCGCTTGAATCGCGCACAGACAAATCTGGATCTGCTGATTGCAGATGCGGGCACTGGCGCTTCGCGTGTCGCGCTAACCGAGAAAGATCAATATTGGATAAACGTCAGCGATGATCTTAGATTTTTGCAGGACGGAAAGCGCTTTCTGTGGTCCAGCGAACGATCCGGTTTTCGGCACATCTATCTCTACAATCTGGAAGGGAAGGAGTTTGCGCAGCTAACCAAAGGCGACTGGGAAGTTTCGGCCATCGATGCCGTGGACGAGAAAGCCGGTTTGATTTATTTCACCGCTACGGAAAAATTTCCCGCCGAGCGCCATCTTTATCGCGTTGCCTTCGACGGCTCTGGATTTGCGCGCATCACGAAAGAAGCGGGAACACATGCCGTGAACTTCGCGCCCAGCGCAGGTAGCCCGCCGAGCCCCAATACGGCGAACAATGTAATAACGTCCGTAAGCGCGTTCATCGATACCTATACGAACGCCATGAATCCTCCGCGTCAGGATTTACTGCGGCCGGATGGTTCGCGCGTCGCGGTCCTTAACGAAAATAAAGTTGCGGAACTCGTGAGCTATCAGCTTTCTCCGGTCGAATTTCTCCAGGTTAAAACGCATGACGGAGTGATGCTCAATGCCTGGATGATCAAGCCCCCAGATTTTGACCCACACCGCAAGTACCCCGTGCTGATTTATACCTACGGCGGCCCACACGCGCAGGTGGTCATGAATGAATGGGGGCGGTCGACTTTTCTGTGGCATCAACTGATGGCCCAGAACGGTTACATTATTTTTGCGCTCGATAATCGCGGCTCGGCGGGGCGCGGCCACCTTTTTGAGGAGCCCATTCATTTCCGGCTCGGTGCGCAGGAATTGTCTGACCAGCGCGACGGCGCCGCCTATTTAAAGTCACTGCCTTATGTCGATGCTAGTCGCATGGGCATTTGGGGCTGGAGTTATGGTGGACACATGACGCTCCACGCCATGTTTGAAGACGGGGCCGATTTCAAGGCTGGATTTGCCGGCGGCCCGGTGACCGACTGGCATTATTACGATTCGATTTACACCGAACGCTACTTGGGACTGCTACCGCAGAACGAAGATTACTATAAGGAATCCTCTCCGATCGACAAGGTCAAACAATTTCGTGGAAAATTGTTGATCGCGCATGGCACGGGTGACGACAACGTGCATTTCGCTAACACCCTTGCACTAATCAACGAACTGATAGAAAACGGAAAATATGTCGAAGTGATGCCGTTTCCGGGACGGGGTCACGGAGTCAGCGACGGCCCTGCGCGGCGGCTGCTGATGGAGCGGGTAACCCGCTTTTTTCTCGATAATTTGTGAGAACTAACATTATTGGTAATCTCTAAAAACGAGTCGCAGGCGTAAAAATCTCGTGCGAAAACACGCAAACCGCCCTGCGCTCTGCGGCATCCAACGTTAGTCACCTGAATCAGGTCCATGCGTTGCAATTCACGCAACCACGTCTATTTGTACTTTGCGAACGACGAGAGGATTCGTATTGCAGTCGAGCAACGAGAAATCACCGAGTAATGCCGGTTGGGGCAATCCGCCATGGACAATCGATTTTCGCTCGACCGCTCGCGAGCTCCCTTCCGAAGTCGACTTCGCCGTCGTGGGCGGCGGTTTCACTGGTCTATCCGCAGCGGCGAGACTCCGACAAGTTCAGCCTGACAAAACAACCGCGGTATTCGAAGCCGATTGCGTTGGTGCTGGCTCCAGTGGCCACACCGGGGGGATGACCCTTGCCGAATCTGCCGCCGGCGATTTGCCGGGCCTGGGCGACGTGCTTGAGGGCTTCGCGGCAATCCTGAAGGAATTAAGGATCGAATGCGATTTTAGTTTGCCCGGAGTGTGGGAACTAGGCCGCAAGAACGTAAAAAAGGATTCGCCCATTTCCTGGAGCGATTCCGGAACACTCGCCGTCGTAAACGAAGTTCCCGGAGGCAGCGTCGATCCGGGAAAACTTGTTAGTGGCCTTGCGCAAGCGGCACAGCAAGCAGGCGCCGCCATTTTTGAGAACGCGCGTGTGGAGAATATTTTCTATCAGCACCCACTGGAATTAGAAGTCGCTGGAAAGCGTGTCCGCGCCGGACAAGTCTTGATTGCTACAAACGCGGAATCCCTGGAGCTCAGCGACTTGTCCGCCGGCGCCGAGCCAAAATTTACTCTGGCGCTAGCGAGCGAGCCTTTGAAGGACGCGCAATTAAATGACGTCGGTCTGTCCACGCACCAACCGTTTTATACCGTGGACATGCCTTATCTTTGGGGCCGCACTCTTCATCGCAACCAACTGATATTCGGCAGCGGCCTGGTGCACCTTGAGCACTGGAGCGAGCTGCTCAATCTGGACATTGCGAGTGGTGAGGCCGCAGGACTGATGAGGCTGTTGGAGTCGCGGGCGCGTTCCTTGCATCCAGCGTTAAAAAATATCCAGTTCACGAATCAATGGGGCGGCCCGATTTTAATCGCCGACGAAATGACTCCGGTGTTCAAGCATCATCTAAAAAGCCAAAACATAATTGTCCTCGGAGGGTATAGCGGTCACGGCGTCGCACTTTCCGTTTATCTGGGGCCCTGGGCAGCCGATGTTTTGGCCGGAAAAAGGAAGTTGCCGTCTTGGAATAAATCCTTGGGAGCTAAACACTGAATGAATCTTTGTATTGCGTGTCGGGTAGTTTTATTCGGCGCAAAGCGCCACGTAGTTCGATTTGGGGTGTCCATTGCGGTGGCATTGTCTCTTTGCGTGCCAGGCGGCTTCACGCAACAACCGCAACCGTTGGACAGTGACGCAGTCATCAATCATCTGAATGCGGTCATTAAGTTGTATCGCAACGCCTCCGCCGAACTGCAAGCGGGCGGCGCGCCCAGTGATGTTATTTACCAGGACAGTGAAAAGGACTATACAACGCAGGTTGTACAGCTGGCATTTCAAGCGGCCAGAGCCGAAGCTGCAGCTATCCGCGCTACCGAGAAAAATGGCGAACTCAATACCAGCTCCGCTCAAAGTTCGACGCAAGGGGAGGCTCGTAACAAAGCGCGCATCGCTGACGTGCAGTCGAAAATCGACGCCCTCGATAAACAGATTGTTTCCGCTCCCAAAAGCAAACGCGACGCGCTGGTTGCCCAAAAGCAAGCTCTCGTAGGCGAATTGAATCTCGATAATGCCGTGCAAGATGTCATTCAGAAAAGAGCTGCTTTTATGGAAAACGGCGGCGATTCTGGCGCGGAGGGACTGGATGGACGCATCAATCAATTGGCCCATTCCGTGCCCGGCGTTTTCGCGGTTACCAATGACCAGAAGTCTGTAACACAACCCAAGCCAACCACACAATCGGATGCCAACAAGCAGACTCCATCGGGTCTGCTGTCGCAAGCTCTCGCACTCTACGGAGCCATCACCAGTGTTCACCAGATCGACCAATTAAATGAACAGACCGCCGGTGTGCGGCAGACGGCAAACGATCTGCGGCAGCCTTTGCGCGATGCGCTCGTCGCGGACGTCAAAAAAGGCCGCGATCTTACTGATCAAGCGGTATCCGGCAAAAGTCCTCCAGCGTCGCCGGAACGATTTCAGGAGTTGACCGATCAGTTCAAACGGTTGTCGGCAGTAGTGCTGCCCCTTAGCCAGGAAATCGCGGTGCTGGATCAAGCCAGCGCCAATCTTGTGGAATGGCGAACCGCGATTCTTCGCGAGTCGAAATACGATGCGCGCGCCTTGTTTGTGCGTGCGGGCATGATCCTTCTGGCGTTGGGTATCGTTCTGGCTTTGTCGGAGGCATGGCGCCGTCTCACCTACAAATATATTCAGGACGCCAGGCGCAGGCGCCAATTTCTTTTGTTGCGCCGATTCGTAATGGGATTTCTAATCGGCGTCGTGCTAATCCTGGGATTCGTGAGCCAGTTCGCCTCGCTGGCGACTTTTGCGGGATTCGTTACCGCTGGTATCGCGGTCGGACTGCAGACCGTGTTGCTATCCGTAGCTGCTTATTTCTTTGTGGTGGGCCGTTATGGAATTCACGTGGGCGACCGCGTGAGTGTTTCCGGTGTCACCGGCGATGTAATCGACATCAGCCTGGTTCGACTCTACCTTATGGAGTTGGCGGGGACCGGCATCGATCTATTTCCTACAGGCAGAGTAGCGATGTTTTCAAATTCGGTGCTCTTTCAAGCCACCACTCCGCTATTTAAACAAATTCCCGGTACTGAATACGCGTGGCACGAGGTCGCTTTCAATCTGGTTCCGGGAGGCAATCACAAGCTCGCTCAAGAAAAATTATTTCAAGCGGTTAATGCCGTCCACGATCAGTACCGTGAACCACTCGAACGACAGCGCGGCTTTATTGAACGGCGCGTTGAAGTGCAATTGAGAACTCCAAGCCCCGAAACACGGCTGCAATTCGGCGATACCGGCCTCGAATTGCTAATACGCTACCCGGTGGAAATTCGCAATGAATCGGTCACCGACGAGCAAGTTACTCAGAAGGTTTTGGAGGTGATTCAAAGCGAACCGGAGGTTCAGGCCGCGGTCGTTGGCTCGCCGAAGATTCGGGCGGCGATCAAAGGCTAGAAACATATTTGAGTGGGATACACCAGCGTGGCAAAAAATCCGATGACAATCGACTGTTGTTACGGAGCGATGATATCCCGTAACTTTGCTTTCACTTGAATGGCTGCCAGGCTTGACGCATCCCATCCGCCGCCCAAAGCCTTGACCAGCAGCACACTGGTAGTCAGCCGCTGGCCCTGAATGTTCACCAGTTCTTGCTGGTTGGTCAAGAGATTCTGCTGCGCGGTCACCACATCCAGGTAACTCACTAAGCCGCCCGTGTATCGGTTCGTGGATATGTCCAATGTGCGTTGCGCCGCGTCAACTGCCTGCTGCTGCGTCTGCTGCGCTTGAATGAATACATTTAATGCCGTCAAATCGTCCTGCACTTCGCGAAACGCATTCAACACCGTTTCTCGGTACGTCGCCACATTGGCATCGAACCCCGCTTGAGCAAATTGCACCTCTGCGCGCCGCGCTCCGCCGGTAAAAATGCTTTCCGATACGTTGGCGCCGACGGCCCAAAACATACTCGATAAATTCGCGAGCTTCGCGAGATCCGTCACCTGCGGACCCGCGGTCGCGAATAAATCAATAGTCGGATAGTAGGCCGCCTTCGCTACTCCAATCTGCGCGTTTGCGGAAGCCATTTGCCGCTCCGCGGTCGCGACGTCGGGCCGCCGTTCCAGCAAATCGGAGGGCAACCCCGCGTTTATCGGCGGAGGAGCGGCGGCGTTCAGCTCATTCGACGGCAAATGAAAATCCGGCGCGGGCTTACCGATCAAAACCGCGATGGCATCCTCAAAACTTTTTCTTTGTTGTAATCGCAATTGCGCCTGCGTTTGTGTTGTGCGCAACAACGTTTCTTCTTGTGCCACGTCCAGGCCCGAGGCTACGCCGCCGTCGTGCCGCGAATTTACCAGGTCCAGTCCTTTTTGCAGCGCCTGCACCGTGCGATTCAAAATGCCAATCTCACTGTCGAGCTCGCGCAGCGAATAGTAATCTCCTGCCAGCTCCGCAGTTACCACCAACCGCACGTTTTCCAGATCCGCTGCGCTGGCTTGATATGAAGCTTGCGCCGATTCAATGCTGCGCCGCCGTCGTCCAAACAGATCGACCTCATAACCCGCTACGAACGGAAGCGAGAATGAATTCTGTTGCACTCTTCCATTTACGGGAAAGCCAGAATTGGGACGATTGCCTGAAAGCCCCTGACGTTCAACCGTGGGGGTCGTGGTGCCGGGCGTCAAACCAAGAGTGGGGAAGAGTGTGGAGATTTGGACGGCTGCTGTAGCCCGGGCTTGCTCCAGGCGTGCGATGGACACTTTGATAGTTTGGTCCGCGTCGATGGCCTGTTTTTCCAGCCCATTCAGCTCATCGTCATGAAAAACCGTCCACCATTCGCCCTTTGGTATCAGATCTTTTGGTGCGCTTTCGCGCCACGGTTCCTGTACATCCCAAGTGGCCGGGACCGGCGCGGTTGGACGGTGATAATTTGGGCCCACGGTGCAGCCTGTGAGGCACCCAGCTAGAAACAAAGCGCCAGCAACCGCACTCGCGCGGCCAACAAAATAATTCTGTTTGAAGTTCCAGCTACACATAAATGAATATTGAGTGCATCAATCGAAATTATTGGTTTTTAGGCGCGGACTGGCCGTTGTTATTGTGGCCATTCGAATTTGTTGCCGGCGTTCCACTGGGAGACCGCGTTCCATTATTCGTAGTTGGGTTGCCCTGTCCGCTGGCAGCGCCAGTCCCCGTACTCGCCGGTGCAGCCGCGGGGGGTTGTTTGATTTGCTTTACATTTACCTGCACACCCTCGTCGAGCGAATCAGCTGGGTTGATCACGATCCAATCGGTGGCTTTTAATCCCTGCAGCACTTCCAGCGTGGTGCCATAATCGCGGCCAATCATCAGCGGTTGCAGGTGCGTTTTGTGATTGTCATCAATGACCACCGCGCGCAAACCTTCGGCACGGAACAACAACGCGTTCACCGGAACTTCCAGCCTCGTCCCGGTCACCTTCACTTCCACGTTCACTTGCGCGTATCCTCCCGGCAACAATTGACCCGACTTGTTTGGGACATCAACTTCGGTCAGCAGCGTCCGGGTATTCAGATCGATGGAATCAGCCGTGCGCGCAACCTTGCCGTAAAATTTTTGGCCTGGGAATTGCTGTAATTCCACGTATGCCCCAAGTCCCTGACGAATCGCTGGGGCATAAATTTCTGGCACGTTAACGAACACGCGGATGGGATCGGTCTGCGCCAGCGTGAATAATAATTGCGCCGAACCGCCATTTCCGGCGTTGATCAGGTTGCCGATATCCACGTTACGGCGAGTGATCACGCCGCTGAAAGGCGCATAAATATGCCGGAACGATTCGGTCTCCTCCAATCTGCGCACATTGGCTTGGGCCGAAAGTGTACTAGCCCTTTTGGCTGCCAGATCGCCTGCTGCATTGTCCGTTTCTTGTTTGGATACGCTATCGGTCTTGAGCAGGCCTTCAAAACGTGAAGCAGTAATCTGCGAAAGATTCTGATTGGCCTGCGCGGTTCCCAACTCCGCGCGCGATTGCTCCAACTCCTGCGCGATTTCTGGCGTATCGATGTCCGCAAGAAGTTGGCCTTTGCTAACGCGGCTACCAATGTCGTAGTACCACTTTTTCAGATAGCCGTTGGTGCGCGCGTAAATCGGTGATTCCACATACGCCTGCAGCGTGGAAGGCAATACCAGATCTTCCGAGTCGGACTCTGCAATCGGATGAACTACCGAGACCGTAGGCACCGCGAGAATTTCCGTCTCCTTGGCCAGCGCTTGGTACTGCGAGCGGCGCATCAACAAAGTTATCCCGCCGACAATCACCAATAAAACCGCGATCACCACCAACACCAGGAACAGACGGCTGCGCTCGGGTTTCCGTGAAGATTGCTGCGCGCGCGGCTGCTCTCTTACTGGTTCGCGCTCACTGGTCGTGCGCTGATCTTTTTGCTCCATTACGTCCTGACTCATACCCCGGTCCACTGCTTTCCCTTGTGCCTCATTTTATGCTGTAGCCGCCTCTTTTCCGTGAGCTTTTCTTTTTTCCAACCAGCCGTGAATCACGGAAAAAACGCAGGGCACAAAAAATAGTGTCGCGAAGGTGGCAAACAACAATCCCCCGATAACCGCGCGGCCCAGCGGCGCATTTTGTTCGCCGCCTTCTCCTAGCCCGATGGCCATTGGCACCATGCCGATGATCATCGCTAGCGCGGTCATGATAACCGGGCGCATGCGCACAAAGCCGGCCTCCACCGCGGCGTCCAACGGATTTTTACCTTCGTCCATCTGCTCCCGCGCGAAAGAAACCATCAAAATACTATTTGCGGTAGCCACTCCCATGCACATGATCGCGCCAGTCAGCGATGGCACGCTCAGCGTCGTATGCGTAATCAATAGCATCCAGCAAATTCCCGCCAGCGCCCCGGGCAACGCGGTGATGATGATAAAAGGATCCAGCCAGGATTGAAAATTTACAACAATCAACAAATAAGCCAGCGCGATGGCTCCCAGCAACCCAAATCCCAGGCCAGTGAAGGACGTCTTCATGGTTTGGACTTGGCCACGAATAATGATGTGGCTGCCTCTGGGCAACTGCTTTTCGACGTCTTTGACGCGCTTCTCCACTACGTCCGCGACACTCCCAAGGTCGCGTCCCGACACGGAGGAGTACACATTAATCATCGGCTGCACATTGTAGTGCGAGACCACCGCGGGCCTGGCCGTAGTAGAAGTAGTCACCAGGTTAGCCAGAATCTGCGGAGGCAAATTTGGGGTGCTCGCTGTCACCGGGGTGTTCTGCAAAGCCTGATAAGTGTCGACGCGGTATTGCGGCGTTTGCACCGCCACGTTGTAACTCACCCCGTTTTTGGGGTCGAGCCAGAAGGCAGGCGTAGTTTGAAAGCTGGAGCTCAGGGATACCAGCAAATTCTGCGCCACGTCCTTGGCTTGCAGTCCCAGGTTCTGCACGCGCGTGCGTTCAATATCCATGTGCAGCGTTGGTTGATCAAAGGCCTGCTGCACGTGTACGTCCGCCGCACCTGGGATATGCCGAAGCTCATTGGCTAGTTTTTCCCCCACCACGTAGTTGCCTTGCTGGTTGTTGCCCGTGACTTGTATGTCGATCGGCGCGGGCGATCCGAAATTTAAAATTTGAGTGACGATGTCCGCCGGCTGAAAGAAAAATTGCACGCCCGGAAAATCCTGCGGCAACCGTTCCCGCAGATCGTTGATGTATGTCGAAGTTGGTTTCTGTCGCTTGGGTTTAAGCTGTACCAAAACCTCGCCATCCGATGTTCCGAAAGTGCCGGCATTGCTGTAGCTCAGATTGATTCCGCTGTAAGGAACGCCAAGATTATCCAGAAGGGTCTCGACTTCACCCTGCGGAATGGTTTGGCGGATGACGCCATCGATCTGATCGGCAAGCCGGGCCGTTTCCTCAATCCGCAGCCCGGTGCGCGCGCGGAAATGCAAACGGATTTGCCCGGCATCCACGGAAGGAAAGAAATCCCTCCCCAGGACGAAGATCAGCACCGTGGACAATACGCAAAACGCCAGGAAGCAGCCGGCAAATAGAACCGGGATAGCTAGAGCGGCTCGCAACGCATCGCGATATCCTTCACGCATACGTTCGAAGGCGTGCTCGAACTTCTGTTGATACCGTCGCAGGAACCCCTGCTTATCTGCGTCTGGGACTACCTCGTCCTCCGCGCTAAGGAGATACATGGCCATGGTCGGTACAATGGTGCGCGACCACATGTAAGAGGCCAGCATCGCGAAGATCACCGCTTCGGCCAGCGGCACGAACAGAAATTTCGCTACTCCCGAAAGAAAGAACATCGGAATAAAGACGATGCAAATACATAGCGTGGAAACAAACGCTGGCACAGCGATTTGCTGAGCGCCGTCCAGAATGGCTTGCACTGTTTCCTTGCCCATGGCCAGGTTGCGGTTAATGTTCTCAATTTCCACGGTAGCGTCGTCAACCAGGATGCCGACCGCCAGCGCCAACCCGCCCAGCGTCATAATATTAATCGTTTCGCCCAACGCACTGAGGCACAGTACGCTGACCAGAATGGATAAAGGAATCGAAGCGGCGATGATGATCGTGCTCTTCCAGTTCCCCAAAAACACCAGAATCATGAACGCCGTCAGGCAAGCCGCAATCAGCGCTTCGCGTAACACCCCGTAAATGGACGCACGCACGAAAAGCGACTGATCGAACAACATTGCAATGTGCACGCCCTCGGGTATCGATCCGGCGTAGTCTTGAATTGATTTTTTGACGCGGCTCACGATGTCCAGCGTGGACGCTGAGCCGGTTTTATATACCGCCATCAGCACGCCGCGCTGTCCATTGGCCCGCACGATATTCGTTTGCGGCGAAAATCCATCGCGGATGTGCGCTACATCCCGCATGTAAATGGTCGAACCATTCACCGTCTTAATCGGGAGGTCGTTTAAGCCCGCCACGGTTTGCGGGCTTCCGTTCATTTCCACCGTGTATTCCAGGTTTCCCAGCTTCACGGTGCCGGTCGGAAGAATCAGGTTTTGCGCGTTCACGGCATTCACGATATCCGTCGCGGAAAGCCCTTTGGATTGCAGCGTGGTGGTGTCCAGGTCGACGGAAATCAAGCGTTGCTTGCCGCCATAAGGAAAGGGCAGTGCGGCGCCTTGTACGGTGGCCAATTGCGTACGTATGAAGTTGTTTCCAAAATCGAAGAGAGCTTGTTCGCTGAGACTGTCGCTGGTCAAGCCAATTTGAATGACTGGCACTGTCGAAGCGGAGTAGATGGCCACCAGGGGAGGAGTGGTACCGGGAGGCAGGCTGCGCAAAATCGTCTGCACAATGGCCGTGGTTTGCGCCAGCGCGGTTTGGATGTTGGCCTTGGGCTGAAAGTAAATCTTTACTACCGCAATTCCATTCAACGATTGCGATTCGATATGCTCCACGTCATTTACAAGCGTGGTTACCGCGCGCTCGGAGTTGGAAGTGATGCGCTGCTCTATCTCCTGCGGCTGCAGCCCGGTGTAATTCCACACCAGGCTGATCACCGGGATATCAATGTTGGGGAAAATGTCGGTAGGCGTGCGCATGAGCACCACTGGCGTCAACAGAATGATCACCATGGCCATCACGATAAAGGTATAAGGGCGCGAAAGTGCTAGACGAACAATCCACATACCGTTCTTTGATTTCCCTTAGCAGGCCAGTTTCAGCCCGGAACACTGGTCACGACCACCCCGTTGTTACTTTCTTTAGATTCCGCGACGTGCTCTTTTGGGTACGCAACAAGTTAGGTTCGTAACCGGGGGTGATGTACCACTCGCTGCCCACTTGGATGCCCGTAACCATGCAGTTGTCACGGCGAGCCATCAACCTAGACGCAACTGGCGCAAAGGCGCAACGAGCAATTTCTTCGATTCAATTCAAAGGAAAATTCGCTGCCAAGCTCATTTGTGCGTCATGGTAAAGACACCGTCCCACCCGGACGGTGGCTCGTCAAACAGGTACTCCTGGCAGCGTTTCCAGTATGTCCGCGCAGGCCCATCATCGGGCCATTTATCGATCATAATTTGAAACGCGCGCTGCGCTTCTTCCCACCTCCGCGCGCGATAAAGAGTTCGTCCTCGCGTGAACTGTTCCAGTCGCGACTGCACATCCGCGACGCTTCCGTACAAGGTTTCTTCTTCAGCCCGTCCAATCAATTCGTAAATCATAACCGGCTGGGTCTTTCCCTTTACGCGTATCAAGTCCAGTTCGCGATACACGAATTTTGCGTCCCGTGTGGCCGCATAAGTGGTCTGGTTCACGATGATATGCGTCCCGTAATCCTTGTTCAGTCCTTCAAGACGCGAGGACAAATTAACGGTGTCGCCCAGCGCCGTGTATCCGTAGCGCAGCTCCGAGCCCATATTGCCGACGCTCGCCACACCGCTGTTTAAACCGATGCCGATATCCAGCTGTGGCTTGCCTTGCGCTTGCCATTGCCGCTGCATTCCGCGTACCCGTTGCATCATCTTCAGCGCCGCATTGCAGGCGCATGTAGCATGATCATCCACTTCAATGGGGGCGCCCCAGAAAGCCATCACCGCGTCGCCGATATATTTGTCAAGGGTTCCCTGATATTCGAAAACCAGCTCGGTCATATCGGATAAGTATTGATTGAGGAAGAGGGCCAGGTCTTGCGCATCCAGATTCTCGGAAATAGTGGTGAAGCCGCGAATGTCGCTGAACATAACGGTGATTTGCGTTTTCTTTGGCTCCACCAACTTGGGATTCCGAAGCAGCCGGCGAATCACTTCTGGGCTGAGGTATT
The DNA here is from genome assembly GCA_036270765.1 of Candidatus Acidiferrum sp. Classification (GTDB taxonomy): domain Bacteria; phylum Acidobacteriota; class Terriglobia; order Acidiferrales; family UBA7541; genus Acidiferrum. Next base: position 36,075 of record DATBBY010000011.1, read on the forward strand.
GCCCAAACGCGGTTCGAACGCGGCGTTTTTCTTTTTCTTCAACCAACGCGCGATAGAGGGACACCAGTAGAACATTTGACACCAGTGTGAGCGCTGGGACGCTGAAGTTCAGCCACCACCCGCGCAGAAACGCGCCGTAATCAATTAATGCCAGCGGCACCAGGAAGCTGAGTCCGAACCACATCCATCGCGGCGCTACCAGCGCCATCCAGATTCCCACGGGTATGCCAAAAAACAGGATCAGCGCGAGGTCCGACAATTCCTGCGCTGCGCCCCTGGTCAGCGCTTGATGGTTCAGCATGTTATCGATAGCGTTGGCGTGGACTTCTACTCCGGGATAAGTAATGCCGCCGTATGGCGGCGTGCGTAAATCTCCGATGCCGGTGGCTGAAGCACCAACTAACACGATTTTGTCTTTGAAAGTGGCGGCGGGAAGCTTCCGTTGCACTACATCCACGATCGAGTAATAAGGATAAGTGCGATCCGGTCCCCGATAATTAATGGCCAAGCGGCCGATGTTGTCTGGTTTTACCTGCAACTTGTCTCCAAATTGCAAGCTGACCATGCCCGTCTGGTTATAGTTCACCGTCAATTGTTCGGAAGGCACTCCCAGATAAACGCGTATTGTTTGCACTTCCAGCGACCCGTAAAGCTCCGTCTCCGCGAGTTTGCCGGTCCGCTCAAATGGCACGACCAGCAGCGATCTGCGGAGCACGCCGTCGGCATCCGGGAGCACGTTGAAAAACCCCATGGTGCCGTCACTATTATTTTCCGGGCTGAGCAGCGCCGGAATATTGGCCATCACCGCCGTGTACAGGATGTTGTTGGCTTCATAGCGCTGCATCAAATTTACAAAATCCTGCTTGCCTGTTGGTGGATTCAGCGAGTTTTGCGCCAGCGAATACCATTGCACCAGGTCCGCGTAGGAATCCAGCGTTGCCTGATCGGTTCCTTGCAGTTCCTCTTTTGGAAAAAAGAAATTTCCCAGTACTACATTGCGGAATCTCTGGATGGCGTCGCCGAATTCTTTGTCGGCGTCGTATTCCGCCGCCAAGGCCTTCACTTCTGCCTCTAACTTTGGATCGATAGCTTGGCCGGCGATTTTGCGCTTTTCCAGTCTTTCAGCCAGCGCGCGAACGGGGGCGCCAGTTTGATCAGACTTGTCAAAGGTAATGTCGAAACCCACCACTTTCGCACCGTTTTCGCCCAGAACATCCAGCATGGTGGCAAAGTTGCTCCTCGAAAACGGCCATTTTCCAAGCCCTTCTTGCGATTTTTGATCGATGTCGACGATTACGATGCGCGGATCAGGGAGAGTGTACTTTGCGGGCCGCAGGCGGAAACGTGTATCCAGCGCATCCAGCTCAAGCCGCTCCATAAAAACCAGCAGGGGACTGGGATGCTCGCCAATATACGTAACAACATAAAGACCAAGCGCGGTAAGGGTAATGACCAGGCTGACCACAAACGATACGCGATGCTGCCACCAATCCTGCAGCAGTTCGATGAAAATTGCGAATCCTCGCGGCCGTTCTTTTTCGCCTGACGAATCTGCCATCGTCTCTCGCGTTATTCGCGGAAGATGAAATTCAAGCGCACACCGCAAACTTCCACTTGATCGCCGTCCTTGAGTTGAACCGGCCCTCGAATTGGTGTGCCATTTACCGAGGGCACTTTTTCGCCGGCACCCAGGTAGTAGCCGTCATCGTGTTTATTAATTTGCGCCGCCATTTTTGGTTTAAACCATCCGCTCAGCCGCACCGTGGCTAGGTGTGATTTCCCTATGACCGTCAACTTGCTGGTCAGTGTGTATTCTTGCCGGTCGGTTTTGCTGCTGCCGCTTACAACCAGCGTGGGAACTCTCATGCGTCCTGCCGCCAGCTGCGTGCGCTCGCCCAGGGCTGCCGCTTGCTGCAGCATCTCGCGCCGCATTTTGGTATCCAGCACCATGGTTTCATTAATTTTCGGCGTAGCAGTTTGGCGCCCCGACCCGTAGGATGCCGCCGCTTCGCCGGTCGCATCTACCTTGATATGGTGCTTCCCGACGTGGATAGAATCACCGTGTTTCAGCGTGGCTCGCTCCACGCGCATTTCGTTGACGAAGGTGCCGTTGAGGCTTTTGAGATCTTCCACCACCACCTTGCCGGAGTCCACATAAACGCGAGCGTGATAATTGGAAACCGCCAGATTGTCGATCGCCAGATCGTTGTCCGGCGACCGCCCGATTCCCACAGGCCGCGCGCCCAGTGACACTTCTTTTACGGTCTTTTCTTCAAACATCAGTGTGAGCTTTGCCATTTCACATCCTCATGCTGAGCCGTTTTTGCCCGCATTTTTCTGCGCTCCGTGGCGCAACCACGACAAAAATCCGCTTTCTTTCGGTTCCAGATGGACCACCACTACTGTGACGTTGTCTCCCCCGCCATTCTCATTTGCCTGCGCCACCAGTTTTTCCGCCGCTCTCCCCGGATCGGATTCTGATTGCAACATGGCCGAAATTTTTTGCTCCGCCACCATCCGCGTCAAACCGTCGGAGCACAACAGCAAAATATCGCCGGGGAAAAGCGCATGCTCCTCCGCGTCCACTTCGATTTCCGGCTGAGTGCCCAGAGCGCGCAGCAGAACGCTCTGCAACTCGCTGTGTTCCGCTTCCGCGGCGGTCAAAATTCCACGCCGCACCTGTTCCGCTACCAGCGAATGATCGCTGGTGAGTTGCTGCAATACACCGCTCCGCAGCAGGTAAACCCGGCTGTCCCCCACGTGCACGACGCTCAGTTTTTCTTCGTTGATCCATGCCGCCGTTAGTGTCGCGCCCATCCCCTGTTGTTGAGGATTGGCTTCCGCCGATTCATAAATTTTTCTGTTCGCCAGGTGCGCGGCGCTCAGAAGCAGCCTCGTTTGGTTGCTCCATTCCGGATGCGTCTCTGTGGAGGCCGCCATCGTTCCTGTCTCTTCACCCATGCAAGTCTTGACCACCGTCTCGACAGCCATGGCGCTGGCGATTTCCCCGTGCGCTTCTCCGCCCATGCCATCGGAAACCACAAACAGATTCAGTGGCTGCACCATTCGAAAACAATCTTCATTGTTAGCGCGTTGCTGCCCGACGTCGCTCCGTCCACCGCTGACAATGCGCACAAATCCCCTTTACCGGATGGTCGCGCCAACGTTTGGTCACGATGTACACCCGGGGCGTGCTGGGCCCAGCAACCCCACTTCTCACGCTAGCAGACAGTTGTGGCCCCGGTAAGCCTCTGAACCTTACTGATTAGCAGCACTTTAGCAACAAGCGAGGATCTGTGTACTTTGAACTTCGCTCGTGAGGGATCGCGAGGAATTGTTGTGGAACCCTTGCGGACCTTCTTCTTTTCCCGCCGGTAATCTACAATTCCTATATGTCTTCATGTCACCGCGCTGTGATCCTGCCGGCGCTTTCTGCATTACTATTTGCCTGTGCCTCGATTGCGCAGCAGGCCCCCAATCCTGCGGGTGCTCGGATTTTGCTGCTCCCTCGCCGAATCGTTTCTGGTGAACGCGCCACGCTGGCCGTGCTGGACGTAAACGGCCGACTGACTCCCGGCGTCACCGTGGCATTTTCCAATGGAGACCGGCTGACCACCGACAAATCGGGCCGCGCTCTGCTGGTCGCGCCGCTTGTTCCCGGAGTCATTTTTGCGGCGATTGAGGGACGACGCGGCCGCGTGCCCGCCACCATCGTTGCTCCCACCGAAACCGAGCTTTCGCTGGTGGAGATAAATTCTGCGCCGCGCATTGCCTCACTCAGTGATCGCTTTGATATTCTGGGTCACGGGTTTTGCGGTGACGCCGACGCCAATAGTGTATCGATCGGCGGCCTACCGGCGATTGTGCTGGCTTCGTCGGCTACCTCTCTCGTCGTTTTGCCCCCTGCCGATCTAGAACCTGGACTCGCCCCAGTTAAAATTACCTGCGGCAAAAACAGTTTTCCGGTTTTCAACGTGGCTTTTCTTGAGCTAGCCTTGCACGCCGATTCCAGACCGCTCGCGCCCGGTCAGCATCGCGCGCTGACCGTCACCGTCCGCGGCACAGAGGCTAAGATCGCGCTCGACGCTAAGAACCTTGCGCCGGACATCGCGGAACTATCAGGCGGCGATACCGTGCGGCAACTGTCCTCGGGCGGCCCAGACAATGCTGCGCACTTCGAGGTGGTTGGCCGCAACCGGGGAAGTTTTCTTATTTCCATTCGCTTGGTTCCGGTGATTGTCCATCCCACGCCGAAGCCTTCATCGCCGGCGCGCTAACGTAGTTTCTTAATTAAAAAATAGATTGAGTTAAAGGACGGATTCAAAACTCAGGATCAAACGCGTGCGACGGGATCTACGCGCCTTTCTTTGCTGCTGCGGCTGGAACGGTGGAATCAACTGGCAGGGCTAGAGTGCCTTGTACCTCCAATGCGGCTTGCGTGGAACTGGTGCCCAGCAAATTGTCCAGCGTGTTCTGCGTTTTCTCCAGGCGTTTGTCCGCATCGTTGTAACACTGCTGCGAATTTTTGATGTGCGTGCCCAGCTTCTCGAACACATCCGTAAACGTCTCCATCTGCTTGTGCATTCCAGAAAGGCTTGAAAAAATCCGCATCGCGTTTTCTTCGATGTGCATGCCCCGCAGGCCCATGGCGATGACGCACAGGTGCGCGTAAAGCGTGTTCGGAGAAACGGCGATTACTTTTTTGCTGCGGCAATAGCTGTCCAGTTGCTGGCCTTTGCTGTCGGCCAGCATCAGCAATTCGTAGTAAACACTTTCTGACGGCACAAACATCAGCGCCATATCCAACGTGCCTTCGCTGGGCAGGATATATTTTCTGGCGATGGCATCGACGTGACCTTTTACCGCGGTGACAAATTGCCTTCTGGCATCATCGCCATCAGTGGAGATACGACGAAAAGCATCCAGCGGAAATTTCGAGTCGATGGACATCAGTTTGCTGTCGCGCAGGAAAATCACCGCGTCAGCGATCTCGCCCGACGAGAAGCGATGTTGCGCCGAAAATTGCGACGGCGGCAGGCAATCCTCCAGCAGGCGTTCCAGCGTCACTTCACCGAGCATGCCCCGGCTTTTTGCGCCGCCAAGAATATCTTCGAGCGATTTTGTCGCCGAGGAGACGTTGCGGCTCAACTCGTGAAACTCGCCCAATTGTTTCTGAATTTGCCCCATTTGCTCGCGAGCGTTTTTTAGCTCCGTAGCGATGGCCGTTTGTCCATGCGTGGCGATGGTAGCCGAATTGGCCACTCCATCTTGTAGCGCCTTGGTCACGCTCTCGAGGCGCTGCGTCACGGTTTGGCCGATGGCCGATATTTGTCCGCTGCTTTGCGCTTGTGCAGTGGCCATGGTCTGCAGCTCGTGGCGCAACTCGGTCATCTGCGATTCCAGTACGGCGCTTTTGCGTTCGGCTTGTGTGCTGTGTAGCAGCAGCCAAACCACCAGAGCGACAACAAGAATTCCCATCGTGATGGCCACAACCGTCATTCGTTCTCCTGTTACGTGCAGGTAACCTATGTACTTATCCTATAGCAATGATGCAGAGAGAAGATGGGAGAAAAACTGAGCGTGCCAGCACACGGGTGCGCACCAGACAGGTCGACATTTATGTGTTAATTGCGCTACTTCAGCCGCGCTGGCTCGCTTCTAAGACTGTGTCTCTAATGACGTCGCGCCTCGCGGTCCAGGCTTTCATTGCCGTGGCCAGTGCAATCACGATGGCTGTGGCGAAGTTGGTGATGATGACTGCTTGTGCGTGCAGTAAAACTCCATAGATGAACCACAGAACTGCTCCAATCAAATACAGCGCAAGCATCCCGTAGGACAAATCGCGCCCACCCTGCCTCCAGATTTTAATTAACTGCGGTACAAAAGCGAAGGTGGTGCAGAATCCGGCCACCGTTCCAACGAAAATAATCCATGAATCCGTGTTCATCACAACTCCATTTGCAGGAATAAAGTTAATCGTAACGTAGCTGCGGCTTCTGAAGTAGAAAATTGAGGGAGCGGTTGTCGGTTTAATGCAATCGCAGAGGAGAAATGGCAGCTAAAGGACAATTTCGGCAAGCATTATGAAAACGTCGTTCAACGTAGGGAGTGTGTCGTTACCTTTGCTCGCGGACCTGGTTTTTCTCGCTGCCTTCGTTGGTCAGTTCCGCTACTTGTTGGATGGACGCGGCCGCGGGCACGGCATGAAAATCGGTATCAATCTCCCTGGTGCGTACTGAAATCGTTTTGAAGAAAAGGGCCTTGCCATTCATTTGAACATCCATGCGCGTCATTTCCCAATAGCCCGGCCCGACCTCCTGTTGTTTCACATAAAACGTGCCGCCTTTATCGAGATGCCCCAGAAGACCACCGGCGAATTTGACGTCACTATTCAACCTGCCGCTGATTTCCACCAGGCGCTTTTGTTTGACGTCCAGCGTCAAAGTTCCTTCCATGTGGTGAAAAACCATTTCTGACGACCCGGAAGGGCGAAATGCGGGATTCGGAGTGAAGTGCAGCGTAATACGGTTCCCTTCGCTGCTTTCCTGTTGGAACAGAAACGCGTCAGGCACCATTCTCAACATTCGAGTGGCTTGCTCACCGTCTTCGCGCCGCTGCTGTTTCTCCTTCTTTAATTGCGAGCGGTTGTTCAAAAGTCGTTCGATGCGCTGATTCTCCTCGGTCCATTGCTGCTCGGTCAGAGGTTTGCCATTGACAGCCATGAGCCGGTCAATCTCCAGCGTTTTCGTCTGGCACGCCGCAAATAATTGCTGCTTGCCGTCTTTGTCCGTAAGTTTGCGGTAACACCACAAGGAATGATCATCGGCTTGGGCGCGAAGTTCGTTTTGGAGGATGTCGCGAACCTGGGCGGTCAAATTCGCCGGTTTCGTCGCAGGGGAAGCGGCACTGGAGTGCTTGCTTTGCGGTGTAGCGCTGACCGCGAACAGCCCGAGCATAAGCGCCAGGAGCAGCGGCAAAATTAAGACAAAGTTTCGGTTCCAACGGATTGGAGCGGGCGAATTAGCCAGTTCAGCGCGCATGTTTCTGCAGCCCTGAGCAACTCAGTTCGAGTGTGCATGGCGGGCCGACGGCCTGCCTATTACCTGCCCATCACCCAGCAAGTCGTTTGACTGTTCCTTACCACATTCTTTAGCGCAGAGGAAGGCGGCCAATCCCAGGAGTCCAAGGATGAGGAGAATTCCGGCCATAGCTAGCAGCATGTAACACCTCGTTGAAGGACACTAGCCGGGGACGATACAAGTTACGCCCCTTATCAACTAAACGTCGATAAGGTAATCGTGGCATCACCGTACCAAATATCCTGTAGATTGGCGAGAACCATTTTCCTGGGGTAAGGGATTGCACACCTAAGTGCCGGCGCTTTGAAGTGATCAGCTTTGTAGTACACTCCGCGCCGTGCGAGCCATGGTTTATGCGGGTGTCGTCCTTATTCTGTGTGCAGTGGCAATGGGCCAGCAGCACGCGTCCAGCCCTGCGGCGGTTGGGAAATTTGAAATTGGCCGGCGGACATTTTTCGACTTTGGCCCTCCTTTTAATTATTACGAGCTTTTTAACGTTAGCTCCTCGGTAGAGGGCATTTCGGTTCAACGTATTACTCTCACACCGCCAACCGACGAATGCTTTGGACCTGCCAAGCTGGAAGCGGCCTCTGCGTCCATAGAGGGATCTATTGAAACGTTGCTTGGCTCCGTCAATCCATGCGTCATTCCGGAAAAGGAACGTCGCCGGGAACTGAAACGATGCAAGAAGTGTCCAGTGTTTAGCGGTGCTGAAGTGCTCTTGCGTTTTCAGTGCGGCACCAAAACGCGCGTTATCCGCTCTAATATTCTCGACCGCGACTGGTTTGATCCTTCTGCCAAGACCCCTCGACGAACATTATGGACTGCGAATTTGCTGGACCGCTTAGAGCAAGCGGTTGGCCCCGGAGTGATGGATAAACCGACATTTCCTGTTTCAACCGATAAACTTAAATCTCCACCCGACTTGGTTTTGTCCACGTCCGAGAATCTGCTCGCAGGAAAATACGACGCACTTTTTTCTGGCACTGAAAAGCCATCAGATCTTTACCGCGCGGCCACGGACACAACTACAAACAACTTCTCTCCCACCGTTAAGCTAAAGAGCAGCGTTCCTTTATCGCCTGATGTTTTCGTGGCGCCTGAGTATCCAGCTTTGGCAAGATTGGCGCGGGTTCAAGGAAACGTGTCGCTTCAAATAGAGCTCGATGAGGATGGTACGCCCACCAATCCGGTGGTTATATCCGGTCATCCAATGCTTAGCGCGGCGGCGTTAAAGGCACTTGATGGTTGGAGATTTCCAAACGATCAACCGCATCAAGACATCCGATTGGTGGTCGAGTTCGACTTAAACTGCCGAAGAGGTGTTAAATCCGACTAACCGGGCATTTTGCGCAATACTAGCTTGCGCAATTTGCTGCGATCCTCGTCGTTCATATGCACGAATTCCACCCCGTTGCCGCCAGGAGTGCTGTTGCGGACGATTGCAGTGCAATGAATTTTCTTGCCCAAGCCGGATCGCACTTCCAACTGAACAGACTCACCAATAGAGAGACTCGTCGAACTCTCCAAGTAAGCTCCGCCGAGGCTGATGGTTTTCACTCTTGCCAGGGTAGCTCCCGCCGATTTAGCGCTCACTTGCGCGCGTAGAGGCGTATCCAGGGGCACACGTGTGTACCGTCGCGGAACGGCGTACACGACGCCGTGTGCGCTCGGAGCATCGAACGTGGCTCGCGCGGACCCCGACGTTGCACGGTCTTCGATCGCCGCCAAGGCGTCCTGAGCTGCTGTTCGCAAACCGGAGGGTTCCGCGTAGGCTATTCCGCTGCGACGCTCCGCGAGCAGATGTAACAGTTGCATGGACTCCGTAGCTCGCAATCGCCCCAGCGCTTCGATGGCTTTAATGCGCACGAACTGGTCTCGCAGGGTCGTGTGTTCCCCCGCCGCAATTTCCATCAATTGAGGAATCGCAGAGCTTTCGCCGCTGATACCGATCTGATCGATCATCATCGGGACCACCAACGGGTGCGCATTGATAAGCACGTTGGAAAATACGAACGCGGCAGTCTGCGCGTTGGGAGCGTTTGTTGGTCGCGATAACTCGCTGATCGCTAGATCCTGCATGTTCCATTCCCAGCTGGGCAGAGCCCGTGTGAGACTCCTCAACAATCGGTCCGGGTCCGCAGTCGCCAGCAATTTTATGGCGGCGCTTACGCGCTGCGGACGAGCTTCGTAAAGTCGCGTCTCGAGAATCGTCAACACCGGTACCCCGATACTCCGTACCAGACGGGCCATAGCTGGCAACAGGGTGCCGCCACGTTCTTCGCCCAACAGCTGCGAAAGGCGGTCCAGCAATCTATCAGGATCGCGCTCCAGCAACCTGGGCAATACCGGATCTAGGGCCCGGTGCGCCAGTCCGGCATCGACCAAAAGGAACAATCGGTCCTGCGCGAAGAGGCGTTTTCCCAATGCGGGAAAGTTGGTGTGCTCAAAATCCCCGAAAGGCTGCTCCAATGCCAGAATGATCGCTTCAAAGCCTTCATAGTCTCCGCGTACCACCGCAATATGGCTCAGTGATTCGATGAATATAGCCAGGGCTGAAGCCGTTTGCGGCTCGCGCTCGATGCGCAGCGCTGCCAGCGCTACCTTGCTTAAATCTTCCGGTAGCTGGTTGGGCCACAGCGATTCGATGATGGGCCATAATTCATTAAGGCCTGCCGCCACGGTTTGGCGTACGCACGGATCCTCATGCTCCAGCCGTCTGGCATAATTCAAAACGATATGGCGCGCTTCGCGTCGCGGCGCATCGGCCCCGGTATCCGCGAGATTTCCCAACGTTTGGCGCAGCGCCAGCACCGGCACGCTCCACAAATCCGGCCCGCGTAAAACCATGGACTTTTCGCGGGGTGGAAGATCCAGCCAGAAGCGCGTGACCAACTTTTCGCGATAACTTTCTGCAGCCCACGTGGCCGCTAACGAAAACTGCATCAAATTCGGCAAAGGAATCTGGCTGCCTGGCCCATGGGTAGGGGGAAGCTTTCCGGCCGCCACCAACACTTCACCCAGACGATCAAACGTCGGTTGCACCAAAACCGGCGTCAACGAGCCCGCCGCGAATTCGGCGAGCAAATATTCAAAAATTAGGCTTTCCGCCAGGCGCTTCACATACAACTGCGGCAGTTCACCCTCCTCCGGCGAGTACTGCGAGATCGCGCTCAACAGCAGCCGCACCGTATCGTGACTCGCGGCTTCCATGCCTTCGCGAATCGCGCGAGCGCCCGCCTCTGGTGAAAGTTCGCACGCCGGCTCCAGCGGAAGAGTGATGCGTGCCAGGAGCCTTAATGTGGCAATCAGGTCGTCAAAATCGGGCAGACGCACGTTTTCGGAATCAGTCCGCGGAGAATGGCCTCCGTAGGCTACCAGCGTTGCAATCAAGCTGGTCAAAAGTGTGTCTACTTTTCGATCCACTAGCGTGTTAACCAGAATCCCTTCCACGTCTCGTTCGGCGAAACACTTTATCCACCAGGCATCCCGCGCGCCCACGGCTTCGTTGTCCGTTGTTTTCGCGCCCGCCTGACCAGATGGCTGAGTACCCGTTGGAGCAGCGCTCGCCTGCCCAACGGTCATCAATGATACCTTGATGAGCTCTGCCAAAATGTCCACTTCCTCCTGGCTAACCTTTGGCAGGAAGGAAATTCTTCGAATCCCGGCCTGCCGCAACGCGCTCGAGAGCGCCAGCATCTCGCCAGTGGCATCCGGCAGTAAACTGTCGCCGAGCGCGGAGGATACCAATCCGTCGCGCATTACTTGCAATTCGAGTTTATGGCGTCCCACAACGGCGTGGAGAGAGTCGTAGGCCATTCCCAAAGTGGCAATTCGTTGCGGATGATCGACTTCATAAAGTCGCTGGGATCGCAGAAGCAAATGAAAATTCAGCATTGCGCCGTGTATGTTCGCGATCTTGTCGCCTTCCACGGCCATAGGGTTAGGCGCTGCGTCCCCAGCAAGTCCCTTTACGGGCGATTGCCGGTTTGCCACGTAACCATACTTGTCGATCGATGATAAAACTCTATCCACTGCACGCTCCGCTCTTCAATCGGGGTGAGAATTAACCGCTGCGCGACGCGCGCGACCCCCGTGCACGTGTCTATCCTTACCGTAGAACGAAACCGCCTCGCCGGGGGCCATAGTTAGATTCGCGGGACCAATGTGGACATGTCTTTTACGAAACATTTGTTTTGCGCATCATCAAACGCTGCGATCGTTCGAATCTGAGACCCGTTCGAACACACTCACTCGAACCAAATCCGTTTCACGTGAAACAACGTTTTTTTGTTTCACGGATAAGATTTTTCTATATGTCGAAACTGTTTTGCGTCGGAAGTGCAATTGTCGACCGCAGACATTTCGTTCAATTGTCGGCGTGTCGACATAGGGCATTCGAACGCCGCAGCCATTCTTCCGCTCAAGCGCGCGTATCGTTCGAAGGCTTCTCACCTTCTTCGTGGAGACGAGTGACTCGAGGTCTACTTGAGGGTGACTACAATTTGCGAGTCGGCATAAACCCCCGACGGCACTTCTGACGCATTTTTCTGGCCTTGCGTCCGCAATTCAATACGCAGAGTTTTCTTTTTCTTGGGCTTGAATTCAGCGCTCACAATGTTAGACGTTTTTCGATTTGCGCCTTCACCGGCGATCACCCGAAACTCCGTAACTCCTGGCGGCACGTATAGGTCATCAAACAATTGCTGGTTATTGTTTCCGCCCCGTTCAAAATAAACTTTTCCGCCCATTTCTACCGTAAAAGCGACATTGGCTGGAAAGTGATCCGCTTCAATTTTTAACTTCGCATTGGCGTTGGGGTCCAACTGTTTCGGATCGAAGTCCACACGAGGAGGAGGGGGCAGAGCCGAAACGGCAGTTCTGGAAGAAGGCGTATTCCTGGCGCCGCTCTTGGTTGGTTGCTTGTTCAGATTTTCGTTTCGTGCTTGGCGATTCGGCGGCGTGTTGGTTTTGTCGGTTTTGGAAATGGCTTCGGAGGGCGTCGTGTCAACTACAGATTCCGGTCCAGAGTTGGGGTCGAGAATCGTCGTGATGCGCTCGCGGTTCGCGTAGCCGTACCAGCCACCCGCAAGAAGTAAGGCGGCAAAAATCAAACCGACGGTAGTGCCGATCCACCCAGTCCGCCTTTTTTGCGGCGCACCCGTCGGAGGTATCACTGCAGCGGCAGATTGCCGGACAACTGGCGTCGTTGGTAACGCTGTGGGGTTTGAATCCAGGGTGACGTCCATGGCACTGCTGGAAGTAGCGGGAACCGATACAGGCACAGGCGCCTGTAACTCTCCCGCAGGCCGTCCAGTTCGCAGCGCCGCCAGGTCGTGAGCCAACTCATCGCCAGTGGAGTAACGATCTGAGGGCGACTTGGCCAGGCACTTCAAAATAATTTCGTCAAACGCCGCAGGCACCGCGGGATTCAGTTTTCGGGGCGGCACCGCTTCGGTGTGCACCACCTTGTAGGAAACCGCCGTAATTGTTTCGCCTGTGAAGGCGTACTCTCCAGTGGCCATCCAGTACAAAATCACGCCTACAGAAAATAAGTCGCTGCGTCCGTCAATGGGCGCGCCGGTAAATTGCTCTGGCGGCATGAACGCCGGGCTCCCAAGAATTTGCCCGGTCGAAGTGAGTTGCGCGGCACCCAGTTTGGCCACACCAAAATCGGTAATCTTGGGGCGCTCAATTCCATATTTTTCCTCGGAGGTCAGCAGGATGTTGGCGGGCTTGATATCCCGATGAATGACCCCGTGCTGATGCGCATAGGCGAGCGCTGCCGCGACTTGCTGCCCGATCTCGCAGACGCGCTCGAAGGTAAATCGCTGGCCATTTTTTGCGGCCTCCGCTAGAGTGCGTCCCTCGATAAATTCCATCACCAGGTATGGCACGCCGTCTTGTTCGCCAACGTCAAATATCGTCACGATACCCGGATGCGACAATCCGCCTGCGGCCCGCGCTTCACGATAAAATCGCTCGCGAAATTCTTCGGCTTGCGGCCCGCTAAGCGCCAGTGCGTGGATCGTTTTCAGCGCCACAATGCGGTCCATCGCCGGATCGCGCGCGATATACACCGCGCCCATGGCTCCGCGGCCCTTTTCCTCAATAATTTCGTAGCGGCCGATTTTTTGAACTTCCATCATCTCTCGGGGAATACGCGGCGAAAGTGTACTTTAGCACGGTGCTTTGCAGCCAGGATTCGTCGTTACCAAACGATTGCTGCATTGCCAAATCAGTCATAGTGGCCGAAGGGGGCCGATCTCTCAAGTTCGTTCCACTCGAGAGTCGCTAAGTTTCTCGACGAATGCCCCGTGAACGAAACTTCGTTTATTATCCAGACGACGCTTCATTCAGCGAGCATCATTCTGCAAAAAGTGGCTTACTATCGACTTGTGAAGAGTTGCCAGGGAAAACGCGAATGACAATTCTCAAACGCTCCGGTGTCGCATTGATGCTAGCCGGAATTCTGCTTGTCTTGATTTATTTGTATCCGCTACGCAGCCAGCAGCCTGCACACCCTTCCAAACCTCACAAAATTACTATCAATTGGGATAAAGCGCCGCGGGCCGTTAGTTATAACGTTTATCGCCGGCTCTACAGTAGCCAAACCTTCAATAAAGTGGGGACCTCAAATACCAACAGCTATGACGACCCCGGAGTCCAGGGTGGCGAAAGATATTGTTACGTAGTTACCTCGCTCGATTCCAACGGCAAGGAAAGTGATCGATCGAGAGAAATATGTCTTACAGTCCCCAGCCCATAGAAAAATCGACGTCGATAATCTTTTCTTCTGTACAAAACTTGTTGACACCGTGTGTAGGCCAGCGTACTTTGCCAGTAATTTCCCGGGCTCAACGCTTACAACATTTACCCCGCGAGTGAGTAAACCGGCCAATCAAACGAAGACTTAAAGAGAGAGGTCCTTATGAAGCGTGCTTTAGGGTATGTCGTCGTTGTTATGCTCGCTGCCAGTTACCGCAAATACTAAAGTGGAGATTTCGAAGGACGGGAAAGTTACGACCATCACCTCCAAGGGTACGGACTCGACGAGTTTTGTCGCGGTCTATGACAAGCAGTAGAGCTGCTTAGCCGTTGAATTTCATTTGATGGC
>DATBBY010000012.1:0-22987 GCA_036270765.1 Candidatus Acidiferrum sp.
GGGCGTACTAGCACGCAAACTGCGGTTCACCGATTATTTCGCGCTGGCCTTTGGAACCATGGTGGGCGTCGGTTGGCTGGTCGTCATGGACGATTGGCTGGGCCGCGGCGGGCCGGTCGGCGCAATTTTAGGTTTCGCAATCGGCGGAGTTCTTCTGCTGCCGGTGGGCTACGTTTACGGCCAGTGGGTGCAGCGTCTGCCGGACGCTGCCGGCGAAGCCGCGTACGCGGCGCAGGTTTTTCCCCCATCCGTCAGCTACTTCACCGGATGGATCATGCTGCTCGCATACTTTATTGTTTGCCCTTGGGAAGCTGTGGCCGTCGGCAAACTTGCTGCCTATCTCTTTCCATCGTTTAATTCCTTCGAGCTGTACCACATTGCTGATCATCCGGTGTTTCTTCCGCGCTTGCTCTTGGGTCTGGGACTAACATTTATCATCGCGATGCTTAATTATCGCGGCGTTCGCGCCAGCGCCACGTTTCAAAATTGGTCTGCTGGAAGCGTCCTGGTGCTGTTCTTGGTAATTGTCGGAGCCAGCGCCGTGCACGGTTCGCCCGCGAATTTTCATCCAGCGTTCAGCTCTACGCCGTTCATTTCTATTTTGCTTACCCTTCAGATCGTGCCGTACTTCATGACCGGCTTTGAATCAGTGCCCAAAGTTGCCGAGGAAGCTCATCCCGAATTCCGGTCCCGCGGATTTTCTAGCGCAATCTTCTTGGCGGTGATTGCTGGCGCAGGGTTTTACGTGATGGTCACTGCCGCGGTAGCTTACGTTGCACCGTGGCAAGGATTAGTCGGCAAGCCATTCGCCTCCGCGGTCGCTTTCGAGCAAGGTACCGGCGCGCCTTGGCTGGTGCGCATCGTGATGGCTTCCGCAATGGTCGCACTGTTCGAAGTATTCAACGGAAATTTTGTGGCCGCCAGCAGATTGTTATTTGCATTTGGCCGCCGTGGCACAATCCCTGCGCGCTTCGGCGAAGTTCACGAAAGATTTCTGACGCCTTCCGTGGCGATCGTAAGCATCGCGTCAGCCACAATTATTGGCCTTTTCCTCGGCGACGCGATTCTCGTTCCCGTAACCGAAGTCGGTTCCATGGCCGCCGCGACTGGATGGTTCATGGCGTGCTTGTCATTCTGGCTGGTGGAAAAGAATTCCAGCAGACGCCTCATTACTAGCCTGGGAATCGCTGTTGCCCTCTTACTCGTGTTGATGAAGCTGCTGCCGTCCTTCCCAGGACATTTTTCCCTGGCCGAGTGGTTGGCTCTCGCGATATGGCTGGCGCTGGGATTGATGCTGCGTCGCGGCTGACGGCAAGCGTCGATACGCTCGTGTATACTTTTTGATTGCGACACCTCACCAATAATTCATGATTCCATTTCTACATCTGGGGCCCCTGACCATTCCGACCTTCGGACTGATGGTCGCAACAGGCCTGTTAGTAGCCGCTTACGTGCTTCAAGCGGATTTCGATCGCCGCCGCGCCTACCTTTCTCCCGCCAAAAAATCCAAAGGCGAGCAAGTCGAACGTAAAGACGAAGGTTTTCTGATCATTGGCATCGCTGGTTTCGCCGGCCTGGTAGGAGCGCGGCTTTATCATGTGCTGGAAAGCCCCGGCGAATTTTTCGCCGATCCCTGGCCTTTGTTATTCAGCCGTTTTGGATTTGCATGGTTCGGCGGTTTTCTGGGCGGGCTGATCGCGCTGATCATTTTGGCGCGCTATTTAAAAATCCCGCTGCTCGAATTCCTGGACACTTGCTCCCCGGCCGCCGCGGTAGGTTACGCCATCGGTCGGATCGGGTGCCTGCTATCTGGCGACGGCGATTACGGCCGCCCCACGTCGCTCCCTTGGGGAATGAGCTTCCCGAACGGCGTGGTGCCCACCACCGATCGCGTGCATCCCACTCCGCTGTACGAATTTTTTATCTGGCTGGCCATTGCCGCATTTTTGTGGCACATGGGGAAAAAATCACTGCAGAAACCCAAAGCCAGGGGCGAAATTTTCTGCAATTACTTGATCCTCACCGGAATCGCTCGTTTTCTGATTGAATTCATTCGCATCAATCCGCGTTCGTTTTTCGGCCTCTCGAACGCGCAGGCCGCAAGCCTTGTTTCCATCCTGGCCGGCGCGGTGTTGCTTTGGCGTATTAAAAGCCAATTCTACGCGCTGAAGAAAGAGCATCGCATTGTTGAACACATTGCTGCCCATGGCGATATCTTGCAACCGGAATATTCCCGGCCCACGCCAGAATGTCCGCATCCCGAACGCTGGCACATGTACGATTCCATGACTGCCGAAGTGGAAGTTCTCGATTTTCTGTGCCAGTTGGTAAAAACGGTGAAGCCCGAGTTGATCGTGGAGACCGGCACTTTTTCCGGCTTGAGCACGCTGCGGCTCGCCGAAGGTCTGCAAGCCAATGGCGTGGGCCGGGTAATTACCTGCGAGTTCGACCCCAAAGTTTTCGCCGCAGCAAAACAGAGATTCGACTCTTCCGGCCTGGCACAATGGATTGACGCGCGAAACATTTCTAGCCTCGACATGAATGTGGAAGGCACCATCGACATGCTTTTCTGCGATAGCGATACTCCGCTACGCGAACAGGAAGTTCGGCGATTTCTGCCGCAAATGAATCCATGGGGATTGATTCTGATGCACGACGCCAATTCGGCGATGAAAATCGTGCGCGAATCGGTGCTGCGACTTGAAGCGGAAGGCTTGATTACTGCGCTGTTATTGCCGACGCCGCGGGGCTTGGTCCTGGCACAAAAGAAAAGATAGCGTTTTTATTGAAGCAGGGTTTCAGTGAAGCCGTCGAATGAAATTGGCTTTCGATTCTTAAAGCATCTGGCGCAAAACATATTGCAGAATGCCCCCGTGTCTATAATACGCAACTTCTTCGGGAGTATCAGCGCGAGCGATCGCGGAAAAGGTTTTGTCCTTCCCGCCTGCCAGTTTCGCTTTTACCGAGATAAGTTTTTTCGGCGACAGCGAAGAGATCCCTTCAATTTCAAATTCTTCGTGGCCGGTCAATCCCAACGACTCACGAGTTTGCCCACCCTGATATTCCAGCGGCAACACTCCCATCCCGATCAGATTGCTGCGGTGAATCCGTTCGTAGCTCTCCGCAATTACCGCGCGCACCCCGAGCAAGCGCGTCCCTTTCGCGGCCCAATCGCGCGACGAGCCTGAGCCATATTCTTTGCCCGCCAGCACCACCAACGGCACGCCTGCCTCGCGATATCGCACCGCAGCATCGTAAATAGACATTTTTTCTGAATTGTTTTTCGCGTCGTTGCTCGTGTCGTCCAGATAAAGCGTCCAACCACCTTCTGTCCCGGGTGCGAGTTGATTGCGCAGCCGAATATTCGCAAACGTGCCGCGCATCATGACTTCATGATTGCCGCGCCGCGCACCGTAGGAATTGAATTCATGCGGCTTGACCCCGTGAGCGATCAAATATTTTCCAGCGGGACTATCCACCGGAATGGAACCAGCCGGCGAAATGTGATCGGTGGTCACGCTGTCGCCAAGAATCGCCAGCACCCGCGCGGCATGCACATCAGCCAACTCTGGCGCCTCCTTGGGCATGTTGTCGAAATACGGTGGCATCTTGATGTACGTCGACTTGGGATCCCATTGATAAATGTCGCCCGCAGGCACCGGCATGGATTTCCAGTGCGCGTCGCCTTCAAAAACCTGCGCATATTGCTTGCTGTACATTTCCGAAGTGACCGCCTCGCGAACAGTTTTTTCTATTTCCTGTGGAGTCGGCCAGATGTCCCGTAAATAAACCGGTTTGCCCTTCGCGTCCAAACCCAGCGATTCAGTAGTCAGATCCACATCCATGCGCCCAGCCAACGCATACGCCACCACTAGCGGCGGCGACGCCAGATAATTCGCGCGCACCAGCGGGTGAATGCGGCCTTCGAAATTGCGATTTCCGCTGAGCACCGCGACAGCCACCATATTGTTGTCTTTGATGGCTGCGCCGATTGCGTCTGGCAGTGGCCCGCTATTGCCGATGCAAGTCGTGCAGCCGTAACCCACCAGATGAAATTTCAGTTTCTCAAGATAAGGTGTGAGTCCCGCGGCCTGAAGATAATCCGTCACCACTTTTGATCCCGGCGCGAGACTGGTTTTGACCCAAGGCTTCACGCTCAATCCGTGCTCCACAGCTTTTTTGGCAAGCAGTGCCGCTCCCAGCATCAACGAAGGGTTTGAAGTGTTGGTGCAACTGGTGATCGCCGCAATCACCACCGCGCCGCTCGAAAGATCAAAGCTGTCGCCATTATTTTTGACCCCCGCATGAATGGCCGGCGCGCCTTCCACAACTTTGGCGAAAGAATTCTTCGCGTTGCGCAGCGCCACGCGATCTTGCGGCCGCTTCGGACCAGCCACGGTGGATTCGACGGTTCCCAGATCCAACTCCAGCTTGCCGTTGAACTCCGGGGCGGGCGTCGCATCCGTTCGGAAAAGCATCTGCTCTTTGCAGTATGCTTCGACCAGCGCGATCTGCTCGGCAGGCCGCGCCGTGAACCGCAGATAATCCAGCGTCTCCGCATCGACCGGGAAAAACCCCATCGTCGCGCCATATTCAGGCGCCATGTTGGCAATGGTCGCGCGATCCGGGATGCTCAGGGTAGAAAGTCCCGAGCCGTAAAATTCCACAAATTTTCCCACCACGCCGTGCTTGCGCAACATTTCCGTTACTGTAAGCACCAGATCCGTAGCGGTCGCACCTTCATTTAATTTGCCATGCAGCCGAAATCCCACTACTTCAGGAACGAGCATGGAAGATGGTTGCCCTAACATCGCGGCTTCCGCTTCGATGCCGCCCACGCCCCAACCAAACACACCCAGCGCGTTGATCATGGTGGTGTGCGAATCGGTGCCCACTACCGAATCCGGATACGCCTCAACTTTGTTGCCGGACGGCATGGCGCAGACCACGCGCGCAAGATATTCCAGATTTACCTGGTGGCAAATACCCGTGTCTGGCGGCACTACTTTAAAATTGTGAAACGCGGTTTGCCCCCAGCGCAGAAAGGCGTAGCGCTCCACGTTACGCTGAAATTCCAATTCGGCGTTTAGCCCGAAAGCATTTACGTTGCCGAAACTATCTACTTGCACGGAATGGTCGATGACTAATTCCGCGGGAAACAGCGGATTGATGCGCTTGGGATTTCCACCCATGCGCTGTACCGCTTCGCGCATAGTGGCCAGATCCACGATGGCCGGCACGCCGGTAAAATCCTGCAACAATACGCGCGCAGGCATGAAGGCAATTTCTTTTTCAGCGGTTCCGGGACGCCAATTGGCCAGCGATTTGATGTCGGCGGCGTGCACGAATCGGTTGTCTTCGCAGCGCAGAAGATTTTCAAGCAGAATCCGCAGAGAAAAGGGAAGCTTGCTCAAGTTCGCGACGTGCGTTTTCTCTAGCGCTTCCAGCCGATGTATTTCGAAACTCTGCGCCCCAACGCGCAGCGTGTCACGCGTGCCAAACGAATTTCCTGCGGAGATGGCCATCCTCGCGGTCCTTTCAACCCTTGCCCAGCCCTCCATGATAACCGAAATCGAATTACGGCGCGGGCGGCTATACTGGTAATGCCGTGAGCACCGCTTTGAAAATCGTCTTAATCTCCACCTATGAGTTGGGGCGTCAGCCGTTCGGTTTGGCATCTCCTGCGGCATGGCTGCGCAAACGCGGCCACAGCGTTGTATGCATGGACCTGGCGCGGCAGGCCTTGTATGAACCCGCGATAAAAGAAGCCAATTTGATTGCTATTTATTTGCCCATGCACACCGCGACGCGCCTGGCTGCGCAAATTCTGCCCGCCTTGCGCGCGCAAAACCCCAGTGCACAGTTTTGCTGTTACGGCCTCTACGCGCCTATGAATGAGGCCTACTTGCGAAGCCTGGGTGTATCCACAATTTTAGGCGGAGAGTTCGAAAACGGTTTAGTTCACCTCGCGGAACGTTTGGCGCGCTCAAATGGGTCGGACGGGAATGGCGTTCATCAATCAGCACCCCAAGAAGAATCTTTAATCTCGCTGGAACGCCTGAAATTTGAAGTCCCGGATCGCTCGGGAATGCCTGCGTTACAAAAATACGCGCATCTCATCATTCCTGGCGACGGTTACCGCATCGTCGGCTCGACGGAAGCCA
This sequence comes from Candidatus Acidiferrum sp., assembly GCA_036270765.1. Lineage (GTDB taxonomy): Bacteria > Acidobacteriota > Terriglobia > Acidiferrales > UBA7541 > Acidiferrum. The sequence continues at coordinate 6,165 of DATBBY010000012.1, forward strand.
GCCGCGGATGTAAGCATCAGTGCCGCCACTGCCCCATCGTTCCGGTATACGACGGCGTTTTCCGGATCGTGCCCCGAGAAATTGTCCTTGAAGACATCCGCCGCCAGGTATCCGCAGGTGCGCAACATATTTCGTTCGGCGACCCGGACTTTTTTAATGGCATAGGTCACGCCATTCCGCTAGTCGAACAATTCCATCGCGAATTTCCCAGTGTGACCTATGACGTCACCATAAAAATCGAGCACCTGAGAAAATACGAAGAGCACTTGCCTAAATTAAAAGAAACCGGTTGCCTGTTTGTGATTTCGGCGGTGGAATCTGTAAACGATACATTTCTTGCGGCCCTGGAAAAGGGCCATACGCGCGCGGATTTCTTGCAGGTCGCCGCCACATTTCGCAATTTGGGCCTGACTTTGCATCCCACTTTCGTTCCGTTTTCACCGTGGACCACCGTCGAAAATTATCTGGATCTGTTGCGCGTTTTACATGAAGAGCAGCTCACAGAAAATGTAGCTCCGATTCAGCTCGGCATTCGCCTGTTGATTCCAGCGGGCTCGCGCATGCTGGAACTCGAAGAAATCACCCGAGCGATTGGGCCCTTTGATCCTCAATCGCTGGTATATCCGTGGCGGCACTCCGACCCCCGCGTGGACGCATTGAGTGAGGCAGTCCAGGAAATTGCGGCCGCGGCCGACCGGGACAACTTATCGCGCACGATGGCTTTCGAACGCATTTGGACCGCTGCGCACCGCGCCGCCGGAGTCGAGCCGTCAGCGCTTTCACGCACTCAAACCGCCCAGGCCGTTCCATTCCTCAGCGAGCCCTGGTATTGCTGCGCGGAACCGACAACCGATCAGCTGATTTCCATTGGCCGCCGGAAACCAGTAGTCAGCAATCTGACCTTGTCCGCAGACAGTTTTGTTTGAAGCTGAAAGATGTCATTAGCAATGGACGCTCCATCCACAAATCCCTCGAAGCGATTGCTGCTGTTCACCAATAAACTCGGCTACCAGACGCGCAGCTTTGAAGCAGCCGCTCAAAAACACGCCACCGAAATCATCTACGTTACCGACCGCTGTCATCAGTTGGAAGATCCTTGGGGCGACCGAGCCATCGCGGTGCACTTTGAATCTGCGCAGTCCGCGGCCGCCAGCGTGGTTGCAGCGCTGAACGGCAAAAGCATCGATGGAATACTAGCCTTGGGAGATTCACCATCCGTCGCTGCGGCGTACACCGCACGCGAACTGGGAATTCCTTACAATCATCCAGCTTCGGTGGAAGCTTGCCGCTCAAAATTGCGCATGCGCGAAGTGTTCCGCGACGCTGGCCTGAAAACACCATGGTTTCGCGTCATCAACCTTGATCCATTGCCCGAACCGGAACTGTTGGGGATTTCTTATCCGTGCGTTTTGAAGCCGCTCTCGCTTTCCGCCAGCCGCGGCGTAATTCGCGCGAACAATCGCGACGAATTTGTTGCCGCGGCACAACGCATTCGCAATCTGCTCGAGTCGCCAGAAGTCCGCGCGACTCGTGAAGCGCATCTCGATCAAATTCTAGTTGAGGGTTACATTTCGGGCAGAGAAGTTGCCGTCGAAGGCCTGCTGCCTGATGGCGTTCTTAGGGTTCTGGCGATTTTCGATAAGCCCGACCCGCTGGAGGGCCCGTACTTCGAAGAAACAATTTATGTGACGCCATCCAGCCTCACTCAATCGCAGCAACTCGCAATTCAAAAATGCACTCAGGACGCCGCGCGCGCCATCGGCCTTACACGCGGCCCTGTACATGCTGAATTTCGTATCCACGGCAATGGAGAAGCGGGCGCGGAAGTCTGGCCGCTGGAAATTGCCGCCAGGCCCATCGGGGGATTGTGCGCTCGAGCTTTGCGCTTCGTTGAAAGTGAAAATCAAGCCCTCGAAAACGAAAACACGCATGAACCGGCGAGCATAGTACTGGAAGAACTGCTGCTGCTCCACAGTTTAGACTTGCAGGTAGGTGTCTGGATGCGCGAACGAACGGCCTCCGGCGTGATGATGATTCCGGTGCCCAGCAGCGGAATACTGGAAAGTGTCCAGGGAGAAGAAGCCGCGCGCGAGACTCCTGGAATCACCGAATTGCTAATTACCGCGCGTCTGCATGATTACATCGAGGCATGGCCGGAAGGCGCCAGCTATTTGGGATTTTTATTTGCGGTCGCGGAGACGTCGCGCGAAGTTGAGCAAACGCTGCGAGAGGCGCACGCGAAATTACGTTTTACGATGACTCCCAGACTGCCCGTACAGCACCCCGCACAACACGCCAGCCGCAAATCGGCTCGATAGCGCAGCCAACTGCTCACGAAAATTATCCCTTAGCTTTTGGCGGCACGTACCCTTCAGGCAACTTCGAACCTTCGCCGAAGAAAAATTGCTCCATCTGCTCTTCCATGATTTTCTGGGAGTTGGGATCCAGCGGATTGAGCCGATATTCGTTCATCACCATCTTGGAATGTTCCAGCCATAGCTTCCACGCATCTTTCGATACACTGTCATAGACGCGTTTCCCGAGCTCCCCTTTCCACGGCACTCGATCGAGTCCGGGCAAATCTTTATTAAACTTCACGCAATGCACGATGCGCGTTCCGGGCTGAGATGTCTGGTTGGCGGGAGGCGTTGAGCCGCCATTTTCACTGGCCATAAACGGATTCTCCTGAAAAAGCTGCTTTTTGACCTTACTGCAAGTTGCAGGAAATTCCTAGTCGCCAAGCGGTCATTACTGCGGACCGCGCTTGCCAGAAATCGCCCGTCTTGGCCCCGTCATTTTCGCCTAGATTCGCCAGCTCGGGGAAAATAGTTTGAAGCAATTCGCGGATGTTGTTATACAAGCAGTGGCGCAAATTCAAAGATTCACGCAAGAAACGCAGGCTTGATCAGTTTCAGCTCCCTAATCTCCAAACTCTGGAGGATCGCGCTCTTGGCCGACATTACCACTATGTTTTGGGACATTGGCGGGGTCATTCTCACCAATGGCTGGGGCCGGGCTTCCCGGCTGGAAGCGGCAAAAGTGTTCAATCTGGACTGGGAAGAATTTGTTGACCGCCACGATTTGTGCTTCCCAGCCTTGGACGCCGGCCTCATCACCCTCGACGCATATCTAGACCGCACCCTCTTTTACCGGCCACGGCCCTTCACCCGCGAGGAATTTACCGCTTTTATGTTTGCGCAATCGAAAGAATTCCCAGAAACGCGCGCCATTCTCGATGAAGTTACCCAGTCTAAGAAATATTTTATTGGTTCAATAAACAACGAACCCCTGGAACTTAATCAGTACCGAATCGATGTCTTCGATCTGCGCAGGAACTTCGACGTTTTTTTTAGCTCCTGTTACGTGCGCTCGCGAAAGCCTGAAGAAACCATCTTCCGTATCGCTCTGGAAGTTTCGCAACGTCCGCCAGAAAAATGCATCTTTATAGATGACCGGGCCCTCAACCTGGAAGTCCCCCGGCGGCTGGGCATGCACGTGATTCACTACCACGATGCCCACAGTTTGCGTTCGGAACTGCGAAAGCACCGTGTTGAGGTATAGTTTCCTGAAGCTTAAATCGGTTAAATGTGGCTTTTTTTGATGGAAAGGGAACCCTGATGGTGGACAACACTAATCCTTCCGGCGGCTACAACGGCGCCACCGAACCCATTACCGTGGTTCTTTTTGGAGCCTCGGGTGATCTCGCGAAACGCAAAGTGATTCCCGCCATGTATGACCTCGCTATTCACAATTCCCTGGGACCTCGTTACACCATAGTAGGCTTCGCGCGCACGCCCATGAGCGACGACAGTTTTAGGTCCGCTTTGGGAGAAGCGGCCAAGAGTATTTCGGAAGTCGGCCCCATCGACCCGAAACAATGGGATGAATTCGCCAGCAATCTACATTACAGCCAGGGCGAATATGACGATCCGGAATCTTACGCGCGCCTCGCGAAGTGTTTGGAAGACCTCGAAGCGGCAAAAAAACTTGGCGGAAACCGCTTATTTTATCTGTCCACTCCGCCAGAAGTTTACCCTCACATTGTCGACCAATTGGGTAAAGCTGGATTGGCGAAGCCCAAATCACCCGACGCGTGGGTAAGAATTATCATCGAAAAACCTTTTGGACGAGACTTGGCTTCCGCCAAAGAGTTGAACAAAACGGTTCTAAATGTTTTTGAAGAAAAGCAGGTCTACCGCATCGATCATTACCTCGGAAAAGATACCGTGCAGAATTTGTTGGTGCTGCGCTTTGGCAACGGGATTTTTGAGCCGCTATGGAACCGCAATTATGTGGATCACGTGCAAATTACCGCTGGCGAAACGTTGGGTGTGGAGCGGCGCGGCGGTTTCTATGAAACTACCGGGGCCTTGCGCGACATGATTCAAAGTCACGTCCTGCAGCTTACCTCGCTGGTGGCGGTCGAGCCGCCCGCCTCTTTTGATGCCACCTCGGTGCGCAACGAAAAACTCAAAGTGTTGCAGTCCATTCGCCCGTTCAATCTGGAAATGGTTGCGCAGGCCGTTGTGCGCGGTCAATACGCGCCCGGCCAGATCGGAGGCAAGGCCGTTCCAGGTTATCGCCAGGAGCCTGGCGTAAGTCCCACCTCGCGCACCGAAACTTTTGTGGCTGCCAAGTTATTGGTGGACAACTGGCGTTGGGCTGGCGTGCCATTTTATCTGCGCACCGGAAAGCGTCTCGCAAAGCGCAGCACTGAAATCGTGATCGAATTTCGACGCGCGCCCCATATGGTCTTCCGCGAACGCGATTTGGAGCCCAATCGCCTGGTCCTCAATATACAACCCGATGAGGGTGTCTCCATTTCCTTCGTGGCCAAGCGCCCTGGAACGGAAATGAGCATTGGCAACGTAAATATGAATTTCAAATACAAAGAGGGCTTCGGCGATGCTCCCCGCAGCGCCTACGCCACGCTGGTAAATGATTGCGTGCGCGGGGATGCCACACTCTTCGATCGCGGCGATAACGTCGAGGCTGCTTGGGCGCTAATCGATCCGATCCTGGACGTCTGGACCGCCGCAAAAAGCGCCGGCGTTCCGCAATATTCTGCCGGAAGCTGGGGCCCACATGAATCCGACGTTCTTCTCGAGCGCGACGGCAGGCATTGGCACAACCCGTCGTAAAAATGCCCGGTAACACTTCTAGAAGATTTAGGGGGAGCTGGTGATCCTTGCTGGGGATGTCGGCGGTACGAAGTGTAATCTCGCGCTGTTCTCGGAGAAAGACGGCAAGCTCACTTTTGTTTTCAAACAAAGGTTTGCCAGCAAGGAATTTGCGCAATTCAGCCGCATCGTGAAGGAATTCTCGCGCCAGGCCGCGCCCTATCTCGCCGGCGAGCGCATTGAGGCCGCGGGCTTTGGCGTCGCCGGACCAGTAATTAAAAATCGCGTTCGCGCCACAAATCTTCCTTGGGTCGTGGATACCGAAAATCTTGTCGACGAGCTGAATGTAAAACAGGTTGTCGTGCTGAACGATCTGGGCGCAACGGGGCACAGTATCGAACATCTCGCTGCGGAAGATTTTTGCGTTCTCAATACTGGCAAGCTCGAACCGGGCGGCACCAAGGCACTACTCGCCGCCGGTACCGGGCTCGGCCAGGCGATTTTGGTGTGGAATGAACTTGAAAATCGCTACAAAGTGGTGCCTTCCGAGGGCGGTCATTCTGATTTCGCGCCGCACACTGAATTGCAGATTGAACTTCTGCGCTTCATGCGCCGCCGCTACCCACAAGTGAGTTGGGAATTGATTCTTTCCGGGCGTGGCTTTCGCACTTTGCATGAATTTCTTGCCCCCACTGTAAGACATCCCACCTTTGAAGACCCCGATGCCGATCCTGCGCCCGTTATCACCCGCCAGGGCCTGGATAAATCGTGCCCCGTCTGCGTGGAGACTCTGGATTTATGGTGCGCCATCTACGGCGCGGAAGCCGGAAATTTGGCGTTGAAGGTTTTGGCGCTAGGCGGAGTGTTCGTCGCGGGCGGAATCGCGGTGAAAATCTTGGAGAAAATCAGGGACGGCTCATTTTTTCACGCCTTTCAGGACAAATGGAAATTTGAACCGCTCATGAATAATATTCCTGTGTCGGTTATTCTTAACGAATCGGCGCCCCTGATTGGCGCGGCCTACGAAGCCCTTGCAGCTATCCAGAAGTAATCCAGAAATAATCCTTCAATAAAGGCTGCGTGACACTTCTAGAAGAGAAACTCGGACCCTGGAAACCGGTCACCCGCGCGGCGGCCATCGGCTGGCTGGTGTTCTACATAATTTTCTTTTTGTATGCCGCGTTTAATCGTTCGGGATTTCTATTCCTTGATTACGTCAATCTGATCATTCACGAAGGCGGTCATTTTTTCTTCAGCTGGTTCGGCTACACCATCACCATTCTTGGCGGAACGCTGGGCGAATTGATCGTGCCCCTGTTGTGCGGACTTTATTTTTTCGGGCAGCGCGAACTCACCGCCGTAGCTTTCTGCAGCTTCTGGTTCTTTGAAAATTTTCTCTACATCGGTACATACATGGCCGACGCGCGAACTTTGGCGCTGCCGCTGGTTGGTTCCGGTGATCACGACTGGGAAATTCTGTTCGGCCAGTGGGGTGTGCTGCAGTACGACCAGCGCATCGGGGGAATTACAAGAGATCTGGGTTGGCTCGGAATGCTGGCGGTCATAGCATGGCTCGCGTGGCGCACAAAACTAGCTTCTTCTCAATCACCCACGTAGCGATTTCAGTTGTACCCTCCCGGTCCTCTGTGTCTTGCAGATTTTTGATAGACTACCATCATCCGTTCTACCGCGGTCCACTCCGCGATTAACGTGAATAATAATAAGGAATCCCAACATGAGCACCACTGCCGTAACACAAACTCCTGATTTGCAAAACTATATTCAAGGTGGATGGCATCGTTCCGCCGCGAAAGAATATGTCGACGTGACTAACCCCGCGACCGCTGAGGTGCTGGCGCGCACCCCGCTATCTACCGCAGCGGAAGTTGATGCCGCTGTCCAGTCCGCCGCGGACGCTTTTCCGGCATGGCGGCGCACGCCACCTGGCGAACGCGTTCAATATCTCTTCAAGTTAAAAAATCTGCTCGAAGAGCACCTCAGTGAAATCGCGCGCCTGATCACCGAAGAAAACGGCAAAACTCTGGCGGAAGCCAAGGCCGAAATGCGCCGCGGCATTGAAAATGTCGAAGTGGCCTGCGGAATTCCCATGATGATGCAGGGTTACAACTTGGAAGACGTTACGCCTGGCGTGGACGAAATGCTGATCCGCCAACCCTTAGGCGTCGTCGCGGCTATCGTGCCGTTTAATTTCCCTGCGATGATTTCTTTCTGGTTTCTGCCTTACGCCATCGCTTGCGGCAACACCTTCGTTCTGAAGCCGTCCGAACGCGTTCCGTTAACGATGCGCCGTATTTTCGAGCTTGTTGAGGCCACCGGTTTGCCGCGCGGTGTTATAAACCTGGTGAATGGCGGCCGTGAAGTCGTTGACGCGCTGTGCGATCATCCGCAGGTGCGAGCCATCAGTTTCGTGGGCTCCACGCCCGTAGCCAGACATGTTTATTCCCGCGCGGCTGCCAGCGGCAAGCGCATGCAATGCCAGGGTGGGGCGAAGAATCACGTCATCGTGCTGCCCGATGCGGATATGGAATTAGCTACGCAAATTATCGGCGACAGCGCCTTCGGCTGCGCGGGACAACGCTGCCTCGCCGTTTCCGTGGCCGTCACCATTGGCGACGCGCAGAAAGCTTTTCGCGATTCCATCAGCCACGCGGCATCGTCCCTGCGTGTCGGCAATGGACTCAGCGCCGATGTCCAGATGGGTCCGGTAATCAGCAAGGAAAGTAAGCAGCGTGTGGAATCGTTGATCGCCGCTGGTGTGGCCGAGGGCGCCAAGCCCATCGTCGATGGACGCGACGCAAAAATTCCCAATGCTGAAGGCGGCAATTTTATCAAGCCCACCATACTCGATGGCGTTCCGCTCACCAGTAAATTAACGCACACAGAAATTTTTGGCCCCGTATTGAGCTTGGTGCATGCCGATTCCATCGACGACGCCATGAAATTTCTCCAAAACAGTCCTTATGGAAACCAGGCTTCGCTGTTTACCACCAGTGGCGCCGCGGCAAGAAAATTCCGCTACGAAGCGCCCGCGGGAAATGTCGGCATCAACATTGGCGTTGCCGCGCCCATGGCGTATTTCCCTTTCAGCGGATGGAAAGATAGTTTCTTCGGCATTTTGCACGGACAGGGCCGCGATGCAGTGGAGTTCTACACCGAATCAAAAATCGTCATCGAGCGTTGGTCCAGGCAGGAAACCAGAAAATTCTAATGCGGCCGAGGTCATGAACACCAAGCCGCTGCAACTCGACGTAAATGAGCAGATCGAGTGCGCGCATACCCTCGCGTCCAGGTTTTATACCGATCCCGCCATTCTCGATATTGAAAAGACACGCATCTTTTTGCGCACCTGGCAACTGGTCGGCACTCTCAACCATTCATGCGGCGAAGTGCACGGCGTAAAGCGCACCATAGCCGATCCGGAAAGTTTCTTTACCGCCGCCGTCGCCGGCGAGCCCATTATCGTCGTGCGCGACAAGCAGGGCGTCTTGCGCGCCTTCAGCAATGTGTGCCGCCACCGTGCCGGGCCCATCGCACTGGGCAGCGGATGCAAAAACGTGTTGCGCTGCCAATATCACGGCTGGACGTACACGCTTGACGGCCGCTTGATCGGCACACCGGATGTAGAAGCCGTGGAATTTTTCGATCGCAGCACCATGGGCATGGTGCCCCTGCGCGTGGACACTTGGGAACAATTCATCTTCGTGAATTTCGATTTGCAGGCCGAGCCCCTCGCGTCGTATTTGGGAAAAACCCCTGAGCAGGTTCGCGGATTCCAGTTTGAAGGGCTGCAATTCGCGGAGCGCCGTGACTACATCATCAATTGCAATTGGAAGGTCTACGTCGACAACTACCTCGAGGGCTACCACATTCCCATCGCGCATCCGGGATTAATGCGCGAGATCGATTACGCAAACTATCGCACCGACACATATCGTTATTATTCGCAACAATTCGCGCCCATTCGCGCCATGAAAGCGGAAGAGAACGCCCAGCGATTTTATAAGCCGGGCAGCGGATTGCAGCAAGCGGCGTATTTCTGGATCTTCCCGAATTTGATGCTAAACATTTACCCGGACAATGTTTCAACCAATCTGATCGTGCCCATTTCACACGATAAGACCTTGACCATCTTCGAATGGTTTTTCCACGACGCGGCCAATAGCGCTGTGCAGGAACGCATCCAGCGCGCTGTTGCTTTCAGTGACCAGGTGCAGCAGGAAGACATCGGCCTTTGCGAAAATGTGCAGCGCGGTCTGCGCTCCGCGACCTACGATCGCGGCCGCTATTCAGTAAAGCGTGAAAATGGCGTGCACCATTTCCACATGTTGCTCGGCGAATTCCTCGCGAACACCTAACCGCCCTCTACCGTTGGTCTAGGAAAAAATAATAAGCACGACGCGAGCTGCTGGGCCATCCCCTACGGATGCGCCGGAGCCGGTGTCGGCGCCGGCTTAGCGGGCGCTGCAGTTTCAGCGCCCGGATTTTTCGGGTAATCGAAATTGACCTTGGGAGCTTGACGCGCGCCTGCATCGGTTTTGAAGTACGCGTCGTTACGTGTAAAGCCCGCCATGCTGGCGATCAGGCTGTTGGGGAACAGCGAAATGTAGGTGTTGTAGTCCTGCACCGCTTGATTGTAGTTGCGGCGCTCGATAGCGATGCGATTTTCGGTGCCCGCTAATTCATCCTGCAAGCGCATGAAATTTTCATTGGACTTGAGTTGCGGGTAATTCTCCACGATCACCAGCAAGCGCCCGAGAGCGGAATCCAATTGCCCGTTGGCCGCTATTTTCTCCGCCGGAGTGCTGGCGCCAAGTAAAGCAGAGCGCGCGCGCGCGATCTCGCCGTAAACCACTTGTTCCTGGACCGCATAACCTTTAACCGTCTCGACCAAATTAGGAATCAAATCGGCGCGCCGTTGCAGCACCACATCTACCTGCGACCAAGCCGCATTCACCGCTTCGCGCTTGATGGCCATCTGGTTGCGCCGGCCCACATACGCGCTGCCCAGCACCAAAGCAAGAATCAAAAGAATTACCAAAATCACGATGCCTGTTTTCATAAGCTCCTCAATGACGCGAAATTCAAGAATGCGCCTGCTTGGTACGTTGCCACTGCTCCTTGGGCAAATGCCGGTCTAATGCGCGAATCACTGCTTCCACCGCGGCCAGATATGCTCCGTAAGCTTGCGCGAGTTCCAAATGCGCATCGGTATGCTCTCGCAAATGCAGGATAGTTTCAAATGCGGCAGCGTTCGATTGCGTGAGCTCCGTCACGCGCCGAATGATGTCGCGTGGTTCCCTAGGTGGCACTTCCCCAAACGCGATGACTACGTGGCGCAGCAAGGTCAGCACCGACGAAAACGATTTGCGCAAAGTGGGCGTCAATTCCCGCGCATCGCCCGGCGACCGAAGATACGCATTGCGCAACTTTAATAGCACCGTTCGCAATTCATGCTCGACCTGCACGCGATGTAGATTAACTGGCAGCTTCAGCGTGGCGATTGTATCGCTGCCAAACAACACACGGCGGCTGTCCTGCATATCGCGCAGCTCGATGGAAAACACATCCGCGGATTGCTGCAACTCCTCTGCGGTAAAAAATAATGGCGCCGGTTCCTTTTGATCCACCACCCACCAGCGCGCCACGGGCGCCACGCGGCTTAGTTCTTCAACGCTCAACGAACCCAGCACGCACAACACGTTCAAGTCAGAATGATCGGGATGGTAGCCACCGCGCGCCGCAGAGCCATACAAGATCACTGATTGCAGATTCGCTGAAGATACTTCTTTCAGGCGGTTTACCAGCTCGCTTAATTTTGCATCCGTCGAAAGCATGCTTTTGTCACTCCTTAGGGCAAATTCAACTGGCGCACTCACCAACCGCCTGAGGCTCCGCCTCCCCCGCTGCTACCGCCACCGAATCCGCCAAATCCACCGCCGCCAGAACCGCCACCACCCCAGCCGCCCCCACCAAATCCGCCGCCGCCCCAGCCCCCGCCTCGCCCTGCACTGCCGCTCATTCCGCCCAACAGCGGCCAGATCCACCAACCACTACCGCCACCGCGTCCTCCGCCTGATGCTCGACTCAGGAACCAGATGAACAGGAAAATTGTGATGATCAGCCAGAACGGGCTTCCGCCCCGCGAACGCTCGTTATGACGCACGACCTGGCGCGTCGGCGGCTGGCCGCTCAGGGTCACGCCGCGATCATCAGCAATATATTTGGCGAGCTGCCACGCGGCAACTTCTATAGCGCTGCTGAAGTCACCGCTTCGCAGCAACGGAACCATCGCGCGCCCAGTGTCCCCGGCACGCGCATCATTAATCACTGGTTCCAATCCGTAACCAACTTCAATCCGGTATTTGCGCTCATCGGGCGAAACCAGCAAGAGGACGCCGCGATTGTCCTTCCTACTTCCCACGCCCAGTTGCTTATAAACGTCCACCGCATAATTCTCGATGCTTTGCCCCTCGAGCGAATGCACGGTGACGATCGCCATCTGCGCGCCCGTTTTTTGCTCCAGTTCGGTGCACAGCGCTTCCAGTCGCGCCTTGGTGTCCGGCTGAATCGCGCCGGCAAGGTCCGTGACATAGCCCGTCGGATGAATTTTCTTGATGTCTTCGGCGGCCGTGGCGCCGGCAACTGCGAACACCAGACAACACACCGCGAGGAGTCTTTGAGTGTGAGCGCGTTTCATGGCGGGATTAGCGAGCAATGGAACTATATGTTGGCGGGTTACAGGTGTAAAGCTGTGCCGCGCTATGAATTGCGCCGAAACACAGCGAAAAAATTCCTTAAAACTCGGATCAGAATCCGAAACCCCATGTACAATCACTCCGCCGCGCGGATCTCCTTTCTCGAATCGTCCGCATTGTCAGATAGGTTTCCAATCTCGCAACAACCTGGAAAGTGTCTCTTTTTGCACAGTTTTGCCCGTTGCCTGAATGCTAATTTTTATTTGTAGGCCCTCAGCCCTTCCAATCGGGTCACACGCACGTCGAGACAAAGAAAAGACTATGAGAATCCTGCTTTATAACCCCGACAACGGGGTTACGCGCAATTTCATGCCGCACCTGTGGATGTTCCTGCTGCAGGCACTTACCCCTGCGAGGCATGAGGTGGTACTGATTGACGGCAATGCCCAGCCCATGGATGAAGAGAGCATCGCGAAATTCGTGATTGCAGAAAAGATCGGCCTGGTGGGCATCGGAGCCATGACCCGCATGATCGCCAAGGCCTACCGCATGGCTGACGCGATTCGCGCCGTCGGCGTGCTGGTGGTTATGGGTGGTCCGCACGTAACGGAAATGGCTGACGAGGCCCTTGGCAGAGCCGGCGGGCCGCGCCATGCCGACGCCGTAGCTCTCGGCGAAGCCGACGAAACCTGGCCAAGAATTGTTAACGATGCCGCAAGGGGCGCATTGAAAGACGTCTACGCTCCAGTCGACGCTTTTGGCCAGGAACATAAGCCTTCCTTGCAAACCTACCCGCCAATCCCCTGGGACACCATCGACCTGAAACAATTTAATATCGTTCCAAAGTTCTTCAAATCCATGCTGCAAAAGATTGGTGAAGGCTGGGGTACATTTCGCATCATCCCGGTGGAGTCCGGGCGCGGCTGTCCTTACGGCTGCGAATTCTGCACCGTCACAGGCTTTTTCGGCGACTCCATTCGCTTTCGCACCAACGAAAGCGTGGTGAACGAGCTATTGATGCTGAAAGCGCGAGCCAAAAAGGAGCGCGGCCAGATCGCAGTGTTTTTCATCGACGACAATTTCGCCATCAACATCAAACGCACCAAGTCGCTGTTGCGCGACATCATTGCCGCTGAAGCGCAAGTCCATTGGGTGGCACAAATCAGCGCCAACCTGTTGCGCGACGAGGAGCTCGTCGACCTGATTGCCGCCGCTGGTGGCAAGTGGATCTTCATCGGCATGGAGTCCATAGACCCTGCCAACTTGAAGGACGTGAACAAGGGGTTTAATAAGCCCGGCGAATATGCGGCCGTGCTGCAGCGCCTTGCGGACCGCAACGTCTTCGCGATTACCTCTTTTATTTTCGGCATGGACAACGACACCATTGGGGTTGCCGAGCGTACCTTGCAGCAAATCCGCACTTGGCCACCAGGCTTGCCTATCTTCGGTTTGCTGACGCCGTTGCCGGCCACGCCACTGTATAAAAGGTTAGAGGCCGCTGGAAGGCTGACCCGTCCGAAGCATTGGCAAGAATTCATACCGTTTGCCATGGCCCATACCCCGCTGAAGATGACCATCGACGAAGCTCATGCTGAGGTGAAGTACGGCTGGTCGAAATCCTACAGCCCGGAGGCCATCGCAAAAGCTCTGGCGACCGTTGCGCACAAGCCCCTGGGTTACCGCGTAAACATCCTCATATCTCGCCTTTGCTTCCGCGGAATTTATTTTCCACAACTTGGACGTTTCGCCTGGGTCAAAATCATTGCCGAAAACCGCCGCGCCATCGTTAGCCTGATAAGAGAAGGCTTCGGAGCCAAGCGCGCCGCACGTTCCGGCGCATTGAGCCTCTCTTCCACCGCGCCGCGCTAATCGCCAACGCGGGTAGAATCAAATCACTATATTCCCCTGCTAGCACAAGCTTGTTCTGATCGGCCGATACCCCATAACGACTCTATGCCCAACTTTTTAGTAAGTTGGGGGCCGTATACAGGATGGACCTGATGTGAAGGTCAAAGCGGAAGGGGTGATACTTCCTCCCATGCCAAACAAAAAAACTGCCCCGGCCAAGACTTCGAAGACTGCCAAGACCAACGGTGGCGAAACGCATCAACAAGCTACCACTGACGTTCTCCTCACCACCAACCAGGGCTTGCCCATTTCCGACAACCAGAATTCATTGAAAGGCGGCGGCCGCGGGCCCACTCTGCTCGAAGATTTTATTTTACGTGAGAAAATCACGCATTTTGACCACGAACGTATTCCGGAACGCATTGTGCACGCGCGCGGTTCTGGTGCACACGGATATTTCCAGCCATATAAATCTATGAAGCACGTGACCAGCGCAAATTTTCTTTCCGATCCCAAGATAAAGACGCCCGTATTTGTGCGTTTTTCGACGGTTGCGGGTGGCGCCGGTTCCGTCGATCTTCCACGTGACGTGCGCGGCTTCGCGGTGAAGTTTTACACCCAGGAAGGAAACTTCGATCTGGTCGGGAACAACATTCCGGTCTTTTTTATTCAAGACGCCATTAAATTTCCGGACTTGATTCATTCCGTCAAGATGGAAGCGGACCGCGGTTACCCGCAAGCAGGTTCGGCGCACGACACTTTCTGGGATTTCGTGTCGCTGATGCCCGAGGCGCTGCACATGGTGATGTGGGCCATGTCGGATCGCGCCATTCCGCGATCGTTCCGCATGATGGAAGGATTCGGCGTGAATACTTTCCGCCTGGTAAATTCCGAAGGCATGTCCAAGTTTGTAAAATTTCACTGGCGGCCGGTCCTTGGCACTGCGGCGGTGTTGTGGGATGAGGCCGTCAAGATCAGCGGCGCCGATCCTGATTACCATCGCCGGGATTTATTCGAGGCCATTGCCAGCGGGAATTTCCCGGAGTTTGAATTCGGACTGCAGATTCTTGATGATAAAACCGCCGATAAGTTGCCATTCGACGTTCTTGATGCCACAAAATTAATACCTGAAGAACTCGTGCCTGTTGAGATCGTTGGCAAGATGGTGCTGGATAGAAACCCTGACAATTTCTTTGCCGAGACGGAACAAGTGGCTTTCTGCCCAAGCCACGTCGTGCCCGGAATTGATTTCAGCGAAGACCCACTCCTGCAAGGTCGTTTATTTTCGTACCTGGATACGCAGCTCAGCCGGCTGGGCTCGCCAAATTTTCATCAGCTTCCGATCAACGCGCCGAAGTGTCCGTTCGCGAATATGCAGCGTGACGGCCACATGCAAATGATGGTTCACAAAGGTCGCGGGAATTACGAGCCGAATTCCATCGAACCGAAAGGCGAGCGCGAAACCCCAACTGGGTTTCGCACAGCGCCCATTCCGCTGGAGGGAACAAAGGTCCGGCTGCGCGCGGAATCTTTTAAAGATCATTACTCGCAGGCGCGTTTGTTCTACCGCTCGGTCACGCCGCAAGAGCAGAAGCACATCGGTATGGCGCTGACTTTTGAGCTAAGCAAAGTGGAGATTCCGGAGATCCGCAAAAAAATGCTGGGTCACCTCAATGTCATCGACGAAAAACTTGGCGGCAAGGTTGCCGACGGCTTGGGAATGACCGGCGAAGCTATCGCTGCGACGCCTGCGGCAAAACCGATCGATCTGGATCCGAGTCCGGCGCTGCGTCTGTACGGAAAATACAACCCCACACTCAAAGGCAGGAAGGTCGGGATTCTTCTGGCGGATGGCTTCGATGCGAAACTAAAAGATGCGCTCGTCGCAGCCGTCAAGAAAGAAGGAGCGACACCGGCCATCGTCGCGCCCAAGGTGGGCGGCGTGATGGATTCGGCCGGCAAAAAAAATATGGCGGAGATGGCGCTCTCAGGTTCGCCGTCCATTATGTTCGATGCAGTCGCAGTGCTTGCCGGTCCTGCCGGCGACAAATCACTTAGCTCGGACCCAGACGCCGTCAGTTTTTTGATGGACGCCGACCGCCACCTAAAGGCGATTACGATCGCTGGCGTTCCGAATCTCGCGAAGAAAACTCACGTCGACGGAGTTGTCGGCGTGACGGATCTTCGCGGTAACGGCGACATTTCGAAGTTCATCGACTTCGCGCGCAATGGCAAAGTGTGGGAGCGCGATACCGCCTAACGCCGATCGGCTGTCGCGGTTTTTTCACGTGATGCTAGTGAAAAGCCGCGGCCAACAAATCAACCATTAGCCGGATCGCGGTTTGTGCGGTGCGCCCGCTCGGATCGCGATATGGATTCACTTCCACGATGTCGAGTCCTACCAATTTTCCTTTGGACGGAATCTGTTTCATGAGTTCGTCAATCTCTTGAAAATTCAAGCCGCCCGGTTCGAGCGTGCCGGTTCCCGGCGCCAGCGTGGGGTCCATTGAGTCCACGTCGAAGGTGACGTAAATATTTTCACTTTGCGGAATTTGTTCGATAGCCGCGCTGATTCCGCGGCGGTGGATTTCTTCGGAGGTGACCACCTTGGTAGGAATCGCCTTGGCATTGCCGGCGGCTTCTTGATCGTTGGCGATCCCGCGCATGCCGATTTGCGTGATGTGTTTCACGGTGGGCAGTTTCGCCACGCGCAGCACCCACGAGGCGTGATCGAGATTACCCTTTGCACCTGTCCAGGTATCGAGATGCGCGTCGATGTGGACAACCGTAAGCGGGATCTCGTACGCGCGAATGATGGGAAAGGTGATGCTGTGATCGCCGCCTAAAATAATTGGAAAGGCTTTTTTCCCGAGAATTTTCTTCACTGCTTCGGTAATTTTCGCGTCGGTCTCAACCGGGACTGTGGGATAAATCAGCACGTCGCCAACATCGACCCATTGTTTGCCCTTCAAGACCGTGCGGTCGCCGTCGATGTAATAAAAGCCTTCCGTTAAATCGTGTGCGTATTCCTGAGAATTCTCGCGCATGTCGCGCGGTCCGTAGCGCTCACCGGGCTGGCCCCAGGTGCCTTCATCAAAAGGCACACCCAGCACCGCGAAATCGGCTTTCAGGTGGTCCA
>DATBBY010000013.1:0-5609 GCA_036270765.1 Candidatus Acidiferrum sp.
GCGCTGCGGTTAAATCCCAACCACGCCCCGGCCCATGCCAATCTGGGATCGGTCTTCCTTGCGTCCGGTAAAGCCCAGGAAAGCATTCCGGAATTTGAGGCAGCACTGCGTCTCGACCCGAAGTCGAAAACTGCGGCCGACTGTCTGCGCCAGGCGCAGGCGCAGTTAAGCCCGCAAAGGTAGAAGCGGCCAATAGAGCAAAAACGTGAACAGAAGGAAGCGAAGATAACGAAGGGTTGCAAATTCCAACTCCAGCCTTTGTTTCCTTCGCCTCGCTCGCGAAGACCTTCGGAGTTGCCTTCTGTAAAAAATTCTCTTCGGTGCCGGCGCGCACAGGAGTGACGCGCCCTACCTGATACGCTCTCGGGTGGTTGAACAAGAAGTACTAGACAGCTTGGGTGAGCACGTCCAGGTGAGGTCTGGCTGGCGGATCTTGGGTTGGTGCGTTTCGCCCGTACGCTGTTTTTACCAAACCGCCCGCAGGGCGGTGACTACAGGACATCGCGAAGCCTGATCTACAGCCGCTCGGTAGAAACTTTCGTTTGTGATGGTGGCACGACAACTCGCTTTGCAGGAGGACTATCGCGGAGCGGTTCGACTAACCACTTCCAGCTACGGTGTCCGTCTTTGTCGAATGTCCAGGCTGCACCACCGCGGTTCCAAATCTCCCATCGCCAGTGATCGCTGTTAGCCGGAATGGCGAATACATATGTGAACGCGGCGGTAACCATCACGCCGCACAGCATTCCAATTAGATATATGCGCATCATTTTTCTAGTCCTCACAATCCATTGTACTACTGTCTTTTGCCATGGCGCTTGCGGTGGATTGTGCGATCCCGCTGGCGAGCTATACCGTGCTCCCTCTTTTGGATCGATGCTTTTCCCCACACTCCCCTTATCTAATCTTCGTAACTCGCCGTCAAGCCGGTTCCTCGCCTCGGTACGATTCAAGAGGCAGTTTCGATCTGCACGCGGTAATCGCGCATCTTTGGTTAAATCCCTGAGTGTTGGAAAAGAACTTCGCCTAGTCCTGCTACTGACCGCTAAAATCTGCACAATGCAGCGATAAAGGAAAAAACGTGAACAGAAGGAAACGAAGACAACGAAGGGGTTCCAAATCCAATTCCAACCTTTGTTGCCTTCGCTGCCTTCTGTAAGAACGATAGCTGAAATCGTTTCTGTCCGCCACGACAGGTATTCGTGAAGATTCGTGTTTATTTGTGGTTTGAATCTTCGTAGTTTGCCTGCGCCACGGAAACACGCGCGGTACGGACGCAGTTTTCGAATCACACGTTGAATAAATCGCGAGGCAGCGAAGTCGAACGCCTCATAACATTTATTACGATTATGAAAAAAATTCTCTTTGCATTAAGCATGCTGGCTTTTGTTGTGTCTGCACTTCCGCGGGCGCGCGGAGCCGACGTAAACATTGATTTCATCTATGACAATCTTTCCGGTGGAAACTGGATTGACGTCGAAGGCTATGGATACGGATGGCAACCGGACGTGGGAGTGAGCGATCCCAACTGGCGGCCCTACAGCGATGGCTACTGGGCTTACACCGATTACGGGTGGACATGGATTTCGTACGAAGACTTCGGCTGGGCCACTTACCACTATGGTCGCTGGGCGAACCTCGGGGATTACGGATGGGTCTGGTTCCCAGGAACCGATCTGGATTGGGGACCGGCCTGGGTTTCGTGGCGAACAGGTGGCGACTATATCGGTTGGGCACCGCTGCCACCGCGGGGTCCGGGCGTCGTTTATGAAGGACGGCCTATCGGCGCCAGAGTCGATATCGAATACGATATCGGCCCGCAATATTACAACTTTTGTGACGTTCGTTTCATCGGCGAACCGGTCTTGCGAGATCGGATCTTTCCGCCAACGCAGAACATCACCTACATCACGAACACAGTGAACGTGACCAATATCTACGTTCAGAACAATGTGGTCTATAATTACGGCCCGGATTACAACGCTGTTAACTCTTACTCGAGCCGGCCAATTCAGCGGCTAACTATACAGCGCGAGGCAGCAACCGATTTATCTGCAGCGGCTAGATCCGGAGGGCTTACCAAAGTGCAAGGCAACAAACTGCTGGTGGCAGCGCCGCCTAAATTCGCCGCCGCGCCTCCTACCGTTAAGCCGCAAGCTGTGAAAGCGAAAGTCGCACAGCCAAAGTTTGAGCGCGGCTGGCAGGGTGTTCAGAACAGAACTGAACTCGAACAAAAAATTAAAACGGAGAATCCCAAGAATGTTCCGCCGCCAAGTCATGGGCCTGAGCGGGCAACTGCTGGCGGGGGTCCAGCTTCGGGCGGGCCTCCGACCGGGGTCTCACCATCTGAGAGAGGCAAACGAGCTATTGGCCGAATGCCGCCCGGCATGACGCCTGCGGGTCCACCTGAGGGCACCTCGCCTGCGCCGCCGTTTGAGCGCGGCAAGGGCCAAGGCCGAGCCGGTCAACAACCGGGATTCACACCTGGAGGTCCGCCTAGAGGGGGATCGCCTGCACCATTTGAACGAGGCAAACCCGGCCGTGCGGGCGCAAGAGGGCAACCCGGCATGACGCCTGGCGGTGGTCCGGAAGGCATCTCACCTGCGCCATTTGAAGGCCGTGAACGACAAGGCAAACCGCGCGCAGGAGCGCCACCGAATTTCCAGCCTTCGCCTCCAGCGCCAGAACATGGTCAGCCGCCAATGCGCAAGCTGGGCGAGAGTCCAATTCCGGGTTCAGCTGGTGGTCAAGAGAATGTTCCGAGACAAGGCCGTGGCAGAGGACCTGCGGGCGAGAGATTCGGCACTTCTCCGTCAACGGGTGGGGCTGGATACGAGCAGCGTGCTCCTGAGCATCGACCGCCGCCGCCGGCATTAAATCAACCCGGCAGCGCGCCGCCTAAGGGCGGGCTTCCCGGCGAAGCGCGCGACGCGAGAGGAACGGGACAAGGAGCGTATACACAGCCCGGCGGACCGCCGCCGGGAGGTGGAGGGCAGCCCCCTGCAGGCGAGCGCGGCCCAAAACCACCAGAGCGTGGACAGAAAAAACCCGAAAAAGGCACTCCACCGCCCGGACCACAATAATTCCGTCGTATCTGCCACAGCGGCTCCGGAGGGAATTCCGGAGCCGCTTGTTTTTTCTCAATCGGTGTAGCGGTGCTTGTGCCGAACGCCGACAGCGTTTCGGTTAAGGCGCTTGAGACAGCGCCCTACAATAATTCGGCGATCTGCACGGCGTTTAATGCTGCGCCTTTGAGTAGTTGATCGCCTGACACCCAAAACGAGAGACCATTTTCAAAAGCGCAGTCCAGCCGTACCCGGCCCACCTGGCAATTGTCTTTTCCAGCCACGCCAAGCGGCGTCGGATAACGATTGCTGTGCGGTTCGTCCACCAATTCCAGTCCCGGCGCCTTCGATAAAATTTCGCGCGCTTGTTCGACAGATAGCGGTCGTTGAAACTCGGCGCTGACGGCCACTGAATGCGCGCGGTAGACTGGCACCCGCACGCACGTCGCCGAGACGCGGAGCGCCGGCGAATGCATGATCTTGCGCGCTTCGTCTTGCATTTTGACTTCTTCTTTCGTGTAACCGCTGTCGAGAAATGAATCGACGTGCGGCAGCAAATTAAACGCGATCGGGTGAGGAAAAACTGTAGCCGAGGGCGGCTTGTCCGCCGTAGCCCCGCCTGTGAGGCGCGGGGTGAAGGCGGATGACTCCAATTGCTCGAACGACTCTGGATCGGCTGCCGCGTCTTTTATCTGTCGGGTTAACGCTTCAACGCCTCGCGTTCCGCTGCCAGAAACGGCTTGATAGCTTGCCGCGAAAACGCGCCGAACATGAAATATCCTGTGCAACGGATAAAGCGCCATCAGCATGACCGTGGTCGTACAATTGGGATTGGCGATCAGCCCGCGATGGCGGCGCACGTCGTCTGCGTTGATCTCTGGAATCACTAGCGGCACGTGAGGCTCCATTCGGAATGCCGAGGATTTATCGATCGCAATCGCGTCCGCTTGTGACGCGATAGGAACATATTTTTTGGAAACATCGCCGTCCGTGCAGAAGAAAGCGATGTCGATTTTGTCGAACGACCGGTCTGCGAGTTTCTCTACGGGAACTGATTCACCACGAAACCGAACAGATTTCCCAGCCGAGCGCGCCGACGCGAGCGCGCGCAAATTTGCCACGGGAAAATTTCGCCGTTCGATTACGCGCAACAGCTCGGTACCGGCGGCGCCAGTCGCGCCTACGATCGCTACGCGGTAGTTCTTCATTGTGCGCCTTTGTATCTGGCGTTGTATGCCATGCCTGCTCGCCACGCCGTAGCCTGGCGAAGGCGGGTCGCGCCTACGACGGCGATGTGATAATCTCTCATGCGCATGTCGATTGTAACCTTAGGGTCACGTTGTGCAAAAGAACCCTGGCAAGCCCGGCGGTGAGCTTCACCGCAAGCGTTGCATGCGGAAAACTGGAATGAAAAGCATCCATGTATCAATTCGAGATCAGCGACTCACGTTAAAAGAGAATGAGACACCGATCCGCAGCTATCCTGTGTCCACGTCGCGATTTGGTGTTGGCACGGAGGAGGGGAGCATGAAAACGCCAACGGGTCGGTTTTGCGTAGCGAAGAAGATCGGCGGCGAAATGCCGAGTGGAACGATTTTTCAGGGCCGCGTGGCCCTCAAGACCGGCGACCCACTCCCTGCAACCGACGACCTGGTGATGTCGCGTATTTTGTGGCTCGACGGATTGGATGAGCAGAATGCCAATACGCACAACCGCTTCATCTACATTCACGGGACCAAACACGAGGGCAAAATCGGCACGCCCGCCAGTTGCGGTTGCGTGAGGATGCGAAATGCAGACGTGGTCGAACTGTTCGACCTGGTTGAAGAAGGCGCACCGGTTGTGATCGAACAATGATTTTGAAGCTCCAAACGCCAACATCCATCCTGCAGAGAAGCATCGAGCATCAAACTCCGAAAAGCGCGACTGCAATTTGCAGGTGAAGCTTGGAAGTACTCTGGCACTTGGGACTTGGAAGGTTGGGGTTTTCAGGCCGAATGGCCTGGATGATACATCCAAATTTGGTGACAGGAACGTTGCTTCCCGTGTAATCTTAAACGGGTAACTGCAGCTTGCGGCGAAAGGAGGCGAGAAACATTGAAATTTTTGAAAGCGATCATAATTGTGGCCGTTTTGGCCACTGCGTTGAGCTTTGGGGCTTGCTCTCAAAGGAAGGAGACCGTGACCACAAGCGCGGGAACGACCGGATACTCGAAATAAATCCGGCGGCCCGTTTGTGATACATCCAAAAAAATTAAGAAAAAGCATTGCTTCCCCGTTGTTCCCTGCCTAAACAGACCGGAGCAACTTGCGGCGAAAGGAGGCGAGATAGATTGAAACTATTGAAAACGATCATGATCGTGGCCGTTATGGTCACCGCTTTAGGACTCGGGGCTTGTGCGCAGCACAAGGAGGTTGTGACTCCACCTATGGGGAAAACCGGCAAATAGATCCGGTACGCGGCACTTTATTGTGGGCGGCTTCGCCCAAAAGGCCAGGTCATGATTCGACCTGGCCTTTTTTTGCCTCCTGAATGTCCAGCCC
>DATBBY010000014.1:0-1583 GCA_036270765.1 Candidatus Acidiferrum sp.
CTCTCCACACCAGCATTCGCGGGTGCGCCGCATACGCAAAATTAAACTCGCCGCTCTTTCCGTCATATGTTCCCGTCACCACCGTTGTCAGCCGCAGTCCTTCTTCGGAATTCGCCGTCCCGAGCGTGAATTCGTCATTCAGCGCTGCCAATAACCCCGCCGTATCGCGAATGTCATGAAATTTGTGCAGTAGCTTATGAACGTGCCGAGCTACACCGCTCGCCACATACCCATGCCCGACGCAATCCGCCAGAACCACTCGTGCGATGCAGTCGCTGCAAGAGAAAACCGCCGCCAGGTCTCCGCCTTCATTTCCACCCGAAGGAACCGCAATGACGTCGCCCTCCAGCCCTGCCAGGTCCAGCGAACGATGGGCTCTCTCATTCCCGGCCCACAGCTCCATGCACCCAAACGGCCGCATCACAGAGGTCGTGCATTCCAGTTCCTTGTCAATCTTCTTAAATGGCATATAAAGGTAATGTAGCACTTTGGAGTGCGGCGGTCTTGCCGCCGCTTTTGAGGAGTCAACATTTGCAACTGGAAAGCGCCCCAGGGCAATCTTAGTGGAGCGCATTCAACGTCCGGTCCAAGTTAAACGCCGCGCTAATCAGCGCCAGGTGCGTGAACGCCTGCGGAAAATTTCCCAACGCCTCGCCTTGCGAGCTTGTCTGCTCCGCATACAACCCCAAATGGTTCGCATATCCCAGCATGCGTTCGAATAGAAGTCGTGCTTGATCCAGCATCTCCCGGTCGGCCATTCCCGCACGCGTTATCGCCTCGACCAGCCAGAACGAGCACATGTTGAATGTCCCTTCCTCGCCCGCCAGCCCATCAATCCGCGGCTCCGGCGGATACCGGTACACCAATCCGTCGCTCACCAGCCCGCCCTCCTTCGGATTTTTCATAATTGCTTTGATCGTCTTCACCATTCGCGGATCAGTCGGTGCCATGAAGAAAACCAGTGGCATAATCAACACCGAAGCGTCCAGGTCTTCGCTGCCATAGAATTGCGTGAACGCCTGCCGCTTCTGGCTCCATCCGCGTTTCATCACCTCTTCGTAGATCGCATCCCGTTCGCGTGCCCACTTGTCCCGGTTCGATGGAAACGATCGCTTGTCCGCCAGCCGGATACCGCGGTCCAGCGCCACCCAATTCATCAGCTTCGAATACACAAAGTGTTTTTGCTCGTTGCGCATCTCCCAGATTCCTTCGTCCGGTTCTCTCCAGTGCTCGCAGATCCAGTCTATCCGGTCCCGAATCCTCGTCCAGAAATCGTAGGGGATCGGCAGCACATACTTGTTGTAGAGATAAAGAGAATCCATGAGCTCGCCGTAAATATCGCTCTGAAATTGCTTGTACGCGTCGTTCCCAATTCGCACCGGGCCCGATTTCTTGTACCCTTCCCAGTGCGTCAGTTCCAGCTCCGGCAATTCGGGATTGCCGTAGATGGAGAACAAGGAAGGTATCTTTTCGTTTGACGCCGTGTGTTTCGCGACATGGTTCCTGATCCACTGCACGAATCCCGCCGCTTCTTCCGTAAATCCAAGGCGCACGAGCGCGTATACCGAAAACGCCGCGTCCCT
>DATBBY010000015.1:0-8958 GCA_036270765.1 Candidatus Acidiferrum sp.
TGTTGAATGTATTTGTTAGCGCCGGCCAGGAAGCGGTAGCGTGACCAGCTGGGCAGAGTACGAATATCTACGGTCATGCCGTTCGGGTTGAAGCGCGTGGGCCGCCCGGTGAGCCATTCCACGGCGCGCAGGGATGCGAAATCGCTTCCGACTACAAATAAGCCGTTCGTATGTAAGAGATCGCTGGCGTTCAGCCACCCCATGATATCCCCGGTGGAACGAGCGAACCCGTCGTTAAGAGCGTCGTACACGCTTTGTCGCGGCGACTCACCCACCAGGAAATATCCGTCTGTTCTCAACGACCGAAGAGGCGGTGTCCTGAGTTTGGACTTAGCCTTGCCGGACGCGAACCATGGACTTGAGAATCTGGATGCCCCGTTCACGGGCGGACGCGCCAAGAGACCAATGCTGAGCGCCATAGGGAGCCAGGGTTTTGCGTTCAACGAGATTGCGAAACTCTCTTTCCCGCTCTCGCGGTAAAGCCACCAGATTAGCGTCATAGTAATTCAGCTCGTGCGATGTGGGATGCAACGAACCGTCCGCGTTGATTTCAAACCAGCGGTACCCGGCACGGGTGAGATATTCAACGATAGCTTTCGATGGATATCCCCAAGGCTGTGTGCGAATATCCCGAACCTCCACGAGAATCGCTGGGCGGGCGACTCCGCGTAAAAGCCGCGCGGTGCCTTTCAATGCCGACAGCTCAGCGCCCTCCACGTCTAACTTAATAAAGTCAACACGGGAAATGCCCAGCTCGAGCAACACATCGTCCACCGGGCTGACCTGCACGGGGATCTTGAACGTGGATTCGACTACCATCGGCGCCCGTAAACTATTCCCCCCATCGCAAGAGCCATTTACCACATATAGTTCGCCGGGGCCGTTTTCACTGCCAACCGCGTGAGGTTCGATACGCACGTTGCGACATCCATTGATGCGCACATGCGTGGCGAGACGGCGACATTCTCGAGGTGAAGCCTCGAAAGCAATCACTTGCCCCTTCCGCCCCACACATTTCGACGCCAATAAGGTATACAACCCGTGGTGCGCCCCGATGTCCAGGACAACCATGCCTGGGCGCAGAAGCCGTTCAACAAAATGCAGTTCGGCCCGTTCGAAGTTTTCCTGCACTAGCTTGTGATCCAACTCGCCGTCCCGCGCCAGCCACCACGCTCCGAAAGGTAATCGCCAGGGCATCGGAGTTCCGGGAAGAACTCTGCGGATATGATTGGCAACGGAGATGTATTTATTTCGGCCTGGCAGCGCTAGAAAACGAACAATACGCTGCGAAATTGTGCCCGGCAATGCAGTCACTTTGCTCCACGGATCCTGTTTTTCGTGGGTTTCCATACAGAGCCGAAAGCCAGAAATATCGATGGGAATGGATGAAGCTACCAGAACGGTGCGCTTGCGTCGGTGCTCAAAGGTCTCGCAGAAATCGTCATGCTTCGGAAGCGACGCCAGGCGATGCACAAAGTTGAAAGCCGCGCGATACAGCAACTTTATTAAGCTGTCTTCGCTGGGGTAACAGGCCACATCTGTAAGCCCCTGGTCGAACTCTGAAGGCTCTTCCCTCAACAGCATGGAAGGCTTGTTGTCGGGCACGCACATGCTTTCCAGCAGCGAACACTTTTCGGTTAACGAACGAAGATGCCGCACCGCCAGGAGAGGATTTTCGAGGTGATAAAGCAATCCAAAACATAAAACCAGGTCAAATTCCCCCAGCGTCAGCACGGAATGCTCTTCAAGATTGGCTTGCTCAAAAGGGATATTCGGAAATCGCTTGCGTGCTTCAACGACATTTTCCGTGCGGCCGTCAAAGCCGCGAACATTTAGCCCGCAGTCCGCAAGGGTTTGCGAAAAGAAACCGACCCCTGCTCCGGCGTCGAGTGCTGTCTTCAACCCGAGGGCGGGGATAAGGCGATGCAGTACATGCGGAATGGCCTCTTCGCGCGCGCGAATCAACCGCTGATAGTGCTGTTGATCGAACGGCGAAAATTTAATTGGGATTTGCTTCAGGTGAGCGACGAGTGGCCGTGGATCAGGAGACACACCGGGGCTGGACATCGTTTTGGCCTCGTTTAAGACTGGTTCCGTATGTTTAGCTATCTGGCGGGCGCGCTACAGATTGAGGTAAACTAACCTACTATTATCAGTTAGTCAACTAAAATATAAATATACTTTTGTTTGGGTTGGATTTGCCCTCCGCGCATGTAGGAAAAAGTTGAAGTTACTTGGCTCAGACGCTCGCTGTCGTGCGACTAGCAGTAAACCACTCAATGGTTTCTTTTAGGCCGGCATGCAACGAAGTTTTTGCTCGCCACCCAAATTCTTGCGCAGCTCGCGAAGTATCCAGCGAACGCCGTGGCTGCCCATCCGGCTTGCTGTGATCCCATCGCACTGCGCTCTTCGCGCCTGTCAGGGTGCGGATCATCTCCAGCAAATCGCGCACGCTGATTTCTTCGCCCGATCCCAGGTTAACCAGGTCAGGTTTCGAATATTTTTCAGCGGCAAGTACGATGGCTTCCGCGGCATCCTCCACATACAAAAATTCTCGCGTCGCGTTACCCGTCCCCCAAGCCACAATTTCCGGAGCATCGGCTTGTTTTGCTTCAATGCATTTGCGAATCAAAGCCGGAATCACGTGCGAGCTTTCCAGATCGAAATTGTCGCGCGGCCCGTATAAATTTACCGGAGTCAAATAAATACCGTTAAAGTCATATTCTTCGCTGTACGCTTGCAACTGCACCAGCAACATTTTCTTGGCCAAGCCGTACGGCGCGTTGGTTTCTTCCGGATATCCATTCCAAAAATCTTTTTCGCGAAAAGGCACGGGAGTGAATTTGGGATAAGAGCAGATGGTTCCGGCACACACAAACTTCTCGATGCCGGTGATGCGCGCGGCTTCGATGACGTTCAACCCCATGATCGCGTTGTCGTGAAAAAAGCGGCCGGGATATTTACGGTTGGCGCCAATCCCCCCTACGACGGCCGCGAGATGAATCACAATGTCGGGACGAGTATCGGTATACAGGCGAAGGGCTTCGGTTTGAATCCGTAGATCGTACTTGTCGCTGCGTGGCACCACGACTTCTTTGGCTCCTGCGGCGCGCAGTTTGTCCACCACGAAAGAACCAAGAAAGCCATGACCCCCTGTAACCACAACGCGACGAGTCTCCCAAAAACCCATGTGCCCTCAATTGCTGTTGATTTCTAAATGATTGGAACGGAATTTCTAGTGCGACGCTTGCCCTTCCACCGCTTGAGCCACCCGAGTCACAGAATTGTGCCAACGATTCCACGGCCCGATCTTCTCTTCGAGGATCGCCTTGCCTCGGCCAGGCGACCTCAACCCCAGCGCTTCGACGTCGGCATCCACCATGATGGCCACCAGGTCATGGAATTTGATGCGGGCTTCCCAACCCAGCGCAGCGCGGCATTTTGTAGTGTCGGCAATCAGAGTATCGACTTCCAAGGGGCGAAAATAGCGTTCGGAAATCTTCACGTGCTTTTGCCATTCCAGTCCCGCGTAGGAGAAAGCCCCTTCCACAAATTCTTTTACCGAGTGCGCTTCACCTGTGCCGATAACAAAATCATCTGCCGTACCCTGCTGCACCACCTGCCACATCGCTTCCACATATTCTGGCGCGTAACCCCAGTCCCGGCGGGATTCCAGATTGCCGAGATACAAAGTATTTTCTTTGCCGGCCAGAATATTGGCGACTCCCCGCGTGATTTTTCGGGTAACGAAAGTTTCGCCTCGCCGGGGACTCTCATGATTGAAGAGGATGCCGTTGGCGGCATGCAAGCCGTAACCTTCGCGATAAATTTTGGTCATCCAATAGGCGTAAACCTTCGCCGCCGCGTAGGGACTGCGTGGCTGAAACAAGGTGTTCTCGTTTTGCGGAGCGGGCGCAGAACCAAACATTTCCGAGCTGGAGGCCTGATAGAAACGGGTCTTGCATCCACTGCGGCGTACCGCTTCGAGCAATCGCATGGTTCCCAGCCCGGTGACATCGCCGGTATATTCGGGAACATCAAAACTCACGCGCACGTGACTCTGTGCCGCCAGATGGTAAAGCTCATCCGGAGCCAGGCTATAAATCAGGCTCAAAATCCACTCCGTGCTGGATAAATCGCCGTGATGCAAAAATAATCGCGCGTTAGGATCGTTGGGATCCTGATAAATGTGGTCGATTCGCTGGGTGTTAAAGGTGCTGGAGCGCCGGATGATGCCGTGCACTTCATAGCCTTTTGAAAGCAACAGCTCGGCTAGGTAGGAGCCGTCCTGGCCGGTAATGCCGGTGATTAACGCGCGCTTCATAATCTCAAGGTCTCCTCAACGTCAGCACCATAGTGCTGTTAGCTCTCTGTGTGCCGCACAATTGTAGCTTGCGCTTGGGCTATTGTCGTGTACCCAGAAGAATGTACTGGCCGGAAACTTTTATACCGGACGGCGAATATTTAATTTTCTCATACGCGCCTGCAGCGTGGTGCGTTTCATGTCCAGCAGAGTGGCAGCTCCTTTCGGACCTCCGATGCGCCATTGAGTTTGCTGCAGGGCCCGTAAGATATGCTCGCGTTCTGCTTGTTCAAGTGTGGATATGGAACCGGGAGCCAATACCTCGTCACTGTTGTTATTGCCACGGGCGGTAATGGTGCGAGAAGAAGAAATCTCCGCTGAAGGCGACTCCGGCTCGTTTAATAGCTCGGAAATCGGGATACGCAATTCTTTGCCCGGCGACAGTAACACGGCGCGCTCAATAAAATTTTCAAGTTCGCGTATATTTCCCGGCCAGGAATAATTTCCCAGCGCGCTCATCGCGTCCGCTGGCACATACTCGACCACCTTATTTAATATGCGGCTGAATTTTTGAACGAAATAGCGTACCAGCAGTGGTATATCCTCGCGCCGTTCTCGCAAGGCAGGTATCTGGATGGGGAAAACATTCAAGCGGTAATAAAGATCGCTGCGAAAAGTGCGATCGGCAACCTGCTTGGCCAAATCCTGATTCGTTGCGGCGACCACCCGCACATCCACTTTTATGGTGCGGTTGCTTCCCAGCCGCTCAAACTCGTGTTCCTGCAAAACGCGCAACAGTTTCGGCTGAAGCTCCATGGGCAGGTCGCCCACTTCATCAAGAAACAACGTGCCGTGGTCTGCCAGCTCAAAACGCCCGATTTTCTGATTCAAGGCCCCGGTAAAAGCGCCGCGCTCGTGCCCAAAGAGTTCGGACTCCAGCAGCCCACTGGGAATGGCCGCACAATTTATTTTAACGAAGGTGCGCTCGCGGCGTGGGCTGAGGTTGTGAATCGCGCGCGCGATTAGTTCCTTGCCGGTGCCCGTCTCACCCAGAATCAGCGCGGCGGTATCAGTCGGAGCCACCACTTCTACCTGCGACAGCGCCCGTTTCAGCGATGGAGCATCGCCAATAATTTCCTCAAAATTAAATTCGCTGCGAATTTCCTCTTCCAGATACAGTTTTTCTTCGGCCAGCTTATCTTTTAGCGCGTCAATTTCCTTGAACGCCAGCGCATTTTCCACCGCGATGGCAATTTGCGTCCCCACTTGTTGCAGCAGTGAAATCTCGCGCTCGGAAAAAGCTTCCAGACGGCGGCTGGCCACGTTCAGCGTCCCGAAGGTCCGGCCCTGAGTGACCAACGGAATGCAGCAGATTGTTTGTATACCGTCTTTGCGAAGAATTTTCATGACCTCGCTGGGATAACGATCCAGCTCAGCGCCGCGCACACATACCGACTTGCCGGTGGCAATGGTATCGCCTGACGGAGACATATCGCGCAGGATGGTGACTTCCGGCTTAATCAGTTCCTGGCGGCCAGGAAAGTCGAGAGCATAAATCTTCAGCAAGCCTGTGAACGGATCCAGCAGCGCAAGACTGGTGTAATCATGATGAATCACATGCTCAAGGGTCGAAACAATGCCGCGAAAAACTTCCGGCAACTCGCGGGTGCTGACCAGTACATTGTTCACTTCCAGCAGTACCCGCAGCCTATCGCGTTCCTCGGCCAACTGCGCTTGATATGCTTGCGAAGTCTCCAGGTTCAAGGCGTTGTCGACGGCTACCGCGACCTGGCTGGCCACGCGCTGCATGAACGCCAATTCCGAATCGGTTATTTTCTGGGGCAGCAGCGTGCCGAATCCCAGAGCTCCCACTCTCCGCTGCGCGGTGGTCAGCGGAACCATCGCGATGGAATGTACCCCAGCCTCGCGCAACTGCTGCAGGAACAACGGGTAGCGGGTGTCCTCTTCGTTTACTACGAATGGCTGCTGCGACTGCCACACCCATCCGGCAGGATGCCCTTCGATGGGCATTTCCTTCCCCGCCACTTTGTCGGTGAAAATTCGTGACTCCAATATGTGCAGCCGCATTACGTTGCGGATAGGGTCGTGCAGCACTAGCGTCAGGAAGTCGAACTCCACCACCCAGTGAAGCCGCTCGGACAGCTCGTGAAAAAGCGCTGGCAAATCGCGCTGCTGCGCGATGGCCTCACTCACTTCCAGCAGCGCCTCCAACTGGCGCCGGGAGTGGTCCAGAGGCTGTATTTGCGCAATTTCCGGGGGCGAAACAGCAGGGTCCGCCATAAGTACGCAGGATAGCATCCGGTTGCGGGTGCCTCAACCGCCCGACTGCTTAAACCTTGGAGCTGAACGCGATTCTCGTATACTCGAATGAAGTGCCAGCGCACTGAAATTTCAGGCGCGATATTCGGGATGGCATCCACAACTTAAACCGAGTCGAAAAGGTGGACTAGCAGGAATGAATTCAGCGCTACAGGTAATGAAATTTGGCGGCACGTCCGTCGGCGACGCGACGTGTATTGCTCGCACTGCACAAATCGTGGCCAAAGCCGCCAGGAAGAATCCCTGCGTCGTGGTGGTATCGGCCATGAGCGGCGTCACCAATCGCTTGATTGAAGCCGCGCGAAAAGCCGCCAGCGGTGATGCGACGGAAGTAGCTCATCTTACTAATGTTTTGCGAAGTCAACACGCAGCCGCCGTGGAAGCCTTGATTGCGGAACCCAAAGAACGCCAAAGCGTAATGCAAAAACTCGATGGCGTGCTCGCTGAAGCCAGGCGCTTGTGCGACGGCACTGCGCTGCTGCGTGAATTGTCGCCCCGCACCCTGGATGAAATCTCCAGCCTGGGCGAGCGCTTGTCCGCGCCAATCGTAGCTGCCGCATTAGTTACGCTCGGTTTGCGCTCGGAATCCATAGACGCTACTGAACTGATCGTTACGGACGCCTTTCACGGTGGGGCTGAACCTCTGATGGAGCTGACCCGCGACAGAGCCCAAGCGCGGTTACGTCCGTTACTCGCACAGGGCATCGTGCCGGTCGTGACTGGTTTCATTGGCGCAACCTCTGAGGGAAAGTTGACTACCCTGGGCCGCGGCGGATCAGATTACTCCGCGACCATTCTGGGCGCGGCTCTGGACGCCGGCGAGGTAGTGATCTGGACCGATGTGGATGGCGTGCTGACCGCGGACCCCAGGCTGGTCCCCGAGGCCCGCACCATTCCCGTCATCTCTTATCGCGAAGCTGCGGAGCTCGCCTATTTTGGCGCGAAAGTGCTGCATCCAAAAACCCTTAATCCCGTCATGCAAGCCGGCATCACCGTCTGGATTCGCAATAGTTTCTCTCCCGGCAAGCCCGGAACAAAGATTACCCCTGAAGGTCGCAGCATCGGCGGCGGCGTAAAAGCGTTGACGGCTATTCGGGATGTCACGTTAATCGCTGTGGGCGGGCCGGGCATTGTGGGATTGCCGGACGTGGTGGGCCGCACATTTTCAACCACCGCGGACTTGCGTGCCAACGTACTCTTGATTTCGCAGTCGTCGTCACAAAACGATATTTGCTTTATCGTCTCAGCCGGCGATGCCGAGCGCACCGTGGAGGCTCTTCGTAAGGAGTTCGCGCAGGACCTTGCGCATCACAAGGTCGAACACGTCACGGTAGTCAATAACATCGCCATTGTGGCGGTTGTGGGAGAAAACATGCGCGGAACGCCGGGCGTGGCGGGACGCACATTCGCCGCCATGGGGCGGGAAGACATCAACCTGATCGCCATCGCGCAGGGTTCCTCGGAGAGCAATATCTCCTTTGTGATTGAAGATCAGGCGGTCAAGAAGGCCCTGATCGCTACCCACAAAGAGTTTGGCCTGGACGTCGCAGCACCCGACTAAGACTAAAGTGGTGCAGTGAATACCTTATGTCTATTTAACAAACACTTGACTTACACTCCGTCCAACACAAAGGAATGAGGTGTCATCTAACAAGTATATGATGACGTTTTGCCATCCTTTCGGCGGACCGAAGACTCGAATCCTCGCCCAAACCCAAACCC
Source organism: Candidatus Acidiferrum sp. (assembly GCA_036270765.1). GTDB lineage: Bacteria > Acidobacteriota > Terriglobia > Acidiferrales > UBA7541 > Acidiferrum. The sequence goes on from DATBBY010000015.1 coordinate 8,366, forward strand.
CATGCCTACCGTCCTGATCGTCGACGATTCTGATAGTGTGCGCATCGCCGTGCGCGCTTTGTTTGAAGCCGAGCCGGGTTTCAGCGTGGTGGGTGAAGCCGTAAACGGGATGGACGCCATTCACAAAGCTGACGAATTGGCGCCCGACTTGATCGTCCTGGATTTATCTATGCCCATCATGAACGGGCTGGAGGCGGCTGAAACGCTGAAATTGAACTCGCCGTCCACACCCATTTTTATTCTCACCGCGCATGGCGGCCCTGAAGTGGATCGCGCCGCGCGCGCCGCCGGAGTGGACGCGGTGTTCTCCAAAGCTGGCGAGGATATGGACAAGATGATCGCCAGTGCGCGAGCGGCGTTTGGCGGGAAAAAATCCAAAACGCGTAGTGCAAAAAGCAAACAAGCCACTTAGCCGGGGCAAATACCTACGCGCTCTACAGTGATTTCGTACTCCCTTTACGCATTGCTCCTTATCGACTGTTTTAGTACCGGATGCTAAAACTCTGAATCGCACCGCATGGACCATCGCGTGCCTTTGAAATTTCAGGATGAGGTGAGTTAAATGCTAGCGATTATCGCCGGAGTTCTCTTGG